>JASJDT010000206.1 GCA_030065655.1 Desulfocapsaceae bacterium | reverse complement strand
GATTCTCTCCCAACTCATAATGCGGTTTCGGTGTGAAAGAAAAGGAGGGTTTGTCTCCCCATGTTTTAATCTCGACGTTATCGGAGTCATCCTGGCCCTCCGGAACTGAATCATCACAGATATTGGGTATGCCCAGAACGATTTCCTGCAGCCGTTCCTGGACAGCGGCAAGTTCACCATCCAGTTCTTTGATTCTTCCACTGGTTGCCTTCATTTCGGCAATGAGTGGTTCCGCTTTGCGCTGCTCTTCCTCACCACCCTGTTTGAGTGTAGCGATTTCCTTGGAGACGGTGTTGCGGGCATTTTTCAGGCTTTCTACCTCGGATAGAATTTCGAGACGCTGCTGATCCACAGCAATGAACTCGTCGAGCTTCTCTGTGGAAACACCACGCTTAGCCGTTTTTTCTTTGACGAAATCTATATTTTCTCTGAGGAATCGTAGTTCGAGCATAATGATTGTCTTTACATGGTTGAGTTGTTGATCGGGATCGTTTTGTCTGTCAAATTTATTACGAAAAGCATAGTTGTACAGCAAAAATAAATATCATGGCTGGTATGGTAAAGCAACCTCTGAAACTAGCAGTATACAAATTAATGTTTGTGTTCTTGTGAAGTTGATCCAAGGCCCGCAGAAACAATAAATTCTCAAGATCTAATTGTATCATTGCATTTTGTATAGGGAGTAAGCAATGTGGCGGCGAAGGCAGCGGCAAAACTTTTCGGCACTGTCGTTTAAGACCCATGAGTGGCAAAGGGAGAAATGTGGGTGTAGTGCCCATGATAATTGCTTTCTTTGCTGCGGTCTGCTATCTTCTGCCGGAGAATATGGTTTGCCGTTTTAAATCACGAAATCCCACATTCCGGATCAATCGACCACCTTCTAAGATATCGGTATACAGAATTTAGCCAACGAAGTATTGCCTGTCTGCTCACTGTTCCCTGGCTGGTTTATTGGCATTAGCACCGCAGCGAATGAGGTATGATTATATATGAGTTGCATGATTATGACTAACGGACCGTTACAAACTCTGCAGCAACGAGTATGGAAGTAAATAATAACCTTGTTATAATTCTCAAAGAGATTCGGAAATCAATTCGGGCTCTGGGGGCGGCAATCGCTCTCATTACCGTGGCCATATTTTTTCTGGCACCTCAATTGCTGGCCATGGTTCAAAATCACTTGGCCGATAAGCTTTATTTTTTCTCCGTTGCCGGACCCTTCCTGGCACATGTGAAACTGGCACTTTTCTGTTCGCTGTTTTTTCTTATGCCCTGGTGTGTAAAGGTGATCTGGAGTGCTATCGGCAAACCCTTCGGAGTGAGCAAAACCCAGTCGTTCATTTTTATTCTGTTTACCTGCCTGCTGTTCTACAGTGGTACGTTGTTTTGTTATTTTATCACATTGCCCTTCGGCATTAAATTTCTTCTTGGCTTCGGTTCCGAAGAGCTCCAGCCGGTGATTTCAGTAGGACGATTTGTCAATTTTACCACGGTTTTCATCCTTGCCTTCGGGATAATATTTGAACTCCCTGTTTTTATGATTTTTCTTGCAAAGGTAGGGATAGTGACGCGGGCATTTTTTGAACGTAATAGGAGATACGCCCTGCTGCTCATGGCCATCGTCGCAGCTCTACTTACCCCGACTCCCGATATCGTCAACATGTCGCTCATGGGAGGCCCGCTCTATCTGCTCTATGAGGCGGGTATCGTTATTCTGATGATCATGCGCATCAAATAGTTTACATCCCAAAACTACCCTCTTAAAGTCTGCATTTTCCCGGAATCAGAGCTTACTTGACGGAAATTTTCAATATGGCCATAATTTTATCCTCCGGTAAGCGAATAGAGTAACAGGTGGAGATCAGAAATTGCCTGCACCCCAAGGGCGCTTCATTCAGAACACCCGAGGTAAGATGTTTCGCCTGGCTCGATTTCAGCCAAAATAACTAACCGGACTTTTGCGCGAATTTGGTGATTTTAGAATTCTTCCAGGGCAAAGCCATTTTCTTGCAGGAGAGCAGCAGTGACGCCGATATTGTTATAGACTGCACAGGATGGGCTGCGTGCCTTAAGAAACACTCCATTGATGGCTTGGCTTGAAGCAATATGCAGTACCTGCTTTGCCCCATGGATAAAGGCTGCGGTCACATCAACACCGCTCTTGGTTATCACTTTAGCCCGACCGGCAAGAACGTCATGACCATCCCCGGAAATAATGTCGGCTGCCTCTCGTGGTGTGGTCAGGCCGCCCAGCTGTTCTGGACAAACCGGAATGTAAATGTTGTCGCACAAGCGATTTTGGCATGGTACATTCACGAGAGATTTGCCATCATAGCGAGTACACAGTCCAACCAGACAGCTGCTGACCAGGTAGAGTTTCGGTGGAGTGGAAGTATCCATATTGTTGTAAAAAGTTAGGGTTCATGAAGAAGAAAATCCACAGCAAACTTTCGCCGCTGCAGCGTAGCAGGTTGATGAAGGTCGTTGCCATTCTGGTTGTCCTGGCGCTTTCATGGCTGCTTTTTGCTCCTGAGATGGGGTTTATTACCGTACAGAAGGAGCGAAGCCGACTTGAAGCTCTTCGTCAGCAAAAACAGGAACTCGAACAGCAAAATGCTGCTTTGCAGCAGGAAATTGATAAAATATACAGCGATATTGAATATTTTGAAAGACTAGCTCGAGAAAAACACGGTCTTCTAAAGAAAAACGAAATGTTATTTGACTTTGGTGAAGAAGGCAGCAGTGAGTAGTGAATGAGTATAATATGATAGTAACCGACCGGTTGCTCAATTATCCTCAGGAAAATCCTCCCCTCGGTTGACAGCCAGAAATACTATCGGATGTTGAAGAAACCTTAATACCCATGGCGGAAATCAGCTTGCGGGTATCTTCACTTCCACACTTTTCACAGGCGATATTGTCTTTAGAACTTATTGAGACAATTGTCTCGAATTTTGTTTTGCAGTTATTGCACTCATATTCGTAAATAGGCATCTCTTTCACCTCTTTGGGTTTGCCGATTTTGTTACTATGACGTGCAATAATAACCACTATTCACTAAGAAGCGAAGTCAGAATTTCACAACTCTTACATTTCTGAAGCTTTTCTTCATTGGTCAAGCCTTGCACTTCCTCGCACTTGGTACCACACATAAACCAGCAAAGGTGGCCGCTTTGAAACTCCCAAGCCGGGCATTCGAGTTTCATGTCACACTCTTTTGTCTCCCAACAAGGGGTAAGCGTTTTATGACGCGAGCGCTGCTTACAGAGAAGGAAAAACATTTGACGCTCAATGTGCGTGGGAATCTTCCGCCATCCCTGTTCATAGCTATGTACTGTTTTCAGGGCCATTCCAAGAAGTTGGGCGAGCTGTTTCTGAGTTTTGCCAAGTTTTTTCCTGGAAGCCGAAAATTCTTCTTTTTCCATGGCTGTTTCTCCTGAATCAGTTAATCAGTCGATAAATCTAGAAAAAATTTAAATGAACATATGCAAATATTTATGTGTCGATTTTCCTGACTAAAATTTGCAATATGACAAAAAAACTTTTCTATAGTCTTCAATGTAGTATACCACAAGTAGCGCCAAAATGCTCCCTAAAAATTTTTAAAAATGTGTTTTATTGCATATCATATTAACAACTTAAGTCAGTCGAAAAGTACTACAATGTGTACTTTTTATACTACGGTGTGACAATTTTCTCCGGTTTTTATATCTGGCGATTTCACGTTAAACGAATGAAATTGTCTATAATAATAAAAAACTAGATATGTCTTATATTGTGCATAAGATAAATTCATACTTGTTTAGCCCGTCACAGCAAAGGAGCCTTAAGGGTTGTATCTTCCTCGCTGGATAGTGTGTTGTGAGATTCTATCCAGGAATAGTAAAATAGGGAAAAAAAGCATGACAGGTGCTTAAAAATGGGTATGATGATGGGAATGGCCAACACCGGGATCTCAAATGAAACAACAAATACACCCAAAGCTAAAGCAGCTCCAAAATCTTCTTAAATACCATGAATTATTAGGTATAGATAGTTATCCTGCATCGGCAGATATCAGCTTTTTTCTTGAAAAGGCTCCTAGCTTATTGGCAGAAAAGGCTACTATTAGATCAAAAATTGCCGAATCTACTCCCAAAGTTGTCGATACACCGGGGACTAAAATGGTCACAGGTTCAATGGAGGAGATATGCGTGGAGGTGAGGGAGTGTCGTAGCTGTGCGCTTTGCAAACAAAGAATTCTGCCAGTTTGTGGTGCAGGGGGAGAGCAGATCAAGCTGATGATTGTCGGTGGTTGGTTGGCACTGAGTTCTTCCCCGGAGTCGTCAAGTGTTATTTTCGGAACAGCAGAAGACACGATGGTTTTCAGAATGTTACAGGCTATTCATCTCTCTGCTAACGAAGCTTTCATTACCAACGTCATCAAGTGCGGTATAGATACCAAAGTACAACCTCAAAAGGTGCATATCGATACCTGTATTTCCTACCTGGAAAGACAGATCGCCCGATTATCACCGGCAGTTATCTGTACGATGGGAACGGTTGCGACAAGAGCCCTCTTGAAGGTGAAACAGCCGCTTTCCCAGCTACGTGGCAAATTTCATGATTATCATCTTGATGATCAGAAAAAGATTCCCCTCATGCCGACCTACCATCCATCCTTTCTCCTGAGCAATCCGGAAATGAAAAAGCCGACCTGGGAGGATTTGCAGCTCGTAGAAAAAGCCCTGCAAAGTCTTTAAGTCGAAATAAAAGAAATTCGGAAGTCTACAGAAGCAGATCAGAAGAAATGCCTGGATAATGCAATATTATTGTTATCGAAAGGTTTCTTGTTTACCGGCAGGGATATTATTTGTCGAAGCTTTCAGTTTACCGCATGGCAATGATGCCTCTTTTACCAAGCTCGACGAGAAAGGCGGTGATGGACTGTTCAGCCTCCTGCTGAGTGACTCCATAATGGCTGGCAAAGTCTTCGATCATGGATTTAACGCTGGTCTGGCCATCTATGTATTTCCAGACATGGCTTCCCATCTCGTCGAGCTGCAGTTTTTTCGTTGGATATTCGTAGCTTTTTTGAAATCGCTGAAAAAGAGAGAGAAAAAAAGGTTTCAACGGCAGCGGATATTCGAGAACGATATCTCCCTCGCCTGAGTTTTCAACATGTATCGAATCGTTGATAACCGGCTGGCACTGGAGAGCTTCCTGTCTGCTCAATTGAACGGGTTGTGGTCGTTCAGTCTTGGTTGATCGAAACAATTTCATAGTTTTCACATATTGTGGTATGCAGTTGCGGATCAATTGGAGCTATTCCCTGCATAAAACAGCCGAGAAGCCGGTCGTTTGCCTTGTCATGCCAAAAGGTGGCCAGCTGAAAAGGTTTTTTACGTTGCACCCTGATGCCTATCTGTCTGAGTATTCCCGGCTGAGCGACATAACGAACAGTATTTTCTGATATATAGTCAAGAGAGTGGGCCTTTTCAAAACCGAGAAGAGAGGTGAAAATCTCAGCAAGGTTCTGTTTTTCCAGACGTTGTGCAGCAACAGAAAGCCGACACAGGTGCATCACCGCTTTGCCACAGGCGAATTCTAGAACTGTCAGCCCTGCTTTCATGGTATACTTGATGAGTTTGAATTCGTTTGGAATGAGAGCTTGAAAATCTTGGATAGACCAGCTCATCAACCCATCTTTGGTGGTTGATTGGCCGATTGCTCGGATTATCTTGAGTGGATGCTCATCTTTTCGTATGGCGTGAAACTGTAGCATCAGAAAGAAACGTTCACTCTTATCGTGGAGAAAAACGAGGTTCGGTAAAGACTGTCGGCTAGCCGTGTAACAGGTAACCTTAAAATTTTTTAAAAGCTCCTTACCCTCTGGAGGGGGATCGACAGAGATGAGCTCAACACCGTTGAGCTCCTGGTATTGCTTGGTGAGGGTGGAAATGAAACGTTGAATGTTCTTTTCGTTTGCTTCCTGCCAACGGAGTTCCAGGACAGCCTTCGTATCGCTCTCGAAACTCAAATGCTGAAGAGAAATCACCTGAGCCTCCCATGATCGAGGAATTTCAAGAGAAATTCCATTCCAGGAGACTATACGATGATCCTGT
>JASJDT010000205.1 GCA_030065655.1 Desulfocapsaceae bacterium | reverse complement strand
TGACACTCAGAGCGCCAACTCCAAAGGTTAATATGAACTTTAAACCATAAGCTGAACTCATAAGACCGGGGGGAGCCAATCTGGAAACCAAAGTGTTTTCTATGGGCTGCATACCAAGTAGAAAAAAGGAATGGACCATGGCAAAACCGATGAGCGGGATATTAGATGTCATGGCCATGGCCAGTGCCGCTGGCACAGTAATGATATGGAACAAACAATAACTCCTTCTCAATTCATACTGTTCGCCAATTTTACCACCGAAGAATTGGCCTGCCATGCCGAAAAAGTAAATAGCTGAAGTAAGTATTGTGGCAACGACGTTTTCCGTACCTATCCCCCCGAAAAGGTGCTTGATCCCCTCAAACAATTGTGCATTGCTCAGCTGAAAATAGGCAGGCAAAGTTACCGATGTGCCTCGGTAGACGATGCCACCCAACATCATAGCAAACAGAAGAATGATAAACGGTAGTAGAGATGAGTTCTGCTGATACCTGCTATTAGCCTCAATGCTCTTTTTAGAACGATTGTTTTTTGCCTTGAGCAACAATACAACTCCTGAGAGGTTAAGAAGACCAACGCAAAGGTAAACCGCTTCAAGACCAATGGAGTAGTTAATAAGACCTGCTGCCAGCGGTGCCACGGCAAGGCCTAGATTACCAAACATACCGTTATACCCCATTGCCAAGCTGGTATTCTCGATATCTCGAGCGATCCAGCCCAACCCCACCGGATGATATATCCCGGAAAAGAGGCCTATTCCGGTCAGGGCAAAACCAAGAAGCTTAGGATTTCCCAAAGAGACGGCGGCAAGCAGCCCTGCCCCACCAGCACCAATATAGAATATCATTAACAGTAGCCTGGCGCTGATTTTATCGGCAAGCATTCCCCAAGGTAATGCTGAAACACCAAAGAGAAGATACATCCAGAATGACAATGACAGAGTCTCAACCAAGCTCAGTTCAAGTCGCGTAGAAAGTGGTATAAGAACAGCTGGAAACACCAGCATGTTGAAGTGACTAAGAAAATGACCGTAACAGGTTACTTGAAGAATGCTTTTGTCGGCGGAGTTCACAATGAATGAGGTAATATATTTAGCGGGTCTTGTTTTTTAGAATTGTGGCAACAGATTCTAAAATCAGCCTGGCTGTTTCTTCCTTGGATGTGTGTGGCAGGTGAATTGTGTCCTCAGCGTCAATCAAAGTGATTTTGTTGGTATCGACACCGAAACCACTCCCTTCTTCTTTGATATTATTAACAGCAATGAAATCCAGATTCTTACGTGTAAGTTTTTTTCTTGCTTCTTTCTCAATGTTTGCACTTTCAGCAGCAAAGCCAACTAGAATTTTGTCGTTCCTATCAGCCTGCTGACCAAGTTCAAATAAGATATCGGGATTAGCCTGTAATTCTAGGGATGTTTTAATATTATCTTTTTTAACTTTTTGAGTATGGATTTCAGTAGGACGAAAATCGCTTACTGCTGCAGATTTTATAATAATGGAAGCCTCCCGGCTTTTTTCCATGACCGTAGAATACATTTCTTCTGCAGTCTCCACCTCAATACGCTCAACTCCATATGGGCACTCCAGGGTTGTCGGCCCGCTTACCAAAGTGACATCGGCTCCCCCTCTATAGGCTGCTCTTGCCAACGCGTAACCCATTTTTCCGGACGAGCGATTGCTGAGAAAACGTGCTGGATCGATTGCCTCCCTGGTCGGACCGGCGGTAATGAGGATCTTTTTCCCTAGAAATGGTTTATCGCTCAAGCACCTTAAAATAATTTCTTGGGCACTATCCCATTCCACCAGACGACCGGGACCATCATCTTTGCATGCCATCATGCCTGAATCAGGATCCACCACGATATAACCAAAATTTCGTAATTTAGTAATATTCTCCTGAGTAGCCTGATGAAGGTACATTTTAGAGTTCATGGCAGGACAAACAATTATTGGGGCTCTCGTTGCCAAGACAGTGGTGCTTAGCAAATCATCCGCCATACCATGGGCAAGTCTTGCTATAGTCTGTGCTGATGCGGGTGCAATGACCAATAGAGATGCCGCTTGAGCAAGGTCAATATGAGCCATTGGCTCACTCATATCATCGGCAAACATCGCCCCATATACCTTTTCACCCGATAATGCTGCAAAAGTAAGAGGAGCAATGAATCTCTGTGCCGATTCAGTCATGATGACAGAGACCAGGGCCTCTTCTTTCGCTAAATGGCTCACCCACCCCGCCACTTTGAATGCTGCGATACTGCCGGTCACACCGAAAATGATTCTTTTACCCGCAAGTATCTTTGCCATGTAGAATCTCCAGTGGTGTTATAACTAAAAGAACAAAAGCATGTCCAAAATCTGGACATTCTTTTCGTATTTGGCATGAATTTGAGCTAATCTCTGTTGCCAAAAAAGCGGAGGAGCATGAGGAAGAGATTAATGAAATCGAGATAGAGGGCCAAAGCACCCATTATGGCACCTTTCTTAATGGCCTCTTCACCCTGCTCGAGAATGCCCCGCTCACCCATGTTCTTGATTTTCTGCACATCATAGGCTGTTAATCCGGTAAAGATAAAAACTCCTATAAGCGATATAGCCCAATAAAGACTAGAGCTGTTGAGAAAAATGTTAACGATTGAGGCAATGATTATACCGATAAGACCCATAAACAGGAACGAGCCAAAACCCGAAAGATCACGTCTTGTCACCGTACCGTATACAGCCATTGCAGCAAACATTCCGGCCGTGATAAAGAATGTTCCAGCAATGGAAGCTCTTGTATAGGCGAGAAAGATAACCGCCAAAGTCAAACCGTTTAAAACAGCATAGGTGTAGAACATTAAGGAAGCCGTACCAGCCTTGATCTTCTCCACTCGGGCCGACAGGAAGAAAACCAATCCGAGTTCAGTAATAATAAGAATAAAAAATATCGGACTACTGGCAATGGTGAGCGCAAGCCCAGATTCGGCCGTGAGCAGGGCAATGAGACCTGTGACCCCAAGCCCAGTGGCCATCCAGTTAAACACTTTGGCAAGGAAAATCGACGAGGCATCTCTTCTGGCCTGCGAAATTGTTATTTGATTAACATTTTCTTGCATGATTTACTCCTTAAACTTTGAATTTATTAGTTTTCTTTGTATATCAACTATCAAATGAATAAGCATTATTGCAGGAGAAACAATATTCTTGGCACCAACCTTTCCTATCACAAAAACCACTTGGACTGACTAGGCAATTTGCTGGGTGTTGGTGTTTTCTCTATTTTTAAAGTCTCATCCATAAGTAAACCTTTTATTCTATTTCATCATGGTTACGAAAGGCTTGTTTATAGTACCAAAATGGATATTTAGCAACAAGACATAAAGCACTTGAAATAGCCTTACCTAACAAAAATACCTGAACTTTCTTTCTTGTCCTTGACGACGAGAAATATCTCCCAAGTCTTGAATGTTCAATCATGAATCCCCTGATTACCGTACATTTTCGCTTTAAATTTGCCCTTTTTTCTTAGATCAAAGTAGTGTAGATGTATAGGCAATTTTGACAGGGATTATTAATAATCATTTGAATATCTATTGCTTCATAGGTTTAACAGCTACGCTACCGTTACTTTATAATGACAAACAAAGAAATAATTCACAGAATTTACTATATACTTAAGCCATTCAGAGTTAAACTCTTCATAGCTATGGTAGGCATGGTCATTGTGGCCGCCACAACCGGAGTCCAGGCTTATCTGGTAAAAGATCTTCTCGATAAGATCTTTATGGAGAAAAATGAGTTTTTTTTGAACCTTTTGCCGCTTATTCTTATACTTGTTTTTTTTATTAAGGCCTTGGCAGATTTTATTTATTCGTTTCTGCTCGAATTGGTGGGGCAAACCGTCATCAGAGATTTAAGAATTCGCATCTTTTCTCACATACATCTGCAGCCTCTGTCGTTTTTCAATTCTATGCCAACCGGCACCTTGATCTCCAGGATTATCTCTGATGTTACCCTGATGCAACAGGCAGTCTCTAAAGCACTGGTCAATATACTTCGAGATTTTTTTCAAGTCGTGATTCTTTTAGGTGTTGTCTTTTATATGAACTGGAAATTGGCGATGTTTTCCTTCATCATTCTGCCAATTGCCGGATATCCCATCGTTAAATTTGGCCGTTTATTTAGAAAATTAAGCATACGCTCGCAAGAAGAAACCGCAAACGTCTCTAACCTCCTCCATGAAACGATTACCGGTAACAGAATTATTAAAGCATTTTGTAAAGAAAAGTATGAATCCAAGAGATTCAATCACCAAATAGACAAGTTGTTCTCTGTTACCATTCGCAATGCAAAATTCAAAAGCACGCAACACCCAATAATGGAGTTAATTGGCGGTGTTGCCTTTGCTCTGATAATCTGGTTTGGCGGTAAAGAAGTTATCGCCGGTGAATCCACTCCCGGTACATTCTTTGCGTTTATCACCGCTCTGGTAGCCGCTTATGAACCCGTCAAACGAATCGCCAAAATTAACGCCACAATTCAACAGGGAATGGCTGCGGCAAACCGGGTTTTTACCCTGCTTGATATTGAACCTGAAATCAAAGACAAGCCAAACGCCCTAAATCTTCTACCATTCGAAAAGTCGATAGAGTTTAAAGGTCTCTCTTTTTCTTACTATAATGAAGAGCATGTTCTTCATGATATTAACCTTAAGATACCAACGGGTCAGGCACTGGCTATTGTAGGACCGAGCGGAGGTGGAAAAACCACCTTGACCAATTTGATACCCAGATTTCTTGATGTTACTGAGGGTGAAATATTTATCGATGATACCAACATCAAGGATTGCACTCTGGCTTCATTGCGAGCTCAAATTGGCATGGTTACCCAACAAACCATCCTATTTAACGACACAGTCAGAAACAACATCGCCTATGGTAATCTAGAAGCCACCGATGATCAGATTTTCCAAGCTGCCAAAGCCGCTCATGCCTCTTCATTCATCGAAGCACTACCTAAAGGCTATGACACAGTAATAGGTGAAGGCGGCAGTCGCCTCTCCGGAGGTCAGCAGCAACGACTCTCCATCGCCAGGGCGATCCTTAAAAACGCTCCCATCCTTATTCTTGATGAAGCCACTTCGGCACTTGATACCGAATCTGAAAGAGAGGTGCAAAAAGCCTTGGAGAATCTAATGAAAAACCGGACCACACTGGTCATCGCTCATAGGTTGTCCACAATTAAAAACGTCGATAGAATAATCGTGATAAAGGACGGATGTATAGTTGAAGAAGGCACCCATGACGAGCTTCTCGCTCTCCATGGTGAGTATGAACAGCTCCATAACATTCAAAATGATTAAACGCTGCCAATCAAATCTCAATTTTCCCAGGAGCATAACAGAGAAGTTCAAAATTTCAGATAGCTGTAAGTCTTTGCCAACTAGATGTTCCTTGTAATTTGTAGTTTATAGTATTGCGTTCAAGCCATTTTTTTTGCGGGACAGCGGTGACGCTTTCCTTTATCGTTTTCTGATTTCTCTATTATATCCTTATATAATGCTTGATACTGCGACGTAACGGTAGATAGCTCGAAATTTGCAGATATGGAATTCTTTAACCGATTGTACTGCTCACGGTAGTCATCATAGTTTTCATAGACGTGTTTAAGCTTTTTAGCAATACTCTCATGGTTTACCAGAAACAATTCCGGCAAAACCTCAACGACTCCACCAACAGGTGTGGAAAGGAATACGTTGCCATAAAAAAGGGCCTCAACCATCACTTGCGGAAACCCCTCACTGTGTGATGATAAAACGATTACATGACTCCTGCCCATAAGTTCCGGAATTTTTTCGTAGAAGCCGACCATGGAGACATTCTCATCAAGATTCAAATCAACAAACATTTGCTGTAATCGTCTTTTTTCCGGCCCTTCACCTGCTATGGTAAGATGATAGGGAAATGTAAGTTCTTGAAGCTGTTCCAGCAGTATGTCAAATCCCTTTATCCTGTCAAGTCTGCCGATTGCCGCTATACTAAAAACATTGCTTCGAAGTTTGGTGTGTATTTCCTTTGGTGAAATACCGTTATGTATTACCCG
>JASJDT010000204.1 GCA_030065655.1 Desulfocapsaceae bacterium | reverse complement strand
CTGAAAAATCTGTTGCCATGCTTGAGTTTGATGATCAGCCGATGATTACGAATGTTGTCGTTCCACCATTTTTACGACTTGAGACAATTGCCGGTGATCATCATGAGGTGCTTACCGGACTGGATCGCCTATCAACCAGCAGTAAGAACATCTTATTGGAAATTCATTATACAGGAGAAGACATCAGTGCATTTCGTCAGGAGCTTGCTGAAAAACTTCAAGACTCTCCCCTGGAACTTATACGCATCATCAATCGACGGATTACCAACCAGGTTTTAACCTGGAGCGAGCACTCAGAATCGCTTGGCAATCTTGACGAAGAGGCGGTTTTTCGTCGATGCCTGGATGCCCACGACATCGATCCGGAAGAACGTGAAGAACTTGAATACTATTTTGCCAGAACGCTGGAGCTTCTCAGAGAAGAAACAGAGGATGGGCCAAATCAATGAAGATTCTGCGGATTCGCTTCAGAAACCTTAATTCCCTTGAAGGAGAATGGGAAGTTGACTTCACTCATCCCGCCTTTTTGACAAACCCCATTTTTGCTATCACCGGTCCCACCGGCTCGGGTAAAACCACTCTGCTTGATGCCATCTGTCTCGCTTTGTATGGACGTACTCCCAGACTGAAAATTATTTCAAAATCAGTTAACGAAATAATGACCAGGCAAACCGGTGAATGTTTCGCCGAAGTCACCTTTGAGACCTTGAAAGGCAGATACCGCTGTCACTGGAGTCAGCATAGAGCCAGGAAAAGTTCTATCGGTGACTTACAGCAGCCACGCCACGAGATTGTCGATCACGAAGAAAAACGTGTTCTGGAAAATATGATAAAAAAGGTGGCGGTTAAGGTGGAAGAAGTAACCGGCATGACCTTTGACCAATTTACCAGGTCGATACTTCTTGCCCAGGGAAGCTTTGCTGCTTTTCTTCAGGCATCCCCGGACGAGCGGGCACCACTGCTTGAACAGCTGACCGGCACTGAAATATATAGTCGTATTTCCCAGAAGGTACATGAAGTTACCGCTCAACAGGCAAGAACTTTCACTATGCTAAACGATGAACTTGCGGGGCTCGCAGTCCTATCTGACGAAGAAAAGGACGAGTTGACCGTTGATCTGACAAACAAACACAACGATGCAAGTCAGCAACGTCAGGAACTTAATACTCTCACCCAAAAGATAAACTGGCTGGAGAAACTTGCCTCGCTGAGTCAGGAAATCAAGGTTCTAGAAGAAAAGCATAGCTCAGCCCAGGATGTAAAGCGGAGTCAAGATGAAAAGCGTACGTCTCTGCAACGGGCAAAAATCGCGTCACTGTATAGCACTCAGCATGAATTCCTCGAAAAAATGAAGCTGCAACAAACAGAGGAAATCTCGACAATTGCCACTTTGTTGAAAGAAGAGCAATCTCTTCAAGAAAACATCACCACGCTTGTTGAGCAACTGAACAAAGCGGCATCTTCCAGGCAAGGTGCAGAAGAGAGGCTGGAAAAAGAAAGAGAAATTATAGCCGTGGTTCGCACTCTTGATGTCCAGATACAGGAAGTTGAAAGCCAAGGGCAGCAGGAGGAAAAGAAAACCAGCCAGGTTATGGAAAACATCGATAAAGCACAACAGCTTCTAAATAACCTGGCGGAGCAGAGAAAAATAAAACAAAGGCAACTTCAGGAATGCCGCAGCTACCTGGAAAAACAGCAAGGTGATGGTACTCTCACTGAAAATCTGCCTGTTCTCAAAGAAAAAATTGATCAGTTGCAGTTAATGGTCGAGAGACAGTATAAACTGGAAAGACAACTTGCTGAGCTCCAGAAACAGGGCAAAAAAACATCTGAAGCAGTTAAAATTACCCAAGAATTATTTGAGAAATCAAATATAGCCCTTCTTGAAAGAGAGAAAAACTATAACACGATCTATCAAGTAGGTGCCTCAATACGATGCGATTATCCACAACTACTGCAGCAGTTGGAAAATAATAATCAACAACTGGTGCAGCTTGAGAAACTGCTACTAATGCACCAAGAGAGTGAGCAGACAACTACTGAGTTGACCACAACACATCAACAATATCAGAACTTTGAAGCTAAGTTACATGAAGTTGAAAGCAAAGAACAAGAGATACAAAAAAACCGGAAAACCCTGAATCAACTCGTCAAACAACAGGAGGAAATTCTCTTACTTGCCCAAAGGGTAAAAAATTATGAGGAAGAACGGACGGCGCTTCAACCTGGCAAACCCTGTCCCCTCTGTGGCGCTACCAGTCACCCGTATCAGGAAAATGAACCTCATCTGCCAGCAGTCGAAATTGATATAGATCTGGCAAAGACTAAAAACCAACTCGCCGCCCTGCAGGATGATTTAATAGAAGCGCAGACCGATATCAAATTCTATCGCAGACAACTGGAAGAAAACCAGGAATATGAACGGGGCCTCCAGAAGAAACTCGAAAAACAGCAAAATTCACTTGCAGAACTTCGAGGTTTTTTTAGCGCAACATCTCCTGAGAATTTCGAAAAAGAGCTTTTGCAGGAAGTTGAAACAAAAAAACGAAAAAAGAATGAACTCCATCAGAAATATGAGGAGTTAGACAAACTCGATCAGGAAGCTGCTGAGCTGCAATCGCAAGTAGAAAGTGCCAAGGAAGAAAATACCTTTCACTTACGCGCCCTGGAAGAGGAAAAGCACAAGCAGCAACAGACCAATCAAAAAGAAATTGATCTGCAGGAAGCTATCCAAGCATTGGTTGAAGAGGTAAACCAGCACTTTAAAACCCTTTCAGAAAGATTCACCTCTTTTGGTTTGAACGCTGTTCAGATAAAGGAAGTGGATCTGATTCTTGAAGAATTGCGGGTTCGACATGATCGTTGGCAACAACATAAGGAAAACGAAAATAGTCTGGAGGAAGAACTACAGATCACGGAACGGGATGAACATGGGCAACAGATCAGTTTGAAGTCACTTGAAAAAGAGCGACAACTTCAGCAGGCAACGACTGAAAAAATTATTCAAAAACTTGAAAACTTGAGAGTGAAACGTAGGGAGATCTACGGTGAGAAAGATCCTGTTACTGAGGAGCAAAGCTTCAAGCGACAATTGACGTTAGCCTCACAGGAAGTGGAAAAGCTGAAGGAAAAGCTTACTGAACATGAGAGTAGAATTACCAGCCTACGAGCACAATTAGATAATCTCAAGGCATCGACTGCCAAAAGGGAGAAACAGATCCTTAATGAAGAGGAAATCCTTACCCAAAATCTTCACGCTCAGGGTTTTCATGACATCGATGATTTCCAAAAGGCAATCCTTTCTGAGCAGCATATTATTGAGCTAGAATCTGAATTTGCGAAAACTGATGAAGATATCGTCAGGCTGGCAACTCTGCTTAAAGAAAAACAAAAAGATCATCATCAGGAAAAAACGAGACAACTTACCTCGGCCACCGTCGAACAATTACAGCAAACACATCACGATCAGACCGAGATACTTCAGCAATCTCTTCAGGAAATCGGCAGAATTCAAGGACGTCTTGAGGAAAACCAGAAACTTGTCGACCAACAGCAACAAAAAAGGAAAGCCTTGCTGATGAAAAAACAGGAACTGGAACGTTGGCAGAAACTTGACTGGTTAATCGGCTCGGCCAGCGGGAAAAAGTTCCGTAACTTCGCCCAAGGAATAACCTTTGATATAATGGTGGACCATGCCAACAAAAACCTACAAAAAATGACCGACAGATATATACTTTTAAGGGATCAGGTCCAGCCGTTGGAGTTGAAAATCATTGACAGTTATCGCGGTGGCGATATACGGTCCACCCAAAACCTTTCCGGTGGTGAGAGCTTTCTGGTAAGTCTGGCACTGGCTCTCGGTCTTTCTAGCATGGCGGGTGACAGCGTAAGGGTAGATTCTTTTTTTCTTGATGAAGGGTTTGGCACCCTGGATGAAGAAACCCTTGATACCGCCCTGCAGACACTTGCCGGTTTGCAGCAGGAGGGGAAAATGATCGGAATTATTTCCCATGTGTCCCTCCTCAAGGAACGACTTGATACCCAAATCAAGCTCATCCCCAAAACGGGGGGCCACAGCGCGCTCAAAGGACCAGGAATTCGCGCTCTTTAGTTCGGAGAATAACGAGAAAAACCATGCTCATGCTTAAACAAATACTCCTCCTAATCCTCATTTTTTATATCGCTGTAACTCTCTTCCTCTTCCTCCAGCAGAAGAAATTTATTTTCTTTCCCACCAAAGCACAACACCCCTCTCCGCCTGGGGCCACTGAGTTCACTTTTACCCATGCAGATGTCACCCTTCACGGCTGGCTCTTCCAGGAGAAGTATGCAAAAGAAAGACTGATTATTTATTATGGAGGCAATGCCGAGGACGTTTATTATGCTGTCGAGCAGTTTGGCAAGTATGGTGACACTGCTGCTTTACTCGTGAATTACCGTGGTTATGGCAAAAGTACAGGTACGCCTGGAGAAAAAGAACTCTTTACCGATGCTCTGGAAATTTTTGATGAAATCCAAAATCGCTATTCACCTGACACGCTTTTTCTTATGGGGCGCAGCCTTGGTTCAGGTGTGGCCAGCTATGTCGCTTCGCAAAGAGACGTCACCGGCATCATTCTCATAACTCCCTTTGATTCCATAGCCAGCATTGCCAAGAGACAATTTCCCTTTTTACCCACCGGCAAACTCTTACAACATCAATTCCGCTCAATTGACTATGCCCCTCACTTCAAAGCGCCTACCCTGGTCATCTATGGCGGTCGTGATACTACTGTGCTGCCGGCACAAACCCAAAAACTCCTCGAATACATTCCAGGTAATCCGGTGGTCATTTTCATAGCCGAGGCTGAGCATAATAATATCGAACTTTTTGATGAATACGATCTGGCAATTCTCAAGTTTATCCAATGATAGTGTTGCTGGATTCTAATTCTCGTGTTGTACTTACTCCTTCAATTCATGATATTAGTTTTCACTTGATTTGTTCCTGTCTGGTCAATGTGATACATTGGTAGAATACATCACTCAATAAACCTGCAACGCTCGACATTATGAAAGATTCCAATTACGCGCGTATAGAAAAACAGATCGACTCCTTTCCTTCACTGCCTACTACCGTCACCGAGGTGATGAATGTGGTCAACAATCCGGAAAGTTCTGCCAAAGATCTCACCCAGGCCGTTCTTCCCGATCAATCGATGTGCGTTGCCATACTCAAAATTGCCAATTCCGCCCTCTTCGGCCGTCCGAAAAAAGTAAGCTCCCTGGAATCTGCCATAACCGTGCTCGGCTTTGACGAGATCCAAAATATAGTTTTAAGTAAGTCGGTACTGAATTCCTTTGGCAGTGTTTTTCAAGGAAATGATCAGATCATCAATGAATTTTGGGATCATTCCTTCACCTGTGCTCTGGCGGCTCGAGTTATTGCGGAACACTTCAGCATCTCTTTTCCGGGACGCTTCTTCATCGGCGGGCTTATCCATGATATTGGCAAGCTGGCAATGTTGATGACTTTTTCCAAGGAGTATACTACAGAAAAATGGCTTAGTGGCTTCTCCCAAGCTGAAAAGCTTGAGGAAGAAAAGGAAACGTTTGGAATCAACCATGCCGAGGTGGGGGGAAGACTTCTAAAAAAATGGGATTTCCCGGATACCTTGGTAAACGGTTTGCATTATCACCACGATCCGGGAAATTCCCCTGGTAGTCATGGCTTTCCAATTATCATTCAGCTGGCGGATGCCCTTTCCTATATCACCTGCACTTATGACAAGGATGATATTCAGAGCCTGGAAACAATGATCCTTGATCTGATACCAGGGATAGCGGAGACCTGGAACAATCATCAGCTCCCTTGGGAAACCCTACGTCTGGAGATGTGGCACAACTGGGTCAGCATCGAAAGAGAACATGGTTCTTCCATCTTAAGCATCTTGGCTTATTAGTGCCTTACCCCTATAAATTTGTTAGAAAACAAGAGAACGAAAATCAAATTTAGATCCATTGAGTTAGGCTCTCTATCCAAGGCACTTATACGCCCGTGCGGGGTAGAACCTTTCAATTTAAACTATCGCCATACCATCTCCACACATAACAGGTTAGGTCTTCAGCAATACTAAAATCTTTTCTAACCAGTCGAAGGAAGCTTGACTTTCTGTTGCTCCCTAATTTTCTCAACGAGTGTCTCTACGGCAAGCTTAAACACCAAGCGCCCCTTCTCCTCTGAAGCTAGCCAGGAGGCTGCGTTCATGCGACCGTCAGGAAAGATTGAGCGCATTTCCTCCGCAGTCAATGGCCACGGATGAGCAATGGTGGTCACCTCACCCTCCTTTTTCTTTTTGCCGGTAAACGCTGCAGGTCGCAGGGCCATGGTCAAGGAAATCTCGGACGGTGTGGCATGTAGGCCATCCTGACTTTGAAATAGCTCTTCAATGAGACCAGTATCCCGCAGGCCTTCATACCAAGGAAAGAAGGCCAACTGCCCTGCCGCTCCCTGCATTTTAACTTCCTGCATGGCAACCGTAAGGGGACCAACATTACCCCCATGACCGTTGATAAAGAAAATTCTCTGAAAACCATGACTGAGAAATGAACGCATAAGATCAACAATAACCCTTATAAATGTTGCGGGTGAAAGAGTTGCACTTCCCTTGAAGCTCATGTGATGTGGGGAGACACCATAGTTCACCGTGGGAGCCACCAGCAGATTCAATTTCTTTCCCACCGCCCTGGCAATACCTTCTGCAGCAATAAAGTCGGTACCCATCATGCCATACTCGCTATGCTGTTCGACGGAACCCACGGGTATCAGCATAGTATCTTCTTTCTGCAGATATTCTTCCACTTCTGTAAAGCTCAATTCTTCAAGCAACACGATGCTTCCTCCTTAACCAATCTGGTGAGAATTTCTTTCCGATTAACCTGTATAGACTTCGGCCGTTCGAAATGGTCTGCCGTCTTTATCTTTGTCTGATACAGTAGGCTCACCATCGAGTGGCCAGGTTATGTCGAGATCAGAGTCATTGTAGCAGATGCAACGCTCATGCTCCGGAGCATAGAAATCCGTTGCCGCATAGACTATTTCAGCGACATCGCTCACCACGTAAAAACCATGGGCGAATCCTTCTGGCACCCAGAGAGATTTTTTATTTTCTGCACTGAGATATTCACCTACCCACTTCCCGAAGGTTTCAGAATTCCTGCGCAGGTCCACCGCTACATCAAAAACTTTACCCACCACCGCCCGAATCAGCTTTCCCTGCGGTTGTCTTATTTGATAATGAAGACCACGCAGCACCCCCTGGCTGGAGCGGGAATGATTGTGTTGGACAAACTGCGTTGACAGGCCGGTTTGCGCCTGCCAATCCTGCAAATTAAAACTCTCGAAGAAAAAACCACGCTCATCGCCGAAAACCTTAGGCTCAATAATCAGGACATCGGCGATACTGGTTGCTGTCACCTTCATAGAACATCTCCTTCCATCTATTCCTCGCCGTACATTCTGTCATAGTATTCCTGGTAAGAGCCATCGATCACCCCGCTGACCCACTCCTGGTGAGAGAGATACCAGTCAATCGTTTTTCCGATACCCTCTTCAAATGAAATCTTTGGTGTCCAACCAAGTTCGCTGGCTATCCTGGAGGCATCAATGGCATATCTGCGATCATGACCCGCTCTGTCTTTAACAAAACTAATCAACGAACGCCTCGGCTCTCCAGAAGTCAAAGTACCAAGTTTATCGTCCAGCAGGTCACAGAGTGTGGTAACCACCTCAATGTTTTGTTTTTCTGAGTTGCCACCAATATTATAACCTCTTCCCGGCTTGCCTTGTTCCAACACGAGAGCGATTGCCTCACAATGATCTTCGACGTATAACCAGTCGCGAACATTTTTGCCATCCCCATAGACCGGCAGCTTTTTTTCCTGCAAACAATTATGAAGAATAAGGGGAATGAGTTTCTCGGGAAACTGATAAGGACCGTAATTGTTCGAACAATTGGTGATCACCACCGGCAAGCCGTATGTGTGAAAATAGGCATTGACCAGATGATCTGCCGACGCTTTGGAAGCGGAGTATGGAGATCTGGGGTCATAGGCGGTTTTCTCGCTAAACTTACCCGTTGGTCCAAGTGAGCCATATACTTCGTCGGTTGACACATGCAAAAAGAGAGGATCATTGCCGTACCATTTTTTATCGAGCCATATTTTCTTCGCAGCTTCAAGGAGAGTGAAGGTACCCAGAATATTTGTCTTCATAAAATCAGCTGGTCCGCTAATCGAACGGTCGACATGTGATTCGGCGGCAAAATGAACCAATGAGTCACACTTCTCCTCAGCAAAGATATGTCCTACCGTTTCAGCGTCGCAGATATCACCCTTTATGAAACGATAATTTTCACCTTCTTCTATTTCGGCAAGACTTGAAAGGTTACCGGCATAGGTCAGCCTGTCGAGATTGATAATGCGCCAATGCGGTTTTCTGGCCTGGGCAAATTTGATAAAATTAGCACCTATAAATCCACAACCACCGGTTACCAGGACTATTCTTTCTTTAGCCATAAAAAATTCTCAGTTTTATGTTTGCATTCTTCGCAAAAGATCATAAGTTGGTTCTTTTTCTCCCTAGGAGTGTGCCGGTGAATTGATATTTTTCTCAGATCAAGACATTTTCGGGAAATCAAGCACAGCCATATGGTCAATATCGGAGTCTGCGCTTACCTGCGAGCATTGATTTTCTGAAAATAACGCTGAGATGGGGAAAAGAACTTTCTCCGACAAGCTCCTAGTTTTTATACTAGGTAAACGTCAAAAATTAAAGATGAACTTTGTCCAACACCATTTACAGATATCCTTAGAAAATCATGAGTAAACATATAGAAAAAGAAGTAGCCAAGCGCCGGACCTTCGGCATCATCAGCCATCCGGATGCAGGAAAAACCACCTTGACCGAGAAACTGCTTCTCTATGGTGGTGCCATAAATCTTGCCGGTGCTGTCAAATCGAGAAAGAACGAGCGAAAAGCAACCAGTGACTGGATGTCAATTGAACAGGAGCGCGGTATCTCGGTGACAACTTCAGTGATGAAATTCACCTACCGGGACTACGAGATCAACCTGCTTGACACGCCTGGGCACCAGGATTTTTCCGAAGATACATATCGGGTACTTACCGCGGTAGATTCAGCCATCATGGTCATTGACAATGCCAAAGGGGTGGAAACGCAAACGGAAAAGCTGATGGAAGTCTGCCGGATGCGCAATACTCCGCTGATCACCTTCATCAATAAACTTGACCGGGAAGGACTGTCGCCACTGGACATCATGGCAGATATTGAAGAAAAACTGCAGATTGAATGCACCCCGCTGTCCTGGCCCATAGGCATGGGAAAAACCTTCAAAGGTGTCTACAATCTCATCCATAAGCAGATCCATCTCTTTACCGCCGGACAGGATTACCGCGAGGAAGATGGTATAACCATCGATGATCTCGACGATCCGCGTCTCGATGAATTACTAGGCGGCCAAGCCGATGAGCTCAGAGAGGACATCGAGCTACTGCAGGGAGCGGCTAATCCCTTTGAATATGAGCACTACCGTAATGCCAGCCAAACGCCCGTCTTTTTCGGCAGCGCAATTAATAACTTCGGTGTTCAGGAACTACTTGACGGTTTTGTCGAAATGGCGCCCTCGCCAGAACCGCGCCGTGCTGTGACCAGAAGCGTTGTCCCTCAGGAGGAGACGTTTTCAGGTTTCGTTTTTAAAATCCAGGCTAACATGAATCCGGCACATCGTGACCGCATCGCCTTTTTGCGTATCTGTTCAGGTAAATTTACCAGGGGTATGAAGGTAAAGCACCACCGGCTCGGTAAAGAAATTACCCTGGCCAATGCCACCATTTTCATGGCTCAGGACCGCGCCAACGTTGAAGAAGCCTGGCCGGGTGATATTATCGGACTGCACAACCACGGCACCATAAAAATAGGTGATACTTTTACTCCGAAAGAAGAGCTCAAGTTCACGGGCATTCCTAATTTTGCTCCGGAGCATTTCCGCCGAGTCGTGCTTAAAAACCCGTTGAAAATGAAGCAACTCCAGAAGGGCCTTGTGCAATTGGCAG
>JASJDT010000203.1 GCA_030065655.1 Desulfocapsaceae bacterium | reverse complement strand
GCTTAGACACCAGGACCAATCGGATGATGGTTCCTTCTCGGCCGTTTTCGGAAATTGCTGATCTTGCCCCAGTCACCAACTATTTCAATCTGCCCGATACCGGTGTTGTCAAAACCTTTACCCTATCCCATGTTAACTGGGACAGTTCACCTCTTCCCAAAGGCAAGGTCAATATCTTCGCAGTGATCGCCCTTGATGGCATTACCGAGGACATGGGTTTGGTTCATCTGTTAGGCGATATTAAACCAGAAGAGGTCAAGATCGGCATGCGGGTCAAAGCGGTGTGGCAACCAGAGTCCAAGCGCACCGGCTCCATCTTGGATATCAAGTATTTTGCTCCTCTGGGGCGCAAGAAGGTCAATCTTGATATTGTCCAGATTAAACCGGTTGAAGCCGATGTTAAATCGATGGGCCAGAAAGAAGGTAAGATTCCACTTTCCTATCGCTATACGGCAGGAGTTGGCGGCTCTAAATTCTATACCGACCTCGCTAAAGGCAAGATCAACGGGACCTATAGTGCTGAGCGTGATGAGGTCCTGATTCCTCCGGCGATGTTTGATGAAGAGAGCCTGGCCATACTTGATCCGGAAAACGAGGGTAGAGCCGTTGATCCAAGCTCAGGATACATCCGCTCCTTTACCGTTGTTTATGAAGATCGACAGGGCAATATGCTTGAGCACGGCAAAGTCCTCGTCCAAGTTGAGTTCCCGGGAGTTGTCGGCTCGGTTTTCGGTATGCTGAATTTGAAAAAAGGAGACTCCTTCGGTGAAGGCTCCGCGGTTAAACTGGTAAAACCCAAAAAAGTCGACGGCCCGGATAAGGTCGTCTTCGCCCTTAAATAGCAGCATTCTCAAAATATATTTTTTTCTCTCCGTAGCCCGGCCTCTAAGCCGGGCTACATTTTTTGCACATATCATTGCCTGGTTGCCCAGCGCGGAACACTTTTGATCCCAAAAAGCATACCGCTACTATGCTGCAAATAATACCACCCAGCCCCTTCTTAATTATCGTTTGAATATTATAGTTATACATCAGATTGTATTACGACTTGCTGGAACATTACCTATCAAAGGATTCAATCACTGTTAATATGGTCAGAAACTTCCTACTACTCTCTATGCGGCTCTAACCAAACTGCGAATTTGTGATGACCGAAAAAAAAAGAACAGTAAAGAAAGGTGTAGTCCTGACAATCATTGCCTGCTTACTTATCGTGGCAATTACCGGTGGAATCGTCTGGTATATCAACAACAGCGAACCGGTGGCTCAACGTGAAACCGCTACCAAGCGCAATCCCATGCTGGTTGAGGCATTCACCGTCAGCAGACAAACCTATCATCCCCAAATAAAAGTTCTAGGTCGTGTAGAGGCCGCCAGGGAGGTCATGCTGCGTCCACGAATAACTGGAGAAGTAATCAGGATCGCAGATAATTTCGAACCCGGTGCCATGGTGCAAGCAGGTGATGTACTGGTTACGTTGGATCCGGCTGATTTTGAAATAGCCTTGGCCGAAAGGCAAAGTGAACTCCAACAGGTGGAGGCTGATTTAGCCATCGAAAAAGGTCAGCAGCAGGTTGCCCGGCAAGAGTTTGCCCTGACCGGCCAGAAACTGGAATCAAGCCAACGGGCTCTCGTTCTGCGCGAACCGCAGCTGAAAACCGTGCGGGCCAGACTCGAAGCAGCCAGGGCAGCCGTTGCTCAGGCTCAACTCGAACTCGACCGCACCTCTATCAAGGCGCCCTTCGACGCGCAGGTCGTCGAACGCATGGTCAATCTCGGTTCCCAAGTGGAGCGAGGTAATGTCATGGCCCAACTAATCGGTATCAGTAAATACTGGGTTATTGCCACGGTTCCGCTCAATCAGCTTAAATGGATAAGCTTTGGGCAAGACGACACTGAGCCATCAAGAGCAACGATCAAAAAACGTGGAATCTGGGAAGATGAGCAGGCCCGCCACGGAGTTGTCCAGCGCTTTATTGGTACACTCGATGAGCAAACCAGGCTTGCCCGGGTGCTCATAACCGTGGAGGACCCTCTCGCCCTCAACAGTGACTCTCCACCACTGGTACTCGATGCCATTGTCCAGACAATAATAGAGGGGCGTCCTCTGGAAAACGTTGTGCGTCTCGACCGTGATTTTCTTCGCCCAAACGATACAGTCTGGGTCATGCAGGACGGTAAATTGTCCATCCGCAAGGCTAAGGTTGTTTTCCGTGATGCCAACTACGCATACATTGAAAAAGGGCTTGAAGATGGTGATAATGTGGTTGTAACCAGTCTCTCCCGCGTCCGTGAAGGCGCTGAACTTCGCACCGCAGGGGGCTCCGAATGAGCAATGAACAACCAAAGGGTGTGATCGCCTGGATGGCCCATAATTCTATTGCCGCCAACCTTTTGATGGTAATCCTGCTTGCCGGCGGCTTTTGGACTGCCCTTACCGTACAAAAGGAAGTTTTCCCGCAATTCCAACTCGACATTGTTCAAGTCACCGTCGCCTATCCAGGAGCAGCCCCCACCGAAGTGGAGCAGGGTATTCTCCGGCCAGTGGAAGAAGCTATCCGTGGCGTGGAAGGCATCCGTGAGCTCACCTCCAGGGCTTGGGAGGGCAGCGGCCGGGTAACGATCGAATTGGTTGCCGGTGCTGACCGCATGAAAGTTTTCCAGGAGATTGATCAGGCCGTAAACCGTATTCGCACCTTTCCCGAGGACGTAGAAGAGCCCCGGGTAAGGCTGCAGGAGCGCCGACGCGATGTCATGGAAATAGGTCTCTACGGAGATGTGGATATCTGGGAGTTGCGCAAGCTGGCTGAACGTCTCCGCGATATTTTCATAAGCAATGAGAACATCACTCAGGTTAACCTGGGCAACGTACCCGATTACCGTACCCATATCGAGATCGCCCGCGAAGATCTGCGCCAGTACAATTTGACGCTGGCGGATGTGGCCAATCTCGTGGAGGCCTCGAGCGATGATATCCCGGCCGGCGCAATCGAAACCAGCGCCGAAGAAATCCTGCTGCGGGTAAAGGAAAGGAAGCAATGGGCGGATGAGTTTGAGCAGATCGTCATCCTCTCCGATCGCGACGGTGCGCTGGTTACCCTTGGCGATATTGCCACCGTCCGAGATGGTTTTGAGGAGTGGGGATTCCATTCGCAGTTTAACCAGCAGCCATCGGTGGAACTCAACATTTACCGGGTTGGCTCACAATCACCTCTTGAAATTGCCGAGGCGGTACTGGAGATTATGACCGATTTTGAGAGGACCCTTCCGGAGGGTGTGCAGTGGCGGATCGACAGTAACAACGCTGAAGATTTTCGCGAGCGCGTCTCGCTTGTCGTCAAAAATGGAGTATTGGCTATCTTTATCGTAATGGCCATTCTGACTCTGTTTCTCAAGCTCCGCTTGGCCTTTTGGATAATGATGGGCATGGCAATCTCATTTATTGGTGGAGTTCTATTCATGCCGATGGTCGATGTGAGCATCAACATGATCTCGCTCTTCGGTTTCCTCGTTGTGCTTGGTATTGTCGTTGATGATGCCATTGTCGTCGGCGAAAACATCTACTCCCACCAGGAAAAAGAGGAGAACCATCTCAAAGCCGCCATTGCTGGAGCAAAAGAGATGGCTATGCCGGTTACCTTCAGCATATTATCAAATATCATCGCTTTCATTCCCCTCCTTTTTATTCCCGGCGAAACAGGCAAATTCTGGGGTCCACTGCCCGTCGTGGTTATGCTCGTGCTGGCATTGTCACTCTTTGAAGCCTTGTTTATATTGCCCGCCCATCTCGGTCATGCTCCCCGTAGACGCCAGCGAAGTAAAAAGAAAAACTGGTTTCAGAATCTGCAACAAAGTTTTGCCAGGAGCTTTCAGAAATTCATTGACACAAAATATCGGCGGTTCCTCGATTTCTGCCTGCGCTTTCGCTACATCACCCTCTCTGCGGCCATAGCGCTTGTTGCCATTGTTGGCAGTTACGCCACCAGTGCCCATATGGGTATAATCATGATGCCGGAGGTTGCCGCGGATGAAATCGAGGCAGGAGTGCGTCTGCCGGTGGGCACGACCCCACTGCAGGCCGCCCAGGTTGCCGAGGTTGTTACTGCTTCGACTGCACGCATGTTCGAAGAGCATAATCTTTATGAAGTTGCCGAGGGCATTAAGACCAACGTTCGAGGTCAAAATTTCATCGATGTTGAAATCGTCATGCGTCCACCTAACGAACGCGACATGACTGCCCGTGAGGTCATACAGCTCTGGCGGGACAATATTGGTGAACTCCCGGGAATCAATCAGATAACCTTCGAGGCTGAACGTGGTCCCGGTGGCTGGCGCCAGGACATCAGCGTCGATCTGAGCCATTCAGATATTGATACATTGGAGGCTGCCAGCCAGGAATTTCTCCAGCGCATGGAGCAGTACGAGAATACTCGTGACGTCAACGATAACTATAATAAAGGCAAAACTCAGCTGGACTTTAGGCTCATGCCCGAGGGCAGAGCCCTCGGATTGACCGCCGCTGATCTGGGGGCGCAGTTGCGTGGTGCCTTTTACGGGGATCTGGCCATGCGTCAGATTCGCGGGACCAACGAAGTTGAAGTAAGGGTTAAACTGCCACGCGAGCAACGACAGGATATCTACAATCTCGAAGATTTGGTGCTGCGCACCCCGGACGGCGCTGAAGTTCCTTTGATGGACGTAGCAGAGGTGACCCGCGGAGAAGCGTTCACCTCGATCAACCGCCGGGACGGCCGGCGCATCGTCAATGTTTCTATGGATGTCGAGCCCAAACGTGCCGTGGGCCAGGTGGTGGAGGCCATCAACACCATTGAGTTGCCCGCCCTGCGGGAGAAATACCCGGGCCTCACCTGGACGTTCGAAGGCTCCGATGCGGAAATGCGCCGGGCTACCGCTTCGCTTTGGGGTTGGTTCGGTTTAGCCCAGTTCATCATCTATGCCCTGCTGGCGGTAGCTTTCAGGAGCTATTTTCAACCGCTGATCGTCTTTGGGGCCATCCCCTTTGGCATCGTGGGGGCTGTCATCGGCCACATTATCCTTGGCTACGACCTCTCCCTGGTAAGCCTGATGGGTATTATCGCCCTCACCGGGGTGGTGGTCAATGATTCCCTTATCATGGTAACCCATGCCAATCGTCAGCTTGGCAGGCTAAGTCCGTTCGAGGCCATCCGGGAAGCCGGCCAACGCCGCTTTCGCCCGATCATGCTTACCACCCTAACCACCTTCGGCGGCCTCTCGCCTATTATCTTTGAACCATCCCTGCAGGCGCAATATATTATTCCCATGGCCATTTCCCTTGGATTTGGGATAATTTTTGCCACCGTGATCATCCTTGTCCTGGTCCCCTGTCTTTATCTTGTCCTTGAAGACGTAAAACGGTTTATGACGGAAGAAAGAGACCTCTCCGCGACGCCCTCGGAATCTTACCAGGCTGGTGGTGGCAAATAATCTGAAAGTTGATAGCTATCTTCGTTGCTTTCTGTTTAAATGGATGGGAACAATTTATAGACAATCCAGTTTCCCCGGCAGCCTCAACGATAAAGGAACACCATGTTACTTCTCATCATCGGCCTGCATTTCGTCCTCGGCAGTATCTGGCTTATCAACAACGAACAGATACCGCTTGGTATCCTCTGCTTTGCAGTCGGCATGGCCGCTACTCATTTTGGCTGGAAAAAATTCACCAGCAGAAAATCGGAAAACAAGAAAGACTAGGATAGCCCTCAATCCTGAAAACATAAGCTATGCGCAGTGATCGCTTTTTCAAGAATGAGCACCTACCATTTGTAGAAGCGCGACACTCTCGAGAAAGCACAGCAACCTATAAGCCTCATCTGCACAAAACCTTGAGTATAGGGGCCGTGGAAGTAGGCGAGGTAGCATTTACCATCGGCTCTGGAAAAACCGTCCTTGCTCCCGGCTCTCTTGCCGTCATAAACCCCGAGGTAGTTCACACTTGCAATCCCTCCTCCCAGCAACAACGATCCTACCTCATGCTTTTCCTGGATATAGAGTGGTGTTTACAGGTCCAACAATCCATGTGGCAGGTGGATTCGTTCATCGAGATGGAAAATGCCAAAATAAATGATGAACTGCTCTATACCCAATACTGCGATACCATGCATAAATTAATGAATGATGCAATCCATCTGCAGGAGAAGGAGCAATTGCTCTTTGACCTGGCCACCGGAATTTTCTCCATCACTTGCAGTCCTCAAAAAATAGAGTACGAGCAAAGCGAAGACATTACCAGGCTGAAAGAAATGCTGGCCAACGACCTGCGCAGGGATTTGCCCATCAACTCCCTGGCCAAAGATTTCGCTGCCAACCCGTACACGCTGATTCGTACTTTCAAAGCGGTTACCGGTGTAACCCCGCATGCCTACCGGATGAACTGTAGAATAGAACATGCCAAAATGCTGTTGAGGCAGGGTTTGGATATTGCTGAAACTGCTCTTGAATGCGGCTTTTTCGACCAAAGCCACTTCCATCGCCACTTCAAGGCGATGACCACTGTCACACCACGCCAATATAAGGTCAATTTTATACAATAATCAGCTCACACCATCGGTTAATCTCCACCAAAAACAACGGAGGAGTTACCATGGAATTTTTGCTGATAGCCTCAGCCCATTTCTTGGCCCTGCTGAGCCCAGGACCTGACTTTTTTCTTATCATGCGAGCATCGCTCCGCCTGCCTTTGCGTTTCGGAGTGGCTATTTGCGCAGGCATTGCTGCTGCCAACGGTGTCTATTTGTTCTGTGCAGTGCTCGGCCTCGAGATGATTCGCGAATTGAGTTGGCTTTTTATTGTGTTGAAGTATCTCGGTGCGGCGTATTTGGTTGTTCTTGGAGTGATGCTTCTAAAAACCCCGCGGCAGAATTTTACAGATCACACCGATCATAACTTCATACAGGTGCATGATCTGCGCCACCAGTTTCTTATTGGTTTCATATCGGCGATTCTCAATCCTAAAAACGCCATTTTTTACCTCTCCCTATTCACCGTCATGGTCTCCGAGCAGACGAGCTTTCTCGTACGCTGTCTCTATGCGCTTTGGATGATGTCGATCGTTTTTATCTGGGACTGCTTTGTTCTGATAGCTCTTGGGAACAGAAAGTTGAAAAACAGGCTTGGCGGCGGGGTTTATTACGTGGAGAAAATATCTGGTGCAGCGATATCTTCTTTTGGACTTGTCCTACCGTTTGTTTAAGTGAGCTTCCCATTTTTCTTGGATCGAAAGATCGAAGTTTGATTTGGAGCAGTAAAAGTAGGAATTCCGTGTTTTAACACCTGTTCTCTTTTCGTTCAAGCTGATGCTCTCAATACAAGTATCAGCCATGAAAGAGCAACCATGAAATAGGTTATACATTGCGCAAAGACCATGCTTTTTTTAACTTCCCTGGCGGCGGGTATCCGTAATAACCCAGGAATCAGTAATAAAAAAGGTGTGGCAATAATAGCCACGAAAAGCATGCCAAGCCCACCAAACTCACTGGGATCAAAACCAAGCATAATGATTACCAGCGCAAAGGAAGCAAGAGCAAATACAACAGCTACATAGAGAGGCCAGGTAGATCCAGGTACGGCCTGCATCATTTGACTAGGCCCCTTCACCTGCCGATCAATTTGCTCTTCGTGGTTGCGAAGGCCATCTCCGGCTGGCTCTTTTTTGATAATTATCGCAGCAATTATCCATAGTGCCATAAATATAAATCCAGGAGTAAGGATTGTGAGGAGGAAGATGACCCAATACAGCGTCAATAGAAAGCGGCTATCTCGCTCTTTCACCCTGCTGATCCAATTAAGCAACAATCCCACCCATACGACGATAAAACAATGAATTGCAAGAACAATCCAGAGAAGCGAAGCCGCTTTTTCGAATATAAACGGCACAAACAGCACACACGTATCAAGTCCAAAGAGAATATAAATCTTTGCGTAATTGCGTCTTACTAAATCTTGTTGCTCATGTTCCATGTCGAATTGAACTCTCTTCGGAGTACCATCCTTGTATCTTGATCGCTGTTAGGTTGAGTAAGAAAAGACGAATTTAAGAACGCATCCAGGTGTGCCGCGTGTTTCACCAACCATTTCTATTCTTCTGCCAGCCTATCTTTCTTTAGCCGCCACTTCAAGAAGTTTCTACTTCCCTAGCGAGCAAAGATAATGAACATGGGACAGGTCTAGAGAGCAGTTTGCAATGAAGCACAAGATCTGTTTCTCAAATCGCGAGCCCGGGCGAAGGAAGGCTGAAAAATAGTACTTTCCTTTTTTCGTTCATTATAGGATATTTTCAGTCTACAGGTATTATCAAGATATAAATCATTCCAATAAGTTAAAAAAGAAGAGGTTCGAATGAATAATTTCAGACAATTTAAAATGTTCAAGATTATTGATAGAACCATCAACTTGTTTATATTATTTGTTTTTATTTTAGCCTTAAGCAGCTGCGCAACAGTCAATAGCACCTCAATATCAAGGGATGAAATTCCCACTTTATCAGAAAATAAAGCCAGAATTTATTTCTATCGACCAAGTTTATTTTTTGGTTCAGGGATGAAACCACCTATTTTTCTTAGTGGAAATAAAGTAGGGATCTCATCGTCTGGAACCGCATTTTATGTTGATGTTGCTCCAGGAAAGTATAATGTTTCGGTTGATAAAATTTTATACCCAGGGGATGTGGGAAGTGTAGATTTTGAGGTGCTTGGAAATGAGATAGTATATGTAAAAACTTGGATTGGTGGTTCTTCTCTTGCGGGAATAACAAATTTTAATCTTGTCAGCCCTGAGACGGCAGAAAAAGAAATCAAGGACTTAAGATTTCTTCGTTTTAATCTTGCAGATTAATTATAGGGTTAGATAAGATAACCGGCTTTTTTCTGAGCTTGTTGAAACAACGATGACGAAGGTTACTCTTTTCACCGTTAGACAAAAAGCAAAAAGAGCAAAAAGTGGACATCCTGAACACCCCCCGTTTTAACGGACTCTTTTATTGTTTTTATTGCTATCTTCTTTAATTACTATGCTTTGCAGGTAACATGGTTGCTTCCTATTTCGGCTGAATGAAACCTGCTAGTAAGATAAGAGAAATTAAAGACAAAAGGGACACACCATCATCTTGAGAGAACCTGGAAAAATGGTTGTCACCATTGAGGATATAAGGTCGACCGTAGCTTTACATTCAGCTGCTTCCACGATTCTGTTGCGTCTCAACCATGGAAGGTGACGTACCAGTTGCCACCGATTCCTCTTTCATTGTCTCATAAATCCACACCATGCGATCCACAAACCACATCTTGAAAGTTATCGTCAGAAGCCAGCCACCTAAGGCCAGCCAGAAATTTTTCGTGACAAAACCAATGATTGCAGCAACCATGAACAGTCCCGCCATCGCCGTCAACAGGTGGGCCACCTTAACGTGATGAGCAGGAATTGATACATTTCTGCGATTGAGAAATAACCGCTCACCCAAAACGCCACGGGTGATCCAGGCATGGTCATTTTGACAAGGAGGAAACACTCTTGGATTGAGCCATGTCCAGATGCTAAGCAGAATAATGGGCACAAGCGCCCACCAGCCGATCCAGACCCAGCTCCAGATGGCTAGAAACCAGAAGGGAAAGGTGGCCACCCGGGTCCAGCCGCTCCAGGGGTTGGCATGGCGTCTCCACACCTCTTCGTTCATCGTCATCAGTGACTCGGCAAACTTATAAGGCATATACTTTACAGGCTCCCATCCCAAGAGTTTGCCATACGGGCAACTCTTCAATTTCTCTTAAAATTATTCAACTTACAGATAGTTGAAATTCTCACTCGAAGATCGGTTTCATAAAGCTGCGTTGGTAACTTATTATGCACCTAGTCTTTTCTGCGTGTTTAAATGCCATTATGCATTGATGGTCCATTTTTATTTTTTCTCTGTAGTCTTCATATGCTGCCAGGCTGGGAAAACTAAAAAGAGCATAGGCAATGTTGTTTGCGCCTTCATGGGGAAGAAAATAGCC
>JASJDT010000202.1 GCA_030065655.1 Desulfocapsaceae bacterium | reverse complement strand
CCGAGCAAATGATCAATGTTTTCGGTGCAGTAGACGTAGCTGACCAGGTTGCCATCGCCACCTAGATGTTGGGATGATGCGAAATTGGTAAAAAGAGAAGTGATGAGGATGTCCTCGTCCGATCCATCCAGTTCGATGAGCTCGTATCCTCTCTTCTTAAGTTCGTCGACAAGCTCAGGTACAGCTGCCTTGAAGCTGATTGTTACATCATCAATAATAATCTGATCAGCTTCATGAAGTTCAAACTCCTTGAAGATGTCGTCTTTATCGTAGATCGTTGCAAAAGAAACGGCCTGGCCCAGGTAGTGCTGGTAAGAGTCCTTTCGCTCTATGATATCCTCAGCACCCGGCAGGTATTTGCTGATGTTATGCACCAGATTTATCTCTTTGGATGGCACGCCCAGAAGATCCCGAACTTCCTGTCTGCTCATCCCCCAACGCAGAAGTTTGCCGCCAACCATCATACCAACGTTTGGCTTATGGGAAATATCCATGTTACCCTCTGTTCCTCATTTTTCTTCAAGTGATTAGCTTACTCAAACCTATTCACTCTTTCTCAAGAAGATATCCTAGCATTTTTAGGTAGATTTGCACGTTTTCTTAGGCAAAACAGAAATAGCCAGGGGCTTTAAGATAAAAATATAAGACATGACTTATCACTTGATGAAACACTTCTCGATTTTCTAAGTAAATGTTGCTTTCTTTGTCACTGAAATTGCGAATGATATCGCTTATTATTTAATATATTCAGATTGGCAAAAGTGGCATCAATTTCACTTGAAATGACGGTAAAAATAAGCTAGGTTGCTTGCACTTTATAAAATGCTTGGGATGGTTGCCAGGGAAGTATTTTACCGACGTTTTGAGGGTAGCGATAGGGACAACTACTGTGCCGGTTCCCAGTTGAAATTGACAAGATAGGACACAAGGATACAAAATGACACTGACAACTGCTGGACTAATGTGGTTGATTATGGGGATTATCTGCTTTCTCCTGGAGATGATGCTGCCAGGGTTTATCATTTTTTTCTTCGGGCTTGGGGCATGGATCACCGCACTGGTCTGCTGGCTCTACCCAGTTCCCCTCAATATTCAACTCGCTATTTTTCTGGTTTCTTCACTTATGTCGCTTTTTATCTTGCGAGGCATTATTCGCAATACCTTCTTCGGTGAGGTAACGGCAGACGAGACGGATGTAAGTGCAACTGCCGGTGACAGTGCAACCGTTTCAGCCGATATCATTCCCCCCGCAGAGGGGAAGATAGATTATTCCGGAACTCAATGGCGGGCGGTTGCTGATGAGAAGATTATAAAAGGAACCATCGTCACCATCCTCTCCCAGGATGGTTTGTGCATGAAAGTTGCCCCTAAGGATAATAACTAGTTGTGTTCATTGTCTATGTATCTGTCAGTTAATAAAGACTCAAGACAGGTTTCATAATAACCAGAGAAAGGAAATTTTTATGGAAAGTCAAATAATTGCTTTATCTGCACTGATTCTTATAATCGTTTTTGTCGCCATTATTCTCTTCAAAACCGCAGTCGTTGTACCGCAGCGTTCCGAATTTGTCATCGAACGGTTAGGTAAATATCGCAAAACTCTCGCTGCCGGCTTTCATATCCTCATTCCTTTTTTTGACAAGGTTGCCTACAGGCGGGTATTGAAAGAAGAACCCATAGATATTCCTGCGCAGACGTGTATCACCGCCGATAATGTTACCCTGGAAGTCGACGGTATTTTGTATCTTCAGGTAGTAGATTCGAAAAAGTCGGCCTACGGCATAGACAATTACCATTTTGCCGCAACTCAACTCGCCCAGACAAGCTTAAGATCGGCAATTGGTAAGATCACTCTGGATAATACCTTCGAAGCCAGAGAGACTCTCAATGGTCAGGTAGTCGATGCACTTGATCAGGCGGCAGCTAACTGGGGTGTAAAGGTATTGCGTTATGAGATAAAAGATATCCAACCCCCACGGACGGTGCTGGAGGCCATGGAAAAACAGATGAAGGCGGAGCGGGAAAAGCGAGCTGAAATAGCCAGGTCAGAAGGTGAAAAGCAAGCCATTATCAACAAGGCCGAGGGGGATAGGGCAGAAGCAATCTTTCTCTCCGAAGGTGAAAAAGCGAAAATGATCAACGAGGCCGAAGGACGTGCCCAGGAGATACTGAGAGTAGCTGAGGCCACAGCCGAAGGAATTCGCAAAGTCTCTGAAGCACTCTCCCAACCAGGTGGCAACGAGGCGGCAAACCTTGAAGTTGCTAAATTATATGTCAATCAATTCGGCAAACTTGCCCGTGAAAACAATACCATGATTATTCCCAGCAATCTCAGCGACGTAAGCGGGATGGTGGCAAGTGCCATGAAAGTTATTCAAGAGGTGAAAAAACCAGGTTCCCCAGAGATGCCGAAATCTGCCTCTTAGAACACTTACTCATTCTTTTTGTGGTGCAGTTTTTAAAGAAAATTTAGATGTAACTACTTAATATTTATAATGTAAAATAAGAAAAGGTTTTCGAGATGTAGCTCAGTTTATCATGAAAATCGTGGAAAATGCTTTCGATGACTCCGCAAGCACTCCAACATATCCCTATGTTAAACATGTTGAGTTAAAAACTGTTCTCTGGTCATGGAGTAGAAGCGCTCATTCAAATAAAATTCACTCCCTTCTGGTACTGAATGAATTATAGACTGAAAGTTAAATCCAATTCTTTCCAGCACTGAAATTGATGCTCTGTTTTCAGGTTTTACCCCAGCCACAATCTCGTTGAGATTGAGATTTTCAAAGCCATACTTCAATACTGCATTCGCAGCCTCGGTCATATAGCCTCTATGCCAATAGTCTGGAGAGAGACCATAGAAGATCTCCTTTTTTTCTGGCATGGGTTCAAAAGGTTGAATGCCACACCAGCCGATGATCGTATTTCCTGCTTTCTTTCGAATGGCCAGGTTGGTCCCAATGAATCCCTCTTTCTTGTTTCTCAAATCTCTGTCTATAAACCAACTAATGATATTTTTTATATCATCTAAAGTGGGAACATCTTCCGGAAGAAATTCAAAGATCTCCGGATGTGAAAGTGCCTGAGTGAACTCTTCGGCGAATTCGATTTTAAAATGCGAAAGAATGAGTCTTTTTGTAGAAATTTCCATCATTAAGCTAGAACGATGAGAGAGAAAAGGTGTATGAAACAAGCCACAACAACCATTCAATTGAGCCTTTGTGCTGGAATCTGTAGTTGTCTATATATATTCGGGCATCGATGCAATGCTCATTATTCAGCAAGGGACTCTTGTAGATATGAAATCATTTCATCTAAGTTATGAAACTTCATCTCCCACGACGTATGCCAATCAATTACTTCTTCATCGACATCCTGGTATATCGGCTCTTCATGATTAAAAAGATAAATCACACCGTCGTTATCATTTAGCTGAGTATAATAGAGATTGCCCATGCCATCTTCGCCAATTACGAGAATATCAGCAGGTACGAATTCCAAGGAATTCAGCTCTGCGATTCGTGCGGTTGTGTTTGGAAGACTTAGATCTGAAACGGTGTTATATGGGGCTCCAAGCTGCAAGAGTTCGGTTGGATAATGCATCAAGAAACTTTTATAGAAATTTGGAAGCTTCTTGCCCATCGCAGCTTCAAGATCTGCGATTTCCTGTTCAGAAACCGGTTGTTCTGCCTCGTCATGACCTCTGGAGTAATCGATGGCCTGAAAATCCGTATCCTCAGCAGCGTGGTTTTCCGCTGTCTTCTCAAACTTTGATTTAATATACTTGTACAAAAAGTAATAATATATGGACGCTATGATAGCAGTAACCACAGCAACAATAATAAAAATCTTCATACTTTAAACTCTTTTTACTTTCAATTGGATATTGTCGCCATCACCGGTGAAATTCAGCAACTGACTATCCATATTGCACCTCTATATTCTAAAACCATTCTGGTTTGGAAGGTTTCATTGTTAGCAACACGCTCATTTTATTTGTCATCATTTGAGCTATGGCATATCTGTAAATATTCTTCAACGTGTAAACCATACAGTAGGGCAGTCACTGAGGAGATATTCCAAAGGGAATCCAATTCGACATCGTTTTAGTCCCACCATACTGCGTGAACCGGTGATAGGTATTTTGATACAAATCTAGAAGGGGCTCCATATTCTTCACCCGTTCCGATCTCGTCTGGTTCAAGCACGGCCAAGATGTTGCGGAGCTCGTCCACCGGGATAGTGCCGACAACAAGTACGGTGTCGGAAAAAGGCCAACAACCCTCACCAGGGTCCAGCTCTGAGATCTGTGCGAAAACAGCCTCCACGTTGTCACGGCTCATCAAGTCCATGAGGGTATCTCGGAATTTTTCTATGCCGGGGTGATCCATGAGGTTGCAGCCGATAGAACCGAGATCATCGTTCCCGTCAAAGAACGTCTCGATCGGGACTATATGTGGCTCTGGCTGACCCTGCAAAGAGCCGAGGAGGGCAGATTTCTTACTCTCGTCCATTCTTCATTCTCCTGTCTGGTATTACGGGCATTTAGTTCAGTATTGCAACTCCCTGTGTCCGTCGCACGCGTTGTTATTTGGATTTCTTAAATTTTGCTAGTACCTGGTCCAGTGAGTTGGCAAATGTTTGCTTATCACGATTTGTAAGCGGGGGTGGTCCCCCAGTATCCACCCCGCTTGAACGTAGAGAATCCATGAAATCTCTATTGCTCAGTATTTCGCTTATATTTTCAGAAGAATAGATTTCACCACGCGGGTTTAAACCAAGCCCTCCTCGCTGGACGACCTTGGCGGCCAGGGGAATGTCACTGGTAATAACGAGATCACCCGATTCGATCTTTTCTATGATTGTATTGTCAGCCACATCCAACCCCAATTGGACTCTAAGGAATTCAATAAACCTGGATTTTGGGATTCTGATATTCCTGTTTGCCACAAGTATTAATCTTGTTTGTGTTCGCTCAGCGGCTTTGTATAAAATTTCCCTGATAACAGCGGGACAAGCATCAGCATCTACCCATAATTTCATAATTTTCCATTTCTAAGGTGTAAAGGAAATATCAGCGGTGAGTATCGGAGCAATCCAAAAAAGGGAGTGCAACTATGATCTGATTATTCTTTGACTTGATCATCCTGGACAAGCACAGTAGTATTGTTTTTGCCCGTTTTCTGGGCTTTAGGTAAAGATTCATGGTTCTACTTTCCGGTGGCACGAGCCTGGCTGGTCCGGCAACCGGAATGGTGTGGAAAAGGTGTAACGGTTAAATATAGAAGCTGTTCAGTATCGGCGATTTGGCCAAGAAAGTACACTCTTTTTAGATGAATTTACGAAATTCGAACCGATGGAATACTAGAAGCTCCGGGAAGAAGCGCAAATATTGCCGCCCAGTACTTAGAATCGCCGAAGAACCTCTCTTGGCAATATTCTCAGTCGGCAGGCCCTCCCCAAGGAAAAGCGGAGAGAGGTGGTATGCATAAGCATCCGAGTCGCGAAGAATTGATGCAACGCCTGGCTGCCATGGAAGCAGCCCTGAAAAGGCAGACTGCTGAACATACTGGTGATGCCTGGGATGCGCGCTATCGCATTCTTTTCGAACGTGCTACCGACGCCATCTTCATTGAAAACGATCGTGACGAGATACTGGACGTCAATCCTAAGGCTTGCGAACTGTTGGGATATACCCGTGAAGAACTGATCGGCATGACCGTTCCTGACATTCAGGCACCGGAGTGCCGGGGCGAAAAAGGTAAAGTTCTCCAGGGGGAATTGGAAGACCACCGGGGTATGCCTTTCGAGGCCGTCGACTTGCACAAGGACGGCACCCGTATTCCGGTGGAGGTCACCAACAACCGGCTGAACGAAGAAGGCCTTTTTTTAAGCATCGTGCGCGACATTCGGGAGCGCAAGGCCGCGGAGCAGGTCCGTCGTGAAGCTTACCATATCCTTGAAAAAAGCCCGGTGGTGGCTTTCCTGTGGCGTAATGCACCAGACTGGCCGGTGGAATATGTGACCCCCAACGTTTCCCGCCTGTTCGGCTATACTGCCGAAGATTTTCTCACAGGGTCTATCCTCTATAGCAGCGTTGTACACCCTGATGATCTCGAGCGTGTCGCCGGCGAGGTTGAGGCAAACAGTCAGGATGCCAAGCGGAGCGAATTTACCCATGCACCATACCGTATCGTTGATTGTAACGGCGATATCCGCTGGATCAGTGATTCAACCTTCATTCGCAGAGACTCGTCTGGAGCCATTACTCATTTCCAGGGCATCGTCACGGACGTAACTGATCGCATTCAAGCCGAGGAAGCCTTGCGGCGAAGCGAAGAGCGTTACCGCAACTTTGTCGAGCACAGCATTGAAGGCATCTGGCTATTGGCCTTTGACGAGCCGATTTCGATTCACCTCGATCCGGAGGAGCAGGTACGCCGTATTCAACAGCAGGGATATCTTGCCGAGTGCAACGATGTTCTGGCGCAGCATTACGGCTATGCGTCGCGCCACGATATGATCGGCATGCGCCTCATGGAATTGTACGGCGATGTACCCAGCGAAATGAATTTTAAAACGACTCTGGAACTGGTCAAGTCGGGCTACCGCGCCAATGCACGTGAAACCGTAGAGAAGAGCGCAAACGGCGAACTGGTCTATTTTCACAATAATGCTGTCGGCATTATTGAAAACGATAATTTGGTAGCTATTTGGGGCACTCAGCGCGATATTACTGAGCAGCGAATTGCCACAAACGCCCTGCAGGACGAAAAAAGACGCCTGGCAGTGACCCTGCGCAGCATCGGTGACGCGGTAATCACCACGGACCGTGAGGGCTGCATCACCCTGATGAACCCCATTGCAGAGTCACTCACGGGCTGGCAAGAAGCCAATGCTGTGGGCCGACCTCTGATGGAAGTATTTCGCATCGTCAACGAGCACACTCGTGAGCCCTGCACTAACCCGGTTGACAAGGTACTGGAAACCGGCCAGATCGTCGGTCTGGCCAACCATACTATGCTTCTGGCGCGGGATGGGCGGGAGTTCATTATTGCCGACAGCGGTGCACCTATCTTCGATGACGAACGTGCCATCATTGGCGTGGTCCTGGTTTTCCGGGATACGACCGAGCGAGAGCGAATGGAAAAAGAATTGTTGAAAATGGAAAAAATACAATCCCTGGGCGTCTTGGCCGGGGGAATTGCTCACGACTTCAACAATTTTCTCACCGGCATCGTTGGCAACTTATCGCTTGCCAAACTGGAGCTTGAATCGGGAAATTCTATCAATCGTCCAATGGAGGAAATGGAAAAGGCCGCTCTCCGCGCCAAAGAGCTGACCCAGCAACTGCTGACGTTTTCCAGGGGCGGCGAGCCGGTAAAGCACACCGCCGACATTGCTGGGCTGGTGCGCGAAGCGGCTCAATTTGCACTGAGGGGGTCGAACGTCCGCAGTGACCTACATATCGAGGAGGATTTGCGTTTTGCGGATATCGACGAGGGCCAGATCGTCCAAGTTCTCCACAATCTGGTTCTCAACGCTGACCAGGCAATGCCCGAAGGCGGCACCATTACCCTGCGAGGTATCAACATTGCTCTGCCGTTCGATAACCCCTATGCATTGCCCCCCGGGGACTATATCCAGCTCTCCATCGAAGACCAGGGCATGGGAATACAACCGGATCACCAAAAAAGGGTTTTCGATCCCTATTTCACCACCAAGCAGAAAGGCAGCGGCCTAGGCCTGGCCGTGGCCTACAGCGTTATTACAAAGCATGATGGCAGATTGACGGTGGACTCCCAACTAGGTGGAGGCACCACATTTACCATTCTCCTGCCCGCCTCCGACGGGCCTTTAAAGCCTACTGCCGAGGACCAGCACCAGCCGATCAAGGGCAGCGGCTTCATCCTGGTCATGGACGATGAGGATTTTATCCGCGACCTGGCTCAACGCATGCTCACCACCATGGGATACCGAGCCGACGTAGTGCCAGACGGTCAATCTGCCCTGGATCGCTATCGCCAGGCCCAAAGTGAGGGGGATCCTTTCGACGTGGTGATTCTGGACCTTACCGTGCCAGGAGGAATGGGTGGCAAGGAAACCCTGCAGCACTTGCAGGAATTAGACCCGGAAGTGCGGGCAATTGTATCCAGCGGATACGCCAACGACCCCATTATGGCCCACTATCGACAATACGGTTTCTGCGGTGCTGTCAAGAAACCCTACTTGCTGAAGGACATACACCAGAAGCTCGCTGAAGTCTTGAAGAGGTGAATGTTCAATTCACATCATCCTGCACTTCTAATTTATATTCAACCGGCCTAACGCTTCCGTTGTCCTTAACTCTTTTCCATAGAATAGATATAAAGTGGGGCTTTTTATGATCTCAGAAGGTTCATGCTAGAGTTCACCGGTCGGTGATCACACCGGCCTGTGCGGAGCCTTTAGTTAGCTCCACCTGTTGATTGCTTCGATTGTATCATACGGATTCGTGTTAAATGCGATATGGGCATTAGGTGCTTTTTTATGAATAATATTGATTATTTTTTCAAATAGAAGAAAGTGGTCTGGATCGGTTCTCACCCCAGCACCAACAATTACTAAATCTGGATCTACTGCTTCGATTGATTCAGTAAGTTTTTGTTCAGCTGTCTCACCTGTGTCAGTCAGGCACCAGACTGCTGAATAACCATGTTGAGTTAACTCTGCGATTATATCCGAGAATGCTTTTTCTAGTTTTTCCACTGATAATTGTGGCCATTTCTCGAAATCAACAGAAGAGGATTGTAGTCCAACAAGTAATATTTTCGATTTCTTATTCATTCGTGTTTCCTTTATTTACAGGAGAGCTAAAGTCCAGCGAACTAGCGGCGAAGCCATCTGGTTGCCTGTTTTGTTAAATTTTGGGTAGGCACCATTCATTCTTACACCTATCGCTACTAATATAAGCGTAAGCCCATATGCTTGCCACTATGGCTGCAATTACACCCACTGGCCATTCGGATTGGAAATCCTCCATGGAGTAGGTGTAGCTAGGACCCAGCCAGGCAATATAGCCAGCTTCAATTAGCCAGGAGGCTAAGTTATTTATTGCGTGACATACTATTGGTACTAGTAGTGTTTGAGTCTTTAAGTATATGACACACATTGCTGCCCCAAACGCGGTAGCACCGATAGGGTCTGGATGGGTAATGCCGAATAATATCGATGAAGCTAAAATGGCCCTTTTCATACCCCATTTTGGGGTCCATCGGTGTAATAGAATTCCGCGAAATGCAAACTCTTCAATTGCTGGAGCCAAAATGACTAAGGATATTAAACTAAGAATATTGGGTAAAATGGGATATTGTTGTTCGAAGCTGTAAATAACAGGTGACAATTCAATAAACCAATAATCTACGAACTCTGGTAGTAGAAATGAGAGAGGGTAGAACAGCGCATATGCAGAAGCTATTGAAAATATTAATGTAAATACTGTCAAGTTAATTGAACAGAGAAAATCACTCGTAGAAGACTGGTGAAACATCAAGCGCCAGTTTATTTTGTTCCTTGAGATTAACAAGGCCAGTAGAGCGGCAAAAATCGAGTGATAGTAGAAATAGTAAGCGATATCATACCAATACCATTCTTCGTTTGGCCCAATAAAGAAATAGATAAGATTTAGACCAGGGAGATAGAAAAAGGGCAATAACCATATTATTACAATATATCGACCTTTGATTGGGAATGTAGTGTCCATAAATACTTAGATGTTCTATTCACACCATGATGTAAGGCTATGTCACATCATCCTTTACACCTATTTTATCCTTAGCCGATCTTACTCATCCATTGTTCTTAACTCTTTTGCAGCGAAATATCCTAACATTTTTTTGGCGAATTCAGGATTGCATATTCTGCTAGTTAAATAAAGACTA
>JASJDT010000201.1 GCA_030065655.1 Desulfocapsaceae bacterium | reverse complement strand
GAAGAGATCATCATGGATAATATCAATATCACCGAGCTGCGCCAGGGAGACACCATCCTCGATAAAGGCAATATCCATTTTCTTTGCCAGAATCTGGAACTGCTTCCATCTGCCTTGCATGAGGATGGTGTCTCCCTGGCGCAGCTCGGTGATATTGATATTATCCATGATGATCTCTTCACCACGGACAATGGCCAGTGGATTGACATGATAAAGTGGGCGGAACTGCAGCTCTTCCATGGTGTGACCACTGAGATTGGAGTGTGGGATAACCACTCCTTCGACCACCCCTGATACTTCCGGATAGCTGACATCCTTGAAAACCTCAAGCTCTTCCTTAATAATCCAGCCGTGATTGGCTGCGGCTTTTTGCAAATGTTCCGGAGAGCTCATCACCCAGAGGGTGTCGCCAGGCTCGACATGTACCCCTTTGGTCGGCGAGAGATCCTTGCGATGCCCATCCGCTTTGGCCACCCCGACCACGGTGACATGATAGTTTGGTCTTAGTTTGAGCTCCGCTAGGGTCTGGGAAGGGAAGTAGGCAGGTACTTCTACCTCGTAACTCTGGCCAACCTCGGCGCCGTAGATTTCCTGAAGCCGCTTGTCCATGGAATCCTCGTCAAGCAGACAGAGCTCCTTGGGCAGGAGCTTTCTGCCAAAGGACATGAAATAGACCAGAATAGTCAGCAGAAGAGCGATGCCTATGGGTGTAACCGCCAGCAGAGAAAGTGGCTCAAAGGGAGATTCTCCAACAATCTCCGTATTATTGAGCCACCATGATTCCATCAAATCATTGAGCATAATCAAGGGACTTGAACCCACCAGAGTCAGACAGCCACCGGTGATGGCACAAAATCCCATGGGCATGAGAATACGGCTGGCGGAAATATTGAGTTGACGACTTATTCGCATGGTCGCCGGCAGAAAGAGAGCCGCCGCGCCAATATTCTGCATAAAACTCGAGATAACCGCCACGGTGACGGAGACCACTGACATGATCCGGGCCTCACCTGCTCCGGCGATACGAATGATCTGCGCGGCAACCAGATTCATGATTCCTGTTCTGTTGAGGCCGGCTCCAATGATCATTACCGCTATGATGGACACTACAGCGTTTGAGCTCAATCCGGCAACGGCCTCTTCGGGAGTGAGTACCCCGGAAAGCGGCAGGAGAACCATCATCAGAATTCCGACGATATCGACCCGGAGAAGATCAAACACAAAGAGCAGAACCGCAAGCCCCAGAAAAACAAAGACGATAATCATCTGGGTTGTCACCGCGTCAGGTGTCGTCATAACCTTTTCACCATAGAATGATTTCAGATTGCATGTACAGATCCCGTGGTCATAACGGAGAATTTGTCAGCCATCTCTTCCAATAGAACACCACAGGCTTCCTCCCCCGTGCAATGGCCGGAAATGACTCTGGCAACCCCTGCTTCTTTTAACCTGGAGGCAATATTGACAACATCCTGCCGGCTTCCGGCCAGGGTGGGTTTACCCGGCTGCAGAGCAAGATGAAAACCGCCGATTACCGCTTTGATCGGCTCACCAGTAAAACTTGTCCGTACAGTATCCACCATATTGACGATACCGCCATGGCCGCAACCGGTGAAAATACTCAGTCCATCGGTCTCACGGATGACCATGATCAATTCATGTTCGAAAGAATCCTGGCGCATTCCCGCTGCCGTTTTCTCAAGCAGATACTTGTTGCCCTCGGGCCTGGGATAGCTGTTTTTCGATTGTTTTAGGAGAAAAACGTCAGGAAGAATCTCCTTCCTAGCGCTAATCACCCGGTGCCGATCTTTGAGAGTGGATAACACTTCTTTATCAATGCCTACATAACGGCAGAAGTGGCGATTTGTAGCAATGATTGGGTAGAGCAGGGAGTGGAGCACCGGGCCCATTTTGGCTCCGGCATTGCCATAGTAGTCGCCGTCAGCTCTCGTTCCTGTGTAAATGGGCGCTGTGGCATTTATCCTGACGAAGGCTGCCAGGCCGCCGCCATGATCATAATGGGCATGGGAGAGAACAGCACAGTCAACCTCTTTCAAATCCACGTCCAGCCTTCTGGCGTTTTCGGTGAAAGCGGCCGAACCACCCATATCAAACAAAACGGTACCACCAGCACTTCGCACCAGAAGCGACAAGCCAAATTCGGCCTGCAACAGACTGTCATTCGAACTGTTTTCAATAAGTGTGACAATTTCCATGACTATCCCAGCAACAGCTAATTAGCTCTCATCCTAAAACTAATTGTGACACACGCGTGCTTATCGACGGTATAATGTTTCAGGTCGGAAATAGTCCCGAGCCCTTGTAGTTTATGGAATTTTCCAGCTGCTCATCAATGACGATTACATGCATCTCCCGCGGCCCGTGGGCTCCATGCACCATATGAGCTTCAATGTCGGCAGTTTTGGATGGACCAGAGATGAAGACATAGGAATGCTCGGGAGGCTCCTGCCTCAGTAGTGCATAGAGCTCGCTCAAGTCGGCCAGCATATAGTCGAGACGAATCATAGCTATATGTACCGAGGGCAGAAGAGAAATAGAGCGCGGTCGTCCGCTAGCACTCAGTTCAATTACGGTCGCCGACTCAGCGACGGCCCAGCCGGGTACGGTCAGGCCAATATAGGATTCAATGGTTTTGTCACGCACCTCCTGATCAGCTGCGTAACTGGTATGAACATGCACAGCCTGGTCCGAAAATCGTTTCCAGAGTTGCAGTTCGGCAATATCGGGATGATCGTGCTGAATAATCTGTTTTGTGGTGCCAAACTCAGGAGTCGTGGCACCTACAATCTCCACTATCGCATCTGCAGCCCTGGCCAGAGATTGGACAGGATGCACAGCTAGATTGAGTTCTTCACTATTCTGCAGGAATATCTGAAGCAGTGCCTGCTTTTCCACATGAGTGCGATATTTGATGGTTTCAAGCAGTGAAGTATCGTCTTTCTCATTAAAGATGGCGGAGCAATCAGCGGCAGACCTGGCATTTTGACCGGAAAATCCCAGCGCTTTGCGGATACTTGCCAGAAATAAACCTCTCTCATCCATGCCCCACCTCACTACTCTTACGATTACGGCGGCTGTGCCTGTTCTTCCATCTCTTGCTGAAAGATTCGCCGGCAAGAGGCTGTAAATCGCGGTCTCGAGTCCATTTTGAGCCAGGCCCGATCATTTTGCTGATCATCCCTTCTTTGGTGACAAATGGTTTCTGCAACTGGTAGCCGCAACGGAGCATAAGACGATAAAGCGGTCCATTGGCAATCAATAGCCGCCAGAGCTTGAAGGTCCATTTTTCCAGTGGCTTATGCACCCTGGTCTGCCACTTTTTATCACCATAGGCGAGCTTGCGCCTTAGGGCCAGCAGCATACGCGGTAGATCGTTTTTCACCGGGCAGATATCAAGACAGGCCCCGCAGAGGGTTTCTCCCTTGCAGAGGTCTGCATATTTGTTAATGCCTCTGAGCAGAGGGGTTACCACCGCTCCTATCGGCCCGGGATAGGGCGAGTGATAGGCATGTCCGCCGATACGTCCATATACCGGACAGATATTGAGACAGGCTCCGCAGCGAATGCAGGTGAGAACCTCGCGGAATTCTTCATCGGCAAGGATTGCTGATCTGCCGTTATCGATGACGACCAAATGAAATTCCTTCGGTCCATCCGGATCGTCAGCCAGCTTTGAACCACCCGCAAAACTTACATAGGTACTGAGCTTTTGCAGCGATGCTCCTCTGGTTAGCAACTGCAGCAGCTCCTGGTGTTCAGTCATGGTTGCCGCAACCCGTTCAATCCCCATCAGGGCCAGATGAACGCGGGGCATGGTCGTTGCCATGCGAATATTGCCTTCATTGGAAACAAGGCTGATTTTGCCCGTCGCTGCGCAGGCGATGTTGCAGCCGGTTATGCCCATGTCGGCATTCAACATTTTCTGGCGCAGGGCCGTGCGGGCCGCCTGAGTAAGGGTTGGCGGATCGTCGGTATATTCTATGTCCAACTTTTCAGCAAAAAGCCTTCCAATTTTTTGCCGATCAAGGTGAATACAGGGGGCTATGATATGCGAAGGCTCATCCTCGGCAAGTTGCACGATGTATTCACCGAGATCCGTTTCCACTACCTCAATATCATTTTTTTCCAGAGCCTCATCGAGTCCTATTTCCGCAGATGTCATCGATTTCCCTTTGACGACAGTCTCCACCTCATTTTTCCGGGCAACCCGAAGGGTATAGTTAACAGCATCCTCAGCGGTTTTGGCGAAGTAGACATGCCCTCCTGCTTTTTCGATGTTTGTGGCCAGCATGGAGAGGGCGACATCGAGATTTTCCAGGGTACGCATGCGTTGCTTTTTGGCCCGGTCACGTCGCTGGGGATCATCCAGCGAGGCCCAGTAGGTCATAGCACCCTTGCCGAAACGGTTCTGCAGATTTTTCAAATTTTTCTGCAGATCTTTATTCTCCAATCCGTGGCAAGCGTCTTCGGTATACTGCAGCTTTGGGGGTCTGCTCATGTCGAACTCCCTCCTGCTGCCAGAACTTCAGCAATGTGCTTAACCTTAACGTTTTCACCTCTTCGGGAGAGACGTCCCTTGATGTTCATCAGACAACTTACGTCACAACCCACCACATAGTCGGCACCGCTGGCCAGGATGTTGTCGATCTTTTCATCCACCAGAGCTGTGGAAATTTCCGGATAATTCACACTGAAAGTCCCTCCGAAGCCGCAGCAGATATCACTGTCGTTCATCTCGATAAGCTCCAGTCCTGCCACATTGTTTAAAAGCTTGCGCGGCTGTTCACGTATGCCAAGGCCGCGCAGCAGGTGACAGGAATCGTGGTAGGTTACCTTACCCGGGAATTCTGCACCGATATTTACTGCACCCAAAACATCGGTGAGATATTCGCTGAATTCATAACAGCGGTTGCCAATTTCTTTAACCCGCATGCGTAATTCAAGCGGGTCATCGGCAAAAAGTTGTGGATAGTGATGGCGGACCATATGGACGCAGGATCCCGAGGGACAGACTATCTTTTCGGAATCAGCAAAAATCTCGATAAATCTTCGGGCAGCGACTTTGGCTTCCCTGCTGTAACCGCTGTTGAACGCCGGTTGACCGCAGCATGTCTGTTTCTCCGGATATTCCATGGGCACACCAAGACGGTCAAACACTTCGACCATCGCATCACCAACTTCAGGAAACATGGAATCTACCAGGCACTGCACAAAGAGAGTTACTTTGGTATGCATAAAAGTTTTATTTCCTGCCTGCTTCTTGTAGAAATTAATACAACTTCCTTGTGGAGAATTATTCTCCAAAGGCTGTAAGATAACGGAGATAAACAATAATCTCAACATGAACCGATCCAGCCGACAGAATAGTTATTGCAGGAAGCTGGCTGATCCTATAAATATTTATGATTCAAGAAGGTTGAATCCATTAATGTAAATACCCGTGAGATTATGATGAAAAAACTACTCTGTACCACTATCCTCTGTACCTTTTGTCTGTTTTCCACTGCCGTAATCGCCAAAGAACTTACCATCTCAATTAGCCAATTCGTCGATCATCCTGCCCTGAATGCGGTTTTGAAGGGGTTTCAAGATGATCTGGCCGAAAACGGTATTGTCCCCAAATACAAGATCTATAATGGTCATGGCAACATGTCCACCGTCGGGCAGATAAGCACGCAGATCATCTCTGACCGACCCGATATGATCGTGGCCATCGCCACCCCTTCAGCTCAGGCCTGCGCCAGAATTTACGAGAAGAACAAAAACATGGCCGATACCCCCATGGTTTTCACCGCCATCACTGATCCACTCGCTGCCGGACTTGTCGACAACTACGACCGTCCTGGCAAAAGCATCACCGGCGTATCAAACCGACTGCCCATGGATAAACATATGGAAATGGTGCTTCGCTTTATCCCGGATTTGAAAAATCTTGGTGTTATGTACAACTCCGGAGAGGTCAATTCCGTATCGAACGTCAAACGAATAAAAGAAGCGGCAGCTACTTTGGGGTTCAATATCGTTGATGGTGCGGTCACCAACACCGCAGACGTTTACCAGGCAACCCAGAGTCTCGTCGGGGAGGTTGACGCCATCTACGTTCCCACAGACAATACCGTCATCTCAGCTCTGGAATCGGTTATAAAAGTCAGTGAGCAGGTAGATATACCGTTGTTCACCGCCGACACCGACTCGGTCAAGCGCGGCGCCATTGCAGCCATGGGCTTTGACTACTATCTCCATGGTAAACAGACGGGAGCCTTGGCACGCCGAATCATTGCCGGTGAAAATCCTGGCAATATTCCGGTGGAATTCCAGAAGGACCTCTCTTTTCACGTCAATCCGGAAGCCGCCAAGCGCATGGGACTTGAAGTCGAACAGGCAATTATCGATTCGGCGGATCAACTGCACTGATCATCTTCAACTATTTGCCATCTTCTGGCTGCTCTCACTCTCCCCTCATGGCGGTAACGCCCAACAGGGGAGAGCATAACTTTCGGATGGCAGGCTCTATTTTCTCATCCTACTCATCCCAAATTCCGGCCACGGTGTAACCGGAACCGGGTGCGGCAAAAAATGCTCCGTCGACCAGCCGGTAGCCGATATCCAGCTGGGCTATGGCTGCCATATCTTCAACTTCCAAATGCAGCTCAACAGCGGCATAATTTTCTTGCAAACGCTCTGCATTTACCGATTTGGGTATAACCACGGTCTGCCGCTCCAAAGCCCAACTGATCAACACCTGAGCCGGGGTTGCCTGATGCTTTTCGGCGATACCAGCAATTACTTTATTGGTCAGCAGAGAAGGTTCATCCTTCTTTTTCATACCCTTGGGACGGTCACTTGACCCCAAAGGTGAATAGGCGGTAAGCAGGATGTTTCTCTCCTTGCAAAAGGTTAACATGTCCTGCTGTTGCAGATAAGGATGCAGCTCTATCTGGTTCATCATCGGCGCGACTGTGGCTCCGGCAAGCAGATCTTCCAACTTCTTTGTGCTGAAATTACACACCCCGATTTTTCTGGTCAGCCCTTTTTCCACACACTCCTCCAGAGCCTGCCAGGTTTCGCGGATCGGCACTTCTTCCAGGGGCAGATAATCTGCAGGACTTTTAGGAAAAAACACTTCTGGCTTAAAGGCTACCGGCCAGTGGATAAGAAAGAGGTCAAGGTGGTCCAGGCGAAGGTCCGTCAGGGTTTTCTGCAGCGCTCCTTCGACATCCTCCGGCTTATGGGCGTTGTTCCACAATTTAGAGGTCACCCACAGATCATCCCGCTGAACGATCTTATCATCCTGCATTTCCTGCAACGCTTTACCTACCTCATTCTCGTTGGTGTATGCCGGAGCACAATCGATGTGGCGATAACCGATCTGCAGAGCCTGTTTCACCGCCTCGTACACTTCACCTTTTTGTGATTTCCAGGTGCCCAGCCCAAAAGCGGGGATAGACACATCCAAATGTTTATAATATTTCATAAATACTCCTCCCTTATTGAAAATCAAAAACGTTTGAGAAACAAAAACTTGCTGTTTTTCAGGTCAATCTGAGGTAATCCTTCACTCTATATCACAAAATCAATCAAGGCTCGTTAAGAATATGTTTGCTCATATTTGTGCCGTGGGAGACTGCAACACCCTTGGCTCCGGAAATCTTAGAGGCAACAGCTACCCGGAAAGGATAGGTAAAAAGTTAGGCGCTGGAGTAACCAATCTCGGCTACACCATGGCGACCAGCCGAGAAGGCAAGTTTCTCCTCCGTGATTTTACCGGGACCAGTGATTGTCTATTCATCCAGTTTGGTCTGGCAGACTGTTACACTACCTGTAAATATTCCCCCTACGTTCTTTATTATCCTGACAATATTATCCGGAAACCACTGCGGTCAATAGTGAAAAAAATGAAAAAAACCTGTCGGCGAGCCAGGTTATTCTCCAGGCTGGGTACCAAGAATGTGGTCAGTCCTGAGGAATATGAAAGCAATATAAGGTCTATGGTGATTCAGGTTCTGCCGAATCCTGTTTTTCTCGTAGATACATTACCCCATCATGAACAGTGGCGAAATCCTCATATACAAAAGTATAATCAGGTACTCACCAGAATCAGCAGGGATTATGACCAATGCTTTAAAATAGATCTCTATGATATTTTTGTTGAAAAACTCAATAACTATTACCTGGATGCTACGCACTGCAATGATGCAGGCTATGAGCAAATTGCCGAGGCAATCTTGCAACAGATAAGCCTTTTCAACTCCCCCACGGCCCTGAAGTAATGAGGAAAATTGCCATGTGCCCGCATGCGGAAACGCTTTTAGAAAAAGGTATTCTCCTGGAGAAAAAGGCTCATTTCAAACAGGCCAAGACTATTTATGAGGATGTCCTGCTGCATATTACCAATGAGGCCACCCTTAAAAAAATTCGCATGCGATTAGAGGATATGGATGCCCTGATCGCAGAGAAGGAGATCTACCAGCGCATCGACGAAAACGCTAAAAGGGTGCTGACAGAAATCGGCATGAATGTTGCGGACAATCAAACCCTCATGGATATCCTTCTGGAAGCTGATGCCATAGACTTCGAGAATGAAACGGCCCTGTTTATCCCGCTGAAAAGGAGCTATATCGATCATTGTCTGGAGCAGGTCCCCCGTGAAATGGAAGGGGATCCGGGAATGAATACTTTTGGCACGGGGGCGACATCACCATTTCTCAAACGGGCTGGTGAAGAAGAACTGCGTCCGGCCAATCGTCAGGAGTATGAGCAAATCGTCAGTTTGGTGGCTGAGCATCAAGATGTTGTTAACATTTTTAGTCTGCCGGTGGGCTGCGACAGAAGCATATCCCTCTTCGAGGTTGCGCAGCTGATGGAGAAAGCCTATCAGGGGCTGAAGATGATCACCACCAACACCATGGCCGCGCACGAGGTAGCATTTTTGAAAGACAAAGAGCACTGGCTTGACGGCACCAGCCTGATTGCAGCCCTGACTTCCATGAATAGCATGGTGGAACCGTTTTTACGAAGTGCCCGTACCGGCAACAATCTCCTGCTGATTGATCAGACAATTGCGGGTGTTTCCGGGGCCGGCAGCCCAGAATCGTTCTTGACTCAAATCCATGCCCAGGTGATGTTCATGATGGTTATCGCCCAGACCGTAAAACCTGGGGTTCTCTGCATGCACGGTGGTATTCCCAGTGTCACCGAGGCAGGCGGAAATATCTCCTATAGTTCACCCCACCAAACCTTCATCAATGCAGCACTGGCACGGGTCAACACCTGGATTACCGGATTCCCTTCAGCCCAGACCGGTGGGAGTACCAGTTTGATGGAGCTAACTCCTCAGGCGGTTTACGAGTCGGAATCAAGCCGCAACTCCCTGCGCAAGTATGGAGTACATATAGTACGACATGCCATGGGTGCTCTTGGCAGCCTTAACTTTTTCAGCATGGACAAATTTATAGAAGATTGCGAGCGTGAACGCCACTCCATGAAGACCTTCGCAGAATGCCCCAAAAATATCGGCGTTATACCTCTTTACTTTCCAGGCGACAACCAGGCGCTCGAGGGCATTCGTGAGATCGCTGAGAAAGGTAATCCCAAATTCGCGGAGCACACCCTAAAAAACGTGGATTCCTTTCACCAGTGGGAAAAAGTTATCAACGAAGCCGCCAAGAGGAAACTTTATTATCCACAGCTTAAGGATACGGTTAATAAAGAACTGAACCTTTCATAAATTTTGCAAAAGAAATCCTAGTTAGTTTCCGTCCTAAAACTAGCGATTTTGGTTGAGATAAAGGCATGCGATAAATTTTACCACAGGCATATACTTTATATCCCGAGGATAAAATTTTGAGCATAAC
>JASJDT010000200.1 GCA_030065655.1 Desulfocapsaceae bacterium | reverse complement strand
ATCAAGGCATGCGAAAAATTTTACCACAGGCATATAATTGATATTCCGAGGATAAAATTTAGAGCATAACGAAGAGTTAGGGCGAAAAGACAATTTTGCAAATGGCTCTATTGTCGTTCGTTTTATAAAGAATACATTAGAGGAGGAAGAATGTATCTCAAGCAGAGTGATCTATTCTGGGGAATGAGCCAGGATACGATTCAGAAAATAACTGATAAAGCCATCAAAAAGGAATATGAGCCCGATGAGGTCATATTCAGGGCCGAAGACCGGGCGGATTATTTTTTTGTACTGATCAACGGCAAAGTCAGGATGGAACTGCCGGGCAGCGGTCATAAGATATACAACAGTGTTCAGAGAGGAGAGATTTTCGGCTGGTCCGCCCTGCTTGACCGTGATGAATATTCTGCTACTGTTGTATGCGAAGAGCCAACCATGACGCTGAGTTTTCACAAAGAGAATGTTCAAAAATTGCTGGAACAGGATGCCGTGTGTTCTTCTAATTTCTATAAACAGCTGGCCCGTGCCCTTGGTGATAGGCTGTTGAGAACCTATGACCTCCTCGAATAGTCAGACTGGCTATTGCCTGAAGAGAAAATCGAGATTGATTTTTCTAATTTAGAAATTTTCTAGATAGTTTCTATCCTAAAACTTGATATTTTTTGGATCGAGATCGAGGCATGCGAAAAATTTTACCACAGGCGCCCTGAAAGAAGTGCCCTTGGGGTGCATATAATTCATATCTCGGAGTCTCACTCCGTTCGCTTACCGGAGGATAAAATTTTGAGCATAACGAAGATATCGGACAAAAAAACAGTTTTAGGTTGGAAGCTAGAAAAGATTCAACTGCCTCGCTTTACGAGCTGTTTTGTCGAAGAGCTTTACCATCGTCCTCTCGGTGATATTTTCATCGCCAAGGAGTCTACCGGATAACAAAGATGAATTCGGATCGTGATTTCGGTAATGCTCTTCTGCCCTGTCGTGGTCGAAGTTGGCATAACAGTAGAGGCAGCGATGGATGCAGGTATTGTAGGCACCTATATCGATACTGGCGACACAGCGACATGTGCTTCGCTGGTTTTTGTCTCTGGCAACTCTGGCTTCCACACCAGTAATCTTTGAGATAAGGACATCATCAATACATTTTCCCCTACGGATGCCAAACTCATCTAAATCCAGTTCTTGGGCACAGCTATCCAATTGTATTCTATGGTTGCCGGCCACCTCGGCGAGTTTTCCGGCAATTGTTTTTGCCTGATCAATGGTTGGTGATTGGTACGATATCCCCCGCATGTTTTTTTTGCACTTCTGGTAGACATCGAAAAAGCTGATCACACATTTGTGCGTATATGATTCCAACTGCTCAGCTATCCGACCAAACTGCTCTACATGATACCCAACAGAGAAGGTGTCGGAGAAGATGATCGGATCATACCTCCAGATGACTCTTTCAGGCCCTATCAATGCAGATAGCTCCTGGAAACTCTCTACGGACTTTTCAATTGGAGGTACACCCTGCTCTAGCTGAGCAGGATAAGGAGTGAGAGTGAACAGAAAGTAGTAATGGTAGTCAGACAGCTGTGCAAGTTTTGCTGACAACGGGGAAGGATTTTTGGTCCAGAAAACGATGCAGTCGATCACTTCAGGAGCCAGGCTGATTCTGGAAACCTGCTTTCTGTTCATGGGGTTGACTGTCAGCAGAAAGCCTTCCTTGAGCCTGTTGACAAACCATTCGGAATAGAAAGCGGGGATATCGGTTCTTCTGCTCGCTGAGAGGATCAAACTTTTCCTTCCTGTTTACCGCTTTGGTGTTGAGCTATTTTTCTGCAGGTCTGAGAGAGGCTTACTCTTTTCCGCATGAATAGAGCCGATATAATCGGCAACCTTGCTGCTCACCCCCGCCTCCTTGGCAAATTCCGGCCAGCGGGCCACCGCATCGTTTACTTCTTCGACAATCTCACCGGCTTTGTTGATCTCAATGTTCTCGGCAACGGCGAGAAGGTCACTGCCAGAAATATTCTTCTGTTTGCCGTTGATGGTCATCTTGTGGCGTTCGCCCAGCATGTCCTCCGGGTTTAAAGTAAAGGTAACATCATAGGCGGGTGAAAGATGCCAGGTCCCATCCCTGTCCATGGTATAGCTGATGTTTTTAACATGATCGTCGACATTGGCGCTCAGCACGTTAAAAACCATGCGGCGGTACTGCTGCTCTTGGGCCGGATAGGGAAGCTGCAGCTGGCGCATGATCTGGAAACCATTCTCGTAGCCCACCGAGCCGGCTGGGTTCCAGCCGTAGTGGCCCATACAGGCCAGGGAAAGAGCATGGATTTTATGGTTATGATGCCGGTCGTAGCGCCTGGTCATAAAATGGGCGCGGCCGCCCTCGGCAAAAAGCTTGCACTCGCTCATGTTGATTCCCGCAGCTCCCGCCATCAGAGAATAGGCATATTCAACTCTGCCGCTGTCCAACGATCTGCCGAAACCATCGCCTTCTTCGCCGGTCACCCCGTCAAACTTCAAGATCCAGTGATCGTAGCCGTCAGGCAGTTTCGACTGCCCCGAGATTACATGACCCTCGTCATTGATGCCAATGACCGCTTTCGGTACGGCGCCGCCAGCGGAAACCCCAACCCGCAGGATATCGAGCATCGCCTCCGCCCGTTCCCTGTCGCTGCCGTCGATCCGGGTATCCAACCTGGTACGTTCGGTAAGCACCTCACGGGCCAGTTCCATAAGCCTTTCAATTTCCAGCGAAACAGCCCGGTTGAGCTTCTTCGAGCTGATCTGCGGCGCATACTCGAGGGCTCCCATGCCGCGCGTACCGATATAGCAGAGCCGTTCCACCGGATTAAAGGAGTTCGGACTCCTGCCGTTTCGCCTCAGCCAGGCATCGATGATCCGATTGCCGAAATCATCGGGCAACGAGCTTGCCAGCAGCCCAGGCAAACCAAAGAAAGTATGTTGATCAACTTCCGGGAAAGAATAATTCTCGCCGGCCCTGGCCGTAGCGATCCCCATATGAATGGGAGCTATATCCCAACCGTTTTTAAAAAAATCGGGTTCATATTCAAACACTGCATAGCCGCGGTCATCAAGCCAGGTAACAGCGCCCACCACTTCATCCCAAATTTTGACGTATGCCGTAAACAGTGGTTCCATGGTCTTCGTTTATCCTTTACGCTTCCCCGACGCCCTCTGCCGCCTTTTCCCCTCCAGCCTGGCTAACTGGAGCGGACTGACATTCACCACCGGCAGAAAATTTTCCAGCGCAGATAGAGATCCCAGCACCCGCAGAATTTTGATATAGGTGAGCATCTTGCTCTCTCCCTTTTCGGCAGACTGCACAGCGGTCACCGACAACCCTGTCAACTCGGCAATCTCCTGCTGACTGAAATTTTTGTTCAACCGCTGCGCTTTCAACCTCCGGCCCAGCTCAAGCGCAATCGCCCTGTCCGTCATTGATAATTCAATTTTCATATCACGTTATATTTAGTGTTTTAATTAAACATAACTCTATAATACATTATTTATAAGTTGTTGTACAGATTTTTTGACTACATTACTACAACTCAGTCTACCCCGCCAGATGAGAGGTACCTCAGACCTTTGCATTTCCAATATGGTATATTCATTTTGCCTGCGCGGCAAAAGATGGTTATGATGATGCAAATCTTTATAACAACATGACCTCAGGTAAGATTAGATACGAATGCAGAGAATCCTTTCCATAATCTTTCTTTTCATTATTTTGACGTTCTCCACAACCTGCCTGGCTAAGGAGAAAATCCAGATAATCACCGATGCCTGGCCGCCCTATGTCTTTGAGGAAAGCGGCACCCCAACCGGTTTTGATTACGAGGTTATGATGGCGGTTTTGCAGAGGATGGGCTACGAGGTCGACTTTCAATTCTTGCCCTGGAAGCGCTGTGTTGAGATGATCAAGACGCAGCAGGCTGATGGTATTCTTGATATCAGCAGAAACGAAGAAAGAACAGCGTTCATGCATTTTCCAAATGAACCATTGTCTGAGAGCACCTCTGTTCTCTTTCATTTGAAAAGCAGGCAATATACTTTTGCCAGCCTAGAAGACCTCAAGGGCCTGACCATTGGCACAATTCTCGGATATAAATACAGTAATACTGAATTTCTGGAGGCAGACTATTTTGTGCGGGAGCCGGTGAAATCAGAAGAACAGAACTTTCGAAAACTGATCCATGGCCGCATCGACCTGCTCCTCACCAACAGGAATGTCGGGCTTTTTACGGCAAAGAAGATGGGCTTGCTCGATAAAATCAGCTATCTGCCCAAACCGTTAAGCAGCGGCAGCAACTACCTGGCCTTTGCAAAAAAAAAGGGATACGCCAGCCTGACCGTGAGGTTTTCAGAGTCTCTAGCGGAGTTCAAGGAAACCGAGGCTTACAGTTCAATCCTCCAGCGTTACGGCCAACAATAAACCTCTCCCGCTGTTCACAGAGTTGTGTTGCTTGAAACTTTGCTTCTCCAGCTCTCATACTCCTGCATGTAGTCTTCCACCACCTTTACAGGGTCAAGCGCCAGAAAATCGGCATAATTTTTTAAGTAGCTCTTTAAGTAGATTTCGCGCGGCAGGTCTCGAAAATTTTGCTTTTCGATATTATCCAGATGCTTGACCTGGATATTTGAGGATATGGAAATGTCGAGCAGATCGACGCCAAGTGTTTCGCGGATATGTTTCAATACATGCCCGTCAAAAGAACCTACCTTCTCCACGATATCTTTAATTTTCTCCTCTTTTTCTACATTGATGAGGTGAAAATGCTTCTTGAGTTCCTTGTAGGCAAACTCAAGCTCCAGCAATATTTTGCCGTTTTCTCTCTGAAACAACTCATTGTCCAGGGCAATGGTGGCAATGGATTGTTTCGTATAAAGCTCCTTGAGATCCTTGTAGGATCTGCGAATCTCAGCCAGAGAGGCATCATTGGGTAATTCAAGTACTTCGTAGTATCTTTCCAGTTTGCCGAGTTCTAACATGCCTATTGCACCCGCATCTGTTTATTGTCGAGTAGATTAGTGGTGATTTTTTCAATCTTGGTAGCACATCTGGACTTGGGGTAGACCTGCAGGTAGGGCTGCTGCCTGTTGATCGTCTGTGGTATGGTATCATCCTGCTCGATGTAACCCAGATAGTTCGCCTTGAATCCCAGGTATTTGATGCACAAGCTCCGCACCTGGTTTCCCAGAGAAATATCCTTGGTGGTTTTTGCCTGATTGATGATGATGTTGACCATGTATCTCGCTAGCTCATCATCAATAATCTCACCTGCTTCATCCGATTTTTTCCTGAGCAGGCCGATGAATTGACGCAGATTGCCAATCTCGTAGCCAGCCTTTTCCTCCACGGCATTTTTAAAAACATAGCCCAGCTTATTGTCGACGAAAGCTCGATGCAGGCAGCGATAGAATCCATTATTCAAAAAAGAGAACATGTTTTCCAGCGCGGTGATTTGCGGCAGGGTCACGACAATCTTTTTGTCAGCCAAAAGAAAGGTATCAACGATATTGAAATGGGTGCCGGATCCTAGATCCATGATGATAACATCGGCGCGAAGCCGCTTGACATGATTGAACAGTTTGATTTTCTGGGCGTATTTTATGCTTTCCGGCTCAAAGTAGCGAATCGGCCCGACGATGAGGTAGAGATTCTTGATCTGGGTATCGACAATCAACTCTGGCAGCGAAGCCTTTTTGGCAAAAAAATCAGCCAGAGATTTTTGTGATTTACTCACCCCGAAAAGCGTGTGGAGATTGGCACCGCCAAAATCGGCATCGATTATTACGGTCCGTTTCCCCTGGGCGGCCAGGCAGGTGGCAATATTGGAAGTGACGAAACTTTTACCGGTTCCACCCTTTCCCCCGCCAACAGCCCAGATTTCTGGTCTTTTTTGGTAATATGCGTTCATGCAGTTATTTCAAAATTAGTTTCTATCCTTATCTTATCGACATTTTCGATCAACTATTTAGTACCTTAAAAGTTCTCGTCCTGAAATCACATCATCCTTCCGATCATCTCATTTTTTCATGCCAATTGCAAAATTTTGGAAAAAAACTTCAAACCAGCCGACCACCTTGATTCTTGACGGGACCCTGAACGGTGTTGTACTTGTGAAGTGAAAAGCACAGGAAATCATTCTCAAGAAGAAAATACATTGAGATCGTTTTACGAAGACCATCACGAGGCCTATTTCCAGGCCACTGCACATCTCGATCCCACACCATCTCTCACGCCATTGGTAGACAGGCTGAAACCCGGTGCGACCATCCTGGATGTAGGCTGCGGCTCAGGCAGGGATATGCGTTGGCTGGCAGAGCGAGGTTTTAAAACTACGGGATTTGAACTTTCACCAAAGCTGGCAAATAGGGCAAAACACTTTAGCCAGCAAAAGGTAATTAAAGGTGACTTTACCAGCTATGATTTTTCAAAGCTGAGCTTCGATGCGATTCTTCTCATTGGTGCTCTGGTGCATTTACCGCACGATGAAATGGCCGGTGTACTTCTTGATATCTGTGAGGCGTTGCGCATGGAAGCTATCATCCTCCTCTCGCTGAAGGAGGGTGATGGCTTTAGCAGGTCTGCTGATGGCCGCGTTTTTACCCTGTGGCAACCAAAGAAGTTGGATAGTGCTCTTGAGGAAAGCGGTTTTGTAATTCTTGAGTTTTCCAGGTTTAACTCAACCCTGAATGAAGATGATATCTGGCTTTCTTATATTCTCAGACGTTAAAAAGTATAGGCGAGTTGTCTCAACCATGCATTGGCAGGGTGATAATCATCGTGGTGCCCTTCCCTTTCTCGCTCCTGGCTTCAATGCGACCGCCATGGGCTTCAACAACGGTTTTGGCGATGCTCAGTCCCAATCCAAAGCCGCCGGTTTTGCGGGAACGGGAAGCATCCACCCGCCAGAAAGGCTCAAAGATGTTTATGACGTCAGCCTCAGCAATTCCGCATCCGTGATCTCTTATAGAAAGTAATATTGAGTCATCCCGACTTGACAACACAACCTCTATTGGCGCTGCCCCATCACCTGAAAACTTGAAGGCATTGTCGAGACAATTGGTGATAAGCCGTTGCAACGCCTGGGGGTCCGCCTCAAGTATCAGGGGTTTTTCTTCCACCTGCATCTCTACTCCCGGCGGGCGACTGCCATATTTCGCCACCATCCTATCCACAAGGTCTACCAGATCGCACGGTTGTCTATTTTGCCTGTTCAGGCCATGAGTCTGTTTTGCTGCCTCCAGAAGCATCGCCAGCATTGCTTCCATTTCTGCTATATCTTCCTCGATGTCCCTTTTACCCTCCTCGCCTTCACAGAGTTCCAGGGCAATACGCATCCGGGCCAGGGGCGAGCGCAGTTCATGGCTTATATCACGCAGCAGTTGTTCCTTGGCAGCGAGCATGGCCGTCAGAGATGAGGTCATCTCATTAAAATTGCGTCCCAGCTCAGCCAGCTCATCCTTGCCGCGCACCGGTACTTCATGCTCCAGGTTCCCCTCTTTGACCTGCTGAACTCCAGTATCCAGCCACTTCAACGGCCGCAGTACTCTTTTTATGGCAAAATAACTTGCCAGCAAAAACACAGAGAGGCTCACCAGCAGAATAAGGCGGGCCGCCTGGTGAGAGGAGTCGTCGGTGCCGGCAAATTCAAAATAGAGCCTGCCATCCTCCGTCTTGAGCTGGATAAGATGACCGCCAAAGCGCGGCCTGCTTATAAATAACTTCCCATCTTCGGAGAATCTGTGAAAACGCACCTCCTCAAAATCGGGTAGCTGATCTTTCGTGGTCCAGCTTTGTTCATTGCCTATAAAAGAGATGTGCAGATCCGTTTGACGATAAAGCTCCAGAGCCTTCTGACGAGTGGAGGGTGTACCCAGATCCTGCAGCAGATAGTCGACATAGAGGTTGGTATGTTTGAGAAAAGGACTCTCACTATTGTGCCGCAGCACTCCGAATGTAGCAATGATGACAATTACCAGCAACAGCCAGGTCACCAGGCTGATCAGGGTGAGCTTGGTAAAAACCGATCTGAAAATACGGGGAAAGCGCAATATTCTAGGAGTCTTCATCATCTTTTCCGATAAAGGCGTAGCCCGCGCCCCAGACCGTTTTGATATAGGCCGGTGATTTCGCATCATCGGCAAGTTTCTGACGCAGCCTGCTGATGGTGATATCCACGGTACGGTTGAAGGCATCGCAGTCCATGCCGCGCAGCTCCTGGAGAATTTCATCCCGGTCGAAAACCTTGCCCGGCTCCCTGGTTAGAAGTGAGAGCACAATGAATTCGTTGGTGGTCAGGTTGAGATCCTTACCATCAAGAAAAGCCTGACGTTTGTCCAGATCAATATGGAGTCTGCCAAAATCACCCGTGCGGGTAACACTCCCACGGCTCCGCCGCAGTACGGTGTTGATCCTGGCCACCAGTTCACGAGGTTCGAACGGCTTGGCAAGGTAATCGTCGCTGCCAAGTTCCAGGCCGACGATTTTGTCGGTCACCTCTCCTCTGGCGGTAAGCATGATAATGGGGATCGAGTTCGTCCGACGGATCTTTTTGCACACCTCCAGACCATCCATCTCGGGCAGCATGATATCGAGAATGAGCAGATCGAAAGGTTGCTGATGTAACAGCTTCAATCCTTCTGAGGGCACATGCGCGCTGACGACGGTAAATCCAAAATCACCAGAAACCTCTCCAGCAACCTGGTCAGTTTCTCATCATCGTCTATGATCAGGATTTTCGGGTTCATATTGCGTAATTAAAAATCTACCAACCTTTTGTCAAGCAGAAGAGGCAGCCGGCTGAACTTACCATCCGGCCGGCGGCCTCATGAAAAGGATTCTGTAGTGGGAGAGAAGATAGGTCTGCAGAATCCTGGGGAGGCGGAGAAAAACGCTTTTCATCATCCATTGATCAACGATGAAAATGACTGTCGCGACGCTCTTTGAACTTCTCCATTTTGGCTACCAGTTTGAGCCGCTGTTCCGGAGTAAGCGTGGCATGGAAATCGGCCAACCGATCAACGGCAAGATCGATGACCTCATCCATCCGGCTGCGGTGATCGGTAATCTGCTGCCTTACAATCGACCTGTCGATGACCTCGCCCGCCAACTGCGCTTTTATGGTTTCGTACAACTGATCATTTTCCTCATGAATGCGTTTGACCTCTGCCTGCAGCTCATCACGAATACCACTCAACTCCTGCTCCTGTTCAGGACGCAGATCCAGTGATTCACTTATATAGTCGAGCATGAAGGCGCTGCCGCGTGAAGAATGATGCTTACATCCTGTGAAGAGCAGCAGAGAACTGACAAGTGTTACGGCGAGAATGGTGATGGATTTCTTTTTCATGGGTTCCTCCTTTGGTGTCTTTGGTGGTTGATTAGCCATCGTTGAAACCACCATAACCTTCCATGAGAAAGAAAGCCTTTCAGGGGAGTAACAGGTTGTAACAGATTGTAACAGCGGTATAGACTTCCAAAGTTAGTAGGTGAAATATGCTGAGATCGGCAAGTTGATCGTCGTTTTTTCTGCTATGTTTTGAAAGCATCCTCTCAAAACATGTTTTGCATTTCGTGGTTTTTCTCTGTTAAGCTCAAGTTCTGACTATAAAGATACCTGACTCTCCGATATTCCAACCAAGCGGTGAGCATAAATGTGCGGACGACTTGATTATTATCTGGCTGCATTCTCGACCCTCAAAACGGATAAAAACCGTCAGCGCTGGTCGCCGGTCACCAAGAACTAGGCGCCCCATAAGCCATTTCTGCTTTTTTCCATATTTGACCTGATTGCTTCAGGATCAATTAAACGGAATTTTATAGAACCCTCTTTCGAGCTCGCGGAGACATTTGCAG
>JASJDT010000199.1 GCA_030065655.1 Desulfocapsaceae bacterium | reverse complement strand
CCTTGGAGGGTTACTGAAAAGACTGACAGAAATAAATTTTAAAGGCACTAAATTGACAGGGGATGAGGGTATGAAAGCTATTCAGGTACAGACGTTTGGTGAACCGGAGGTTATGCAAATCCTCGAGCTAGATATTCCCCAACCAGGGGATGATGATGTGCTCATCGAGGTTGAAGCCATTGGTGTAAATCCCGTGGATACCTATATACGTGCTGGTAACTATCCCCTTCTTCCTGGGCTTCCCTTCACTCCCGGCAAAGATGTCAGTGGTAGGGTCATCAAGATAGGTGACGGGGTGAAAAAATGGAAAGAAGGAGACCGGGTCTACAGCGCGGGTACACTCTCCGGGGCATATGCGCAATATTCCGTGTGTCATCAATCACAGATTTTTTCCCTGCCTGAAAAGATGAGCTTTACCCAGGGTGCAGCGGTCGGTATTCCCGGGGCGGCAGCTTGGCGAGCCCTTTTTACCAGGGCCAGGGCCATACAGGGCGAGCGTTTGCTTGTCCACGGCGCCAGCGGCAGCGTTGGTATGATCGCCATCCAGCTTGCTGTTGCCGCGGGACTGGAGGTACACGGTACCGCTGGTACCGATGAAGGTCTGGAAAAGATCCGTAAAGCTGGCGTCAGTAAAGCCTACAACCATAGTAAAAAAGATTATCTTGAAGAGATTACCAAGGATCTTGGGGAGAAAGGCTATAACATCATCTTGGAGATGCTTGCTAATGTAAATCTGGTCAATGACCTGGCTCTTCTTGGCATCGGTGGCAGGGTTGTGATCATTGGCAGCCGGGGGGAGATAACTATAGATCCCCGGGCAACCATGGCCAAGGAAACGGAGATTCTTGGTATGTCATTGTTTAACAGTAGCGAGGAGCAGATGAAAGAGGCGCAGGTAGGACTTTATCAACAGATGGATGCGGGTAGACTCACTCCGCAAATTGCCATGGAGTTACCGTTGGCCGATGCTCCTGAGGCTCACCGACGTATTCTGGAATCAGGAAATTGCGGTAAGATTATTTTGATCCCCCGCTAAGGCGCCGTTATGGCCGAAATAAAACAGATAATACAACGGAGAAGATAATGGCACTAATCAAATGGCGAGACTCTTATGCCACTGGCATACCGGAGATGGACGATGAACATCGCGAAATAATAGATATAATAAACACGCTCTATGAGATGATCAGAGATAAAAAGAATTATGAAGAGCTGAAAAATGTTTATGAACGTATGTATAACTATTCGCTTAATCATTTCAGCCATGAAGAACAGATCCTTGAAGAATCGAACTATTCTGGTCTTGCTGCCCAAAAAGAGCAACATAGCCGCTTCGCTGCCAGGTTAGAAGAGATGAAAGAGCAGCTGCTTTCTGCAGATGAATCAGCAATTCCAGAGGTCTACAAGTTTTTGCGTGAATGGTGGCTTCAGCACATTGTTGAGGTTGATGGTCAATATGGAGATGTTCTCAAGGAAGATTAAACAGGAGAAATGTAAAGAAAATGAAAAAAAACATACGACACTTCCTTCGACCGATATTGCAAATGCTGATCTGTGCCGCTGTTGGGCTAAGTTTTTCAGGCTGCTCCAGCACCTATTACAGTGCTATGGAAAAGGTCGGTATTCATAAGCGAGACATCATGGTCTCCCGGGTCGAGAAAGCCAGGGACTCACAGGAAGAAGCACAGGAACAATTCAAGTCGGCTTTGGAGCAGTTTGACTCGGTGGTCTCTCTCAAGGAAACCGATCTAAAAAAGGCTTATGATAAACTCAACGCAGAATATGAGGACAGTAACGAGGCAGCCGAGGAAGTTTCCATGAGGATAGATAAGGTGGAAGAGGTTTCCGAAGCGCTCTTTGAAGAGTGGGAAGAAGAACTCGAACTCTATCAAAATAGAGATCTCCGAAGAAGCAGTCGGGAGCAGTTGCGCAAGACCAAATTACGATATCGAGAAATGTTGGCAAATCTACACAGGGCTGAGGAAAGTATGGAGCCGGTCTTGAAAATCTTCCGCGATAATGTACTTTTTCTCAAACATAATCTCAATGCCCAGGCCATCGGTTCGTTGCAGGGTGAGTTCGCTCAGTTGCAGGGTGAGATTGATGTGCTCATCAAGAGAATGAATGTAGCCATCGAGTCCTCAAACTCTTTTATAGCTGAAATAAGGAGATGATGGCTCAGATATTGGCATTTACAACTTGTTGAAGGCATTTTGTCGAGAAATTTTTGCTAGAGAGCAGGTATGAAAGAATTGAGTGAGCTGGATCTCCCCGGTGACCGGAGTTATACCGATGACCATGAATGTGCCTGGTGGATGGCGACAAGGTCAAGATAGGAATAAGTGACTATGCCCAGGATCAGCTGGGAGACATTGTCTTTATCGAGATGCCAGAAGAGGGAGATGAGTTTGAGAAGGGTGACGAATTCGGGACCCTGGAATCAGTGAAGGCGGTCTCTGAACTTTTCTTACCGATTGGCGGTAGAGTTGTGGCGGTAAATCAAGACCTTGATGACCAGCCGGAACTTCTCAATGATGATCCTTACGAGAACTGGATCGTAATCATCGAGCCAACCGATCTTGGTGAAATGGAAGATTTGTTGAGCAGCAGTACCTATCTCGATATGCTGCGCGATTGATAAAGGTATTCTGGATCATTCAACCGGACAGCGCCTTGTATGATGATTTTAGCGGAGGTAGTCCGGTCAGAGTCAACACGCTTTTCCGCTAGTCGTCCTCATCAGCGTAGTGTTTAGCCATGCAGTCGGGGCAGATACTATGACTAAATTTTGCCATGGTATGGTTTTCAATGTATTTTTCCAGACGATGCCATGCTTCGTCATCACTGCGAATACCATGGCAATGCATGCAGATGGGGAGAATACCCTGCAGAGTATCGACGTGTTCCAGGGCCTGGCGAAGCTCATTCACGGTTGAAGCAAGCGATTCTTGGACGCGTACCATCCTCTCTGCTGTCCGGATGCGGGCCCGCAACTCATTTTCATTAAAGGGTTTGGTGATATAATCGTCGGCACCGGCATCGAGGCCATGAACGATATCATCTGTCGTGTCTCGGCCGGTCAACATGATGATATATATGGGAGTATCTCGATCGAGTTCTCGTATTTTCCGGCAGACCTCCAGACCATCCATTTCCGGCATTTCCCAGTCTAGAACGGCAATCTGAATATTGTTGGGGTTATTGAGCATCTTCCACGCTTCACTGCCGTTTTCTGCGGTTACCACGGTATATTGCCATTTCTCCAATACAACTTGAAGCATCAGGCGTGAGGTATAATCATCTTCAGCGAGTAATATTTTCATGTCATTATTCTCCCGGGTGCTTTACGGAAACATCTTTTAGCTGCTGGAAACCGGGGTTTTCTCAAGCAGTTTCAAATCCCCTTTCTTTATTACCATATCAGCTATGTTGATGAAAGAGAAAGCAAAAAAAGTTTGCTAATACAAAAATGAGCCAATTATTCTTAGTCAATACTTATGGATAATTCTATTGCGAAAAAATTAAACGGGAATTAATGGTTTTAACCATTGGTGACAGTCAAGCCTCTTTGATCGTACAGAATGTGAATTGAAGGAGATGGATATGAATGCATTTGCGGGATCGCAAAACTACGTGCTCGATGACGAGCTATCTAAAATCGTCAACATTTCCATGTCCCTGGAAATGCCCTTGTTGCTCAAGGGAGAACCGGGTACAGGTAAGACCATGCTGGCCCATGCAGTCGCCGACAGTCTGAGCATGGATCTCATTGTCCTCAATGTCAAATCGAATATGAAACTGATCGAGGCACTGTACCAGTATGACACGCTCACTCGTTTGAACGACAGCCGTTTCGGGGATTCAGCAAGAGATGTCAGCGACATTAACGAGTATATCCGGATGGGCAAGATCGGCCAGGCTTTTGTGACGGAGAAGCGCTGCGTTCTCCTCATTGATGAGATAGACAAAGCGGAAACGGAATTTCAAGATGACATGCTGGATGTGCTCGATCAGATGGAATTCGATATCCTTGAAACCGATGAGAGGGTAAGGGCGAAACATCGACCGGTGATCATAATCACCTCCAATGCCAAAAAAGACCTCTCTGATCCCTTTCTCGGGCGCTGCAACTTCCATCATATTGCCTTTCCAGAGCCGAAGATGATGCGTAAGATCATCCATGCTCATTTCGAAGATATTTCCGATATTCTCGCCAAAAATGCCATTGACACCTTTTATGAATTGCGGACCATCGAAGGTGTCGAGAAGAAACCGGCAACCAGGGAGCTACTCAATTGGATTCGTGCCTTGCAGGCCGATCCAGATTTCAAGAGCGGCAAGCTGCTTGCCAAGGAGATACCTTATCTGGGCGTGCTTTTCAAAAAAAGCGGCGACTATCAGCGTGCCACCGGCACATTGGTAAAAACCGGATTTTTCAGGTAGATCATGTTTATTCAGTTTTTCTACACTCTGAAAGAGGTCGGCATCCCGGTGAGTCCAACCTCTTTCCTCATTTTTCACAATGCCATGGAAAAAGGATTGGTGCGATCCGTAGAAGATTTTTATTACACCGCCCGCACCGTCCTGATTAAAAGTGAAAAATATTTCGATCTCTACGATCAGGTTTTTGCCCACATCTTTCAGGGTACAGCCTTACCGGAACGAAGCGAGGAAGAGCTGGACCTCATGGCCATGGGCATGCTTGATGAATGGTTGAAAAACCCAAAGGAACTGGCTGCTAGCCTTGGTATCGATGAAGACAAAATGAACAAACTCTCCCCGGAGGAACTTCTCGACTATTTTAAGGAGAGGCTTAAGGAGCAGGAAGGTCGTCATGACGGCGGCTCCAAATGGATAGGAACAGGTGGAACATCACCCGTGGGGCATTCCGGCTATCATCCCGGTGGCATGCGGGTCGGTGGAGTTTCCGGTGGTAAAACAGCGATAAAGGTTGCGGGGGAGCGTCGCTATAAGGACTACTCCATTGATGCTCCGCTTACCCGTGCAGCGCTTGGTGAAGCACTGAAGAGACTGAGAAATCTGGTACCGCAGGGAGCAAAAGATCAGATTGATGTGGACGGCAGTATTTATCAGACCATGAAAAATGGCGGAGAGATAGAGCTGGTTTTTGAACGAAGTGTTGTTGACCGGCTCAAGGTAATCCTGGCCATCGATAACGGCGGCTGGTCCATGGAGCCACACGTTGAGGTGGTGCAGACACTGTTTTCCTATGCCCTGGCACAGTTCAAGGATCTTAAGACCTACTATTTTCACAATACTATCTATGACCTGCTTTGGGAGGATCCGGCTCGCTACAGGAAGCCGGTACCGCTTGATACCTTGGTTAGGAAGGACCCGGATACCCGCCTCATTATCGTAGGAGATGCCAGTATGGCTCCATACGAGCTTATGTCCACCGATGGGTCCATCTACGCCTTTGAACGCAGCGGCAGCCCGAGCATCGAGCGTCTGCGTTTTCTGGCCAAGACCTTCCCTCATTCGGTCTGGCTCAACCCGGTAGGTAGACGCAGTTGGGGATATACCAGAACGATCGAAGTGATCCGCACTATTTTCCCGATGTATGAACTCTCTCTGGACGGTCTCGAACAGGCGGTTGCCAGGCTCATGCAGAAGTAGAAGTGGGAAGTATTCAGAATTAAGGGGTCAATCTATTTTCTTCTTTATATCGATGATCGGAGTGCCATCGAAAATATCGATTCCTCTGACCTCCAACCTTCCTTCTTTGCAGGCAATGACCGTAAGCTCGGATATGGCAATGGGATTGGGGCGGGCTGGACTGCGGGTGGAGAAGACCCCGCGAAGCCCCCGAGACCGGTCGCTTCGTGGATAAACCTTCAAGGTTTGTCGGTCTGCCTTATGGAGCCAGAATAGTACGACGATGATCTGGCCGACTTCGATGCCGTCCAGTCCTTCTCGATACTCCGGATATATCTCCAGACTACCCGTTTTTTCTGATTCATCAAAATTCTTGGGAGTCTCCTCCGGACTGATCATATCGCCATGCAGCATGCCTATGGGGAACAATTTTGGGTCTTCCATAGATAAATCATGTTTTGAATGAATTACGGGGACGACAAAACCGTCGGATGTCCATCTGTCTTTGCAAGCCTGGTCTAGCCAGACTCTTGCGCTGGGTGAGCAGGAGGCTTCGACGGTTTTGCCGATAATTAAGGTCATTGAGCAAGGCGTATTGTATGAAGCCGGCTACCGCCACCCTTCTCAAGAGGAGAGCCGGTTTCCGTGGTCACCAAAAGAAGCTGGTCGTCAGTGACATCGAGACCCTGAATTGCGGCACCAACAGGGTCTCCCACATAGCCTTTGAGGAATCCTCCTTTCTCATAGTTTAATACTAAAAGGCGGCTTTGGTCAATGGTTGAAGCGATTCCCGGTGCTCTGATTGCGGATTGATCCGAAGAGACTACGATTACTTCCGATATGCCATCACGGTCGATGTCGAAGACAACCGGTGCTATTTCAAAGAAAACCGATGTTGATCGATAATCCCGTAAAGACGGATCAACCTTATAGGTGAGTACCGAAAGGCTTCCTCCCATCTGCTTTGCAGAAGCATATAGTCGCTTTTTGCCAGAATAAATGCGGAGGGTACCATCACGTACATAGATTGCTTCGAGCTTGCCATCACCGGTCAGGTCAGCGAGTTGTCCCCCGATAACGGTAAACTTCGCCGGCAGTTGCAGGTTTGTACTCCTTTGATACAATTGTGAATTTTGCCAATAGAGTTCGTTTATTCGCCGCCCGAAAAAGGTTTCTGAATCGAATCGTTGGGAAAGCAGCGTTTCCGGTCGGCCATCCCGATCAATATCGAATGATCCCAGTATAGTATCAATACCACCGGCAACAATGCGCAACCGCCCATCTTCGAACAGGAATATGGTCGAGTCAAGTTGATCATCAGTCCAGCCGAGTGCAGCCAGATAGAGGGGACCGTTTTTGTCGGGCTGCCACCACTGGACGGCCAGAATTTTGCCGAATCTGTCAAGTTGGCCTTCCGCCAACTGTTGGAGCTGATCATCCATGGCGAAGACCTTGATTTTGCCGCCATCGGTTACGGCAAGGAGGCGAAGATCACCCTGGTCCAGCACATCAGCCATCATGGTATTGTCCAGCAGGGGGGAGACACCAAGGGATGAACCGTAGGAGACGATAGCCGCTTTTTCCTCCAAAGGAGCTGTCAAGGTTGCCGTGGAAAGAGTTCTGGCTCCGCTCTTTTCCTTGGCATCGACAGGACTGAGCACCGGAGTTTCAGGCTTGCTAGGCAGCGTGGCTCCGGATAACGAATATTTTCTCACCAGGCCAAAACCACCGTCACGTACCTCAAGTGTTTCACCCTGGGCAACAAAGACGAGAACCTGGGTGTTACTGCTTTCAATGGGAGCTGGCGTGGCCGGCCGCTGCTGTTGGGCCAGATCATATTGCTGCCAGTTCAACGAATCGAGACTACTCTGCAGGTGATTGTATAACGCTTCGTTTTCTTCGTCATAGTCCCAGAAAACGGCTTTAAGAGAAGAATAGCGGCGGATCGTGTCACCCCGCTTGATCGCCGAACTTTTTCCGAGCGGGCGGGCAAAAGAATAGCCGTCCTCTAATCGAACGACCCTGAGAACACCTTTCACCGTATCAAGCTTGCCGATGACCTTTTTGGTGACGGGATGAACGAGCTCTTCTCCCTCATCCATGACGCTGAAGATATCGCCGACCGCGATTCCATCCTCGCCATCAAGATCGATAATAAACTCTTTGTCCCTGGCCATGACGACATAGCCATCGAGCGGTTGCAGATCATCAATGAGGTCGGCTGAACAGGGGGTGACGAGATAGAGAATAACCGCCAGCGTAAGGCTGGGAAGTCTCCACAAAGATACTTTCATATTTACCGGAAATTGCATAAAAATTTTTCCTCCCTAGCAACTAATAGGTAATTGACGGGGCTGAAATAAAATCCGGCCCCGGTAATAAGAGAAACTTCTGTCAAACACCTTACTCTTAAAACTTATACCGTAATCTGGCACTGGCAATATAAATATCCTCATCCGATGATCCATCCTGGATTGCCGGAACTTCATAGACATCCAGGGCATCGCCGGCAAAGAGATAACCAAAGTTGAACGCCACTTCAACGTTGGGGAAAAGCTGATACTTTATATAGGCATCAATTTCCCAGCCCAGGTCGTTCTCGCTCACACTATCGCCGTTGGCAGCAGCGATATATTCAAAATCTTCAGCGGTCATCAGGTACAGCAGTGCCCCACCCACCGTCAGTTTCTGGGTAGCAGTAAAGTCAACCCCGAGACGGTTCATGATGAAGCCTTTGTCGGCGATGTAGGGACGCTCGGTGAAGTAATTATCATCGGCATACCCTCCTTCGAACAGGGCGATGCTGTCGGTAATATCCACATCGGTGGAAATGAAGGCATCAAAGTCATCATCGGTGGGGTCATCGTCACCTGAAGCATACCAGAAGGTATAGGTGAACTTCCAATTGTTGATCTGGGCTCCTATGTCAAAATGAACAAAGTAGGCGCTAAGATCAAAATCACCGGTTCTACCCGTTCCTGAAGCGAAGTCGGTGTAAGCCAGATCGCTGAAATCCCCATTCTGGTAGATCAGATCCCAATTTATAAAAAATGGATTGAAATTAACCGATCCATCTGTACCAAAAGACCAGAGGTCGAAATCAACAGCAGGATCCCCTGCCTGCTTGAACTGCTTTACCTGCCAATCCCGTGAGTCGAGAGTGGACGGGTTGCCGTCGGAATCAAATCCCTGGTAGAGGACGAAAAAACCGGCCTTCGCCCCAGCCGGATTGGTATTGAATCTTACCAGGTATGAATCAAGATCGGTGCGGTCATCATTTTCGTCGCTGTTCTCGGCGGTTTTGTCATATTCGGCACCACGCATCCAGGCCAGCACATAATCCGTGCTGTCACCAATGGTAGAGTTAAAAGCCACTCCGGCAGCAGTCTCCTGCCACAGGTATTTATTTACCTTAAAGGGCTGCAGACCGATTTTGAAGCGGGCGGTTCGTTCGATCCAGGGCATCTGCACGTCAATGTAGGCCCAGCGGACCTCGAACTGGATGTCATCACCCGAAAAGTCCGCCTTGGAGTTCTCACCGAAGCGCAGACCGCCAATCTCGGTGGCTACCACGCCCTTGACATCACCTTCATTAGTAGCACCCTCCACCCAGAGGCGGTACTTGATTTCACCGAAATTATCATCGACATCGCCGTCGTTGATTTCCGGTCGGTTACTGGTGCTGTCAAGAGTTAGGAAATCAGCCCGGTTAGTGTATTGAAATCGATGATTCAGGTCGCCATGAAACTCGACTTCCACCGCCGGGGTTTGAGTGTGGAAGGCTAAGACTAGGATCAAAATTGAAAGACTCAGGCATAAACGTTTCATTTTCCTCCTCCTATATGAAGTTGTTCATTAGTCAGGCAACACTGCCTGGAAACACAACACTGAAGTTTTGGAAATGATTGCTGCCAGATCTCAGCTATGGATTTGTATCCGTTTGTTTGATTCCTATTTTATCATTTTTCGCCAAACAATTTCCAGGAAACGTGGAGGAATATCCTGGCATTTACCTTATTTAATATTCTAAGGGATGTTCTCAACAGACCCTCCCCTGATTCTTGGGAGGGTGGCTGTTACAGGTCTTTATCGAGAGCTAAGGTTGTGATTTTGCTAGCGAAGAAATGAATCAGAAAATGAAA
>JASJDT010000198.1 GCA_030065655.1 Desulfocapsaceae bacterium | reverse complement strand
AAATCGTAACCATCATAGAGCTACGTCAAATTTTGCCGACATACGCGCCTATTTTCCAGGTAATCACAAGGATCTCTCCTGGTGAAATCAACGCTGATTTGAGTTTTCATTAACTTTTCATTTGCTCACCTTCACTCATGCTAGAATCAAATATTATGACAGCGGAGCATCACGAGGATGTTCATGTAATTGAGTTAGACCAACGTACTCTCTATCTTATAGGAACTGCCCATATTAGCCAGGAGTCGGTGGACCTCGTCAAAGAAACTATCAGCAGTGAACAGCCGGATACCGTCTGCATTGAACTCGATGAAAAACGCTACGCGGCACTAACGGAGAAAAAACGTTGGCAAGCGCTCGATCTTAAAGAGGTAATCCGGAATAAACAGCTTTCGACATTGATGGTAAATATGCTTATGGCTGCATACCAAAAGAAGTTAGGCAGTCAATTGGGAGTTACGCCTGGTGCTGAATTACTGGCAGCAGTTGATACCGCCAGGGCCCATGAAATACCGGTAATTCTATGTGATCGGGATGTGCGTATCACCCTGCGGCGTGCCTGGAAATCCACCTCATTTTTCAAGAAGGGTTATCTCCTTGCCGCTTTGTTCGGCAGCCTTTTCGATAAAACAGAGGTAAGTGAAGAAAAACTTACCGAACTGAAGAAAAAGGATGTGCTGGCCGAACTCATGAATGAAATGGGTGATGCTCTTCCCGATGTCAAACGCGTACTCATAGATGAAAGAGATATTTTCCTGGCCGAAAAAATCCGTACAGCACCGGGAAAAAAGATTGTGGCCGTTGTTGGCGCCGGCCATGTCGAAGGTATTATCAAGCATCTGGCCACAGATAATTCGGCTGCAATTGCTGACATCAGTACCATCCCTCCCGTCTCCCAAACCTTTAAAACCTTAGGATGGTTCATTCCTTTGGTGATCATTGGCTCAATTATTACCATCGGCATCCAAAAAGGTGCATCGGTTGCAGGTGCCAATCTGCTCTATTGGATTCTTGCCAACGGTATACCCTCGGCACTTGGGGCAATTCTGGCCATGGCCCACCCCTTCACCACAATTGGAGCTTTTGCCGCCGCCCCGGTGACCAGTCTCACCCCCGTAATAGGCGCAGGCTATGTCACCGCTTTCATCCAGGTAATGGCATGTCCCCCTGTGGTGCGAGAATTTGAGACGGTGGCTGAAGATATGTCGAGACTTACCGGCTGGTGGAAGAACAAGCTGCTCAGGGTGTTTTTGGTATTTATCTTGACGGGTCTCGGCTCAGCAGTCGGTACCTGGGTTGGTGGTTATGAAATCGTAAAAAATCTTATAGGATAAAATCGCTCACAATATGACTTTACCTCAACAAAACAACTCTACATCGTTAACCAAGAAACAGATCAAACACCTTCGCGGTCTCGGTCACAAACTCAACCCGCTCGTGCTGATTGGCAAGGAAGGGATAAACGATAATCTACTTCAAGCCGTTGATACGGAACTGTACAATCACGAACTCATCAAAGTAAAAATCGGTACCAACAGCAGTGTTGACAAAAAGAAGGCCGCCGAGATCATTCCGGAATCTACTCGGAGTGAACTCGTCCAACTCATTGGCAAAACCCTTATGCTTTACCGGGCAAATCCAGAAAAACCTAAGGATAAAAGAGTGCACATTCCTAAGATTTAATTGCTTTGAGAAATTATCCCTACATTTATTCTTTTGAGAATAGAGTATAAATTTGAAATAGCCGATGACTTTTTGGTCGGCACTCAAGTGTTTAGGCTTCTAATGATTTCTTCAAAGTAATCAATGAAGTGGGTGTGTTCTGAGAAGAGAGAATCAGCCTGCATCTGCTGGCTGAGGCAACACCATGGGCCGCTTTATGGGCAATTTCTGGTAGATTGTTTATTTCACTGAGATGGGCCAGTACAACATATCTCAGCTGCTCCTCTAAAAGCCCGGCAAGAAAAGCTGCAGCATCATCATTGGCAAGATGGCCATGGCTGGACCGGACCCGCTGTTGCAGAGCCAGGGGATAAGGACCGTTTTTAAGCATCTCCGGATCGTGATTAAACTCAAGGATCAGGGCATCACAGCCTCGCAGTCGGGCCGCCATGAGGTGGGTCACTTTGCCCGTATCCGTGCAATATCCTAGAGAATGTTCACCATCGCTTATCACAAATCCTACCGGGTCATTGGTGTCGTGCAAAGTTCTAAATGAGCGAACCTCCAGATCTTGAAAAGCAGTTGCTTCGCCGGTTGTGAAAGTACCCCTTTTATGAAGTTTTCCAAGCTTTTGATCGGCACCTGAAAAAGTCCCATCATTGGCAAAAACGGGTATTCTGGAGCGTCTTGAGACAACTCCCGCACCGCTAATATGATCGTTATGTTCGTGAGTGAGAAAAATCCCTTTTACCCGGGAGATATCCTTACCAATTGCTGATAGTCTGTTACTTAGCTGCTTACCAGAAAAACCGGCATCAATAAGAATTGCCGTGTCCTTTGATTCAACGTAGACAGAATTACCTTTGCTGCCGCTGCCGAGTATTGAGAACTGCATGACTTATATACCCGTGTGGCCAAAGCCTCCGGCTCCTCTGGCCGTAGAATCGAGCTCACTGACAAGCTCAATCCGAGCGCGAATAACCGGGGCTAAAACGAGTTGGGCGACGCGATCACCACGACGGATAACGAAGGCTTCATCACCCAGATTTATGAGGGCAATTTTTATCTCTCCACGATAATCGGCATCTATCGTTCCAGGACTATTGAGTATGGTAACCCCATGCTTCACGGCAAGCCCGCTACGTGGTCGTACCTGGATTTCAAAACCGGGAGGCAGAGCGACTGCCAATCCCGTTTCAACCAGGCAGCGCTTGCCCGGATGAAGCGTATAAGAATCACTAACAGCAGCACAGATGTCCATGCCGGCAGCCAGCTCGGATTCGTAGCTTGGCAGGGTTAAATCGGCTGATGCATCAGGATCAAACCAACGGAATTTAATGCGTTCTTCTCTCATCATGCTCACATAAAAAAAGCCGGTACCAATAAAGGCCCGGCTTTTCCTTACAGTTAAAGGTGAACTGTAGACTTACAGCAGAGCTTTACGACTCAAACGGATGCGGCCTCTATTATCAACGTCGAGGACCTTCACCTCCACCTTGTCACCTTCATTTAGAATATCGGTTACCTTGGCAACACGTTTGGTATCAAGCTCAGAAATATGTACAAGGCCATCGGTGCCCGGTAATATTTCCACAAAGGCACCGAAGTCTTTGATGCTTTTCACCAGCCCTTCATAGGTTTTGCCAATCTCCACTTCGGCAGTAAGTTCCTTAACCTTTTCAATAAGCTGTTCAGCTCTGCTGCCGTCCTGGGTGAATATCTTCACCAAGCCATCATCATCCACTTCTATTTTGGCATCATACTCTGCTGAGAGCTCTTTAATGATCTTGCCACCTGGGCCGATGATATCACGAATCTTATCTGGATTTATTTTGTGAACCAGATACTTAGGAGCATATTCCGAAACCTCTTCGCGAGCCTCAGAGATACCTGATTTCATTTCAGAGAGGATATGCAGACGTCCCGCTTTGGCCTGCTCCAGAGCCTGGCCCATGATGTTTCGATCAACTCCGTCTATTTTGATATCCATCTGCAGGGAAGTAATCCCTTCCTGGGTACCTACAACCTTGAAGTCCATATCACCCAGATGATCTTCATCCCCGAGAATATCAGAGAGGATGACCACCTTGTCGCCCTCTTTGATAAGGCCCATGGCAATACCGGAAACAGGCTCCTTGATCGGGATACCCGCATCCATCATGGCCATACTGCCACCGCAAACCGTAGCCATTGAAGACGAACCGTTAGATTCCAAAACTTCGGAGACGACTCGCACAGAATAGGGAAAATCCTCTTCTGAAGGCAGTACAGCCAATAACCCGCGCATAGCCAGGGCACCATGACCGACATCGCGCCTGGAAGGACCACGCAACATTCGTACTTCGCCAACACAAAATGGTGGAAAATTATAATGCAGCATAAAACGATTGTTTTCCTCTCCACCGAGTGTTTCAACACGTTGCTGGTCACGCTCACTACCTAAGGTCGCGGTAACCAGTGCCTGGGTTTCCCCCCTGGTAAACAGGGCAGAGCCGTGGGTTCGCGGCAGATAACCAACTTCACAAGCTATGGGACGAATCTGGTCAAAAGAACGTCCGTCGATGCGTTTTTCCTCTTCTACGATCATTGCCCGCATCACTTTTTTCTTATAGGAAGAGAGTAGATCGCCAATTTCACGTGACCTTTCACCATCCTCATCGAGTTCGGCTATCACCTTGTTTTTGAGATTATCATAGAGATCACCTCGGGCCATCTTGTCGGAGGTGGTTACCACTTCGGTCATGCCAGCTGAGGCAATCTCTTTCACTTTGGCAAGAAGTGCCTCATCGACTTCAGGCGGTTCAACCACGCGCTTTGTCTTCCCGTGGGTTTCCTGTAAATCCTCCTGCAGGTCAATCAATGGCTGCACCTGGCTATGGGCATAAAAAATTGCTGAGAGGACTTCATCCTCACCAAGATTATCCGTCTGGCCTTCAACCATGACCACTGCGTTTCGCGTACAGGCAACCACCATGTTCATGCTGGACCTGGCAAGCTCTGCCACGGTGGGATTAATCACATAATCGCCGTCGATATAGCCCACGCGGGCACCGGCGACCGGTCCCTGAAAGGGGATATCGGAGAGTGTGAGGGCACAGGAAGCGCCGGTAAGAGCAAGTACATCGGGTTCATTTTGGGTGTCTGCCGATAGTACTGTGGCAATCACTTGGGTTTCGGCACAATAGCCATCGACAAAAAGAGGCCGCATGGGACGGTCAATGATTCTACAGGTCAGTACTTCATGATCGCTCGGGCGTCCTATTTCTCTTCTAAAATAATTACCAGGTATTCTGCCCACCGAAGCAAGTTTTTCCTGATATTCTATGGTCAGGGGTAAAAACCCCAATTCGGGTTTGTTCTCTTTTGCTGCTACTGCGGTGACGAGAACAACTGTCTCGCCTGATCTAATGACAATCGACCCTGCGGCTTGCTTGGCCAACTTGCCGGTTTCAATGGAAATTGTTTTTCCATCTATTTGTGCTTCTACTTTCTTATACATTTTAACTCCATAGTTATTGCATCAGGGAAATGCCCAGCGCCACTATATCGACTGGATTATCCACCAGCCCCGTATGCTCTTATTTTCCGGAAATGCGTTTTACAAAAAAGCAACAGACTATTACGGAGACTCCGAAATAGTCTGTTGAGTAATGGCACATGCGTAAATCATGAAACGGGCAACAGCCCTGGACAATCACTATTTACGGATACCAAGCTCTTTAATCAGAGCTCTATACTTCTGTATATCTTTCTTTTTGAGATAATCAAGAAGGCTTCTACGCTGGCCGACAAGTTTTAACAAGCCTTGCCTGGAATGATGATCCTTCTTATGCTTTTTGAAATGATCATTGAGATAGTGGATACGATCCGTCAGCAGGGCAATTTGCACCTCCGAGGAACCGGTATCCGAAGGATGTACCTTGAACTTCTCGATTATTTCACTTTTACTTAACGTCGTTTGGGCCACAACAACCTCCTAAAACTGTATCTTATTTCTCGTTTTCTCTTCTATTTTTCATTCAACCCGGCCCAGAACAGGAATAGAGTGGCGTCTCTTCTCCTTGGGGCCTTTGTACCTCAATTACGGTACAAGAAAGCTTTGGTCGAGGAGCAAATTCGACCCTGTCGACCAGTTACAGTTCTTTTGGCTGGCCGACCTTTCCAATGGCGAGTTTCTTTATATTCTCAATATATTGTCAAGCTGCTAAACAAAATCCGCTAAAACATTACTTATCCGGCAAATAGATTAGCAAGTAAAATCTCAACCTAACTAATCTGGGCAACACCCTAGCCACTAATCCGGATTATTGCAACAGATTAGATACATCATTTACCGATAATGCTCCAGCTAAAAATTCGTGGCGACAATTTTCTTTGGCAAAACGATCCCCCGGGAAACTGTCGTCCACTAAGAAGACCCCGCTCCTTATGCGTCGTAGATCACTAAGATAGGCACCACAGCCCAGCTTTCTGCCAATATCAGCAGCCAGTGTACGAATATACGTACCCTTGCTGCAAACAACCCGAATTTTCAATTCATTTGCCGTACCACCAAGCAAGGTGGAATCATCTATACGCTCAAGATGGTTGATGAAAATTGTCCTGGGTTCCTTCTTAATGTTTATGCCCCGCCGGGCATAATGATAGAGCGGCTTCCCCTTATGTTTTAATGCCGAATAGGCCGGGGGAACCTGTTGCTGATCGCCAATGAAACTCTGCAGACATTCTTCTACAAATTCGCTGGTGAGCGTTTCAACCTCGCACTCTGCAACAACCTCGCCCTCCGGGTCCTGAGTTGTTGTTTCCTTACCTAGGGTTAAGGTCGCCAGGTATTCTTTCTCTCCCTCCATTAGGCTGGAAATCATTCTGGTTGCCGGTCTACCGGCACAAATTATTAGCAATCCGCTGGCGAAGGGATCCAAAGTACCGGCATGCCCCACTTTCTTCATCTGCAAAATCCGCCTAACGTGGCGAACCATGCTAAAAGAGCTGGGTCCGACCGGTTTGTCGATTAAAAAAACTCCGGCTTCAAATTCGGTCATGACTGCATATACTAAATATCCGCAATGCCTCAGAAAACAATTAAACCAACGGAATCAACTGATCAACAACCAGTTGCTGCACCTGCTCCAAGGTTTTATCGGCAAAGCGAAAACCGGCCGCATTTCTATGACCACCGCCATTAAAAACTCTAGCCAACTCGGCAACATCGCAGGATCCTTTGGCCCGCAGGCTAACCGAGATCACACTGTCCTTGTTCTCTTTTACAAATGCGGCAACCTTGACTCCTCTGATTGAGCGGGGAAAATCTACAAATCCCTCGATGTCTTCAGGCCGGGCTTTACTTTTGGCGAACATGTCCTGAGTAACGTGGATCATGGCAACTTTTCCTTTTTTGTAAAGGCGTAAGGTGCCAAGGACCATCTCCATCAAGCGGATTCTCTCGGAGGTGTAATTGTTATAAATTTTTCCGGACACCTCATCGGGCTGAACCCCCAGTTCCACAAGTTCTGCCGCAATTCTCAACGTCCTTGGTGAGGTCGCCTCATAGCAAAAAGATCCCGTATCAGTTGAGATAGCAACATAAAGATTATAGGCCGCTTCATATGAGATGGGGGCTTGGAGATTCTGGGCTATTTCAAAGACCATCTCGCCGGTCGAGGATTTTCTCGGATCGACCCAGCGGTAGTCACCAAAATCTTTATGGGATTGATGGTGATCGATGACAAGAAACGGCTTAACCTCCAACAGCCTGGTCTCATGCTTGCCAAGCCTTCTGCTGTCTCCGCAATCAAGAGAGATGGCTATGACCTTCTCACTCTCTTCTACAAAGGAAAACAACTCGTCAAGCGTAGTATTTACCCGGTCACGCCCCGGTAAAAAATTATAAAGATGCGGTACCGGCTCCTCAAGATAGCAGAATACCTTTTTCTGCATACCTTCCAGGATAGCCGCAAAACCGAGCAGAGATCCCAGGGCATCACCATCGGGATGCACGTGGGTGAAGAGTACCACGCTCTGGGCCTCCTCTATTGCTTTGCTCATTTCCTCAGGAATCTTCATTCGACCTGTTTTCCTCAGCTATATCGCGAAGCAGTTTCTCAACCTCATCGGCTTTGTCGGCAGTTTCATCATAGTAAAACTGCAATGCCGGTGTGTACCGGAGATTCAGACTTTTAGCCAGGTGGCTGCGCATGAATCCCTTCGCCCTATCCAAGCCTTTGCCAGCAAGTTGAACGGCTTTTTTTTCTCCCATCACTCTATAGTAAATCTTGGCATTCTTTAAGTCGTCGGTAACCTGAACACGGGAGATGGAAACTCCAGCAACAGCGGGGTCCCTTAATTTTTGCAGAAGCAGGCCTGAAAGCTCATGGCGCACTGCCTCGGCAACACGGGAGGGCCTTTTTTTTCCTTTTTTACCAAGGCCAAGTGAGTCGAGAGTATTTTTAGGGTCCCAGCTGTTCATCGTTTTCTTATTCCGAACTCAGAGTTGCCTCAACCTGTTCCATGACAAAGGCTTCTAGAGTATCGCCTACTTTGATATCATTAAAATTTTCAACGCCTATGCCGCATTCAAATCCGGAGACAACCTCTTTCACGTCATCTTTAAAGCGCCGCAAAGAGCTGATTTTGCCAGTGTAACTGACGACACCATCACGAACGACACGAACCTTGGCATTTCGCTGGATCTTACCATTGACGACAAAACAACCGGCGATCGTTCCCACTTTCGGTACACTGAAGGTATCCCGAACTTCGGCATTGCCAATGACATTCTCCTTGAATGTCGGATCGAGCATACCGACCATAGCCTTGCGGATATCATCAAGTGCATGATAGATAACATCATAGGCTCTGACATCGATATTTTCCTTCTGGGCCAACTCTTTGACTTTCATTGTTGGTCGCACGTTAAATCCAATAATGATTGCCTCGGATGCCGAAGCCAGAAGAATATCAGACTCGGTGATTGTTCCGGTACCTTCGTGAAGAACCCGTACCTTGATCTCATCCGTAGAAAGTTCCTCGGCCGCCTTGGCAAAAGCCTCCAATGTTCCCTGCACATCGGCTCGCAGAACAACACGAAGTTCTTTCACATCGCCTTCATTCATTTGTTCAAAGAGCTTGTCCAGAGATATTTTGGAATTTGCACCAAGTTCTGTTTCCCGTGCCTTCAAAGATCTCGACTGGCTGACATTTTTAGCCATTTTCTCATCGGTTACCACGATGAACTCGTCACCGGCCGAGGGCACTCCTGACATGCCTTGCACTTCCACTGGCGTCGATGGCCCGGCTTTGTCTATTTTCCTGCCTTTATAATCAGAGAGTGCACGAACCTTGCCACTGTGTTGGCCGACGACGAAATAATCACCATCCTTCAAGGTTCCCTGCTGCACCATGACGGTAGCTACTGCACCACGTCCCTTGTCCAGTCTCGCCTCTATGACGCTCCCCTTGGCAGTCCGGTCTGGATTGGCCTGCAGTTCCAGAATCTCTGCCATCAGTTGGATATTTTCAAGCAGGTTCTCTATACCTATATTCTTCTTTGCCGAGGTTTCACAATAGATGGTCTGCCCGCCCCATTCTTCGGGAGCGAGTTCAAGTTCGGCCAGCTCTCGTTTGACCCGATCAGGATCAGCATTGTCCTTGTCGATTTTATTTACCGCTACGATTATGGGAACATCTGCCGCCTGGGCATGGTGGATAGCCTCCCTGGTCTGATCCATGACACCATCATCAGCGGCGACAACGAGAACAACCAAGTCGGTTACCTGGGCTCCGCGAGCTCGCATCTCAGTAAAAGCAGCATGACCCGGCGTATCAACAAAGGTGACATCCCCAGCAGGTGACTGCACCTGATACGCACCAATATGCTGGGTGATTCCACCTGCCTCACCTTCTGCAACATCAGTTTTACGAATAGCATCCAGAATGGAAGTCTTGCCATGGTCAACATGTCCCATGACCGTTACCACGGGAGCTCTGGATTTTAAATCTCCGGCTTCTTGTTCTTGATCGAGCATCTGGATACCAATCTCTTCGGTCACACCTT
>JASJDT010000197.1 GCA_030065655.1 Desulfocapsaceae bacterium | reverse complement strand
GAAATCAACGGTGTTTTGACTTTAGCTGAGGCATTGGAAGAAACACCTTTTACTGCAACAGCTGGGCAACGTTTAACGGCCGATTTTAATGGTCAATTTCGCCAGATAAAAGGGATCCGATGCGCCGGGTTTGATTACACCTTTATCAGCGATGATACGAGGATCAAGGGGACGGCCTGGGTTGCCGAGAAGAGCGGACTACCTCTTGAAATCAAGAGCAGCATACTCTCCGTCCCTTTTACCGAACAGGATGTGAAGATAACGTCCTACGAGGAAACTGAATATTTTACGATCACCGCTGATGGTCACAGCAAACTGGAAAAATCAGCGGTGGAATTGGCTATTGAGGTCCCCAAAATGTATTTCAAAGGCAGGGTAACCACCATCACTACCTGCAAAGACCATTGGTTGCTCGCGATGAATCCATAATTGCCTGAGCAACTACACAAATGATCTGCATAAACACACCAGCGAAGGAGCATGCGAGAAATGAGCGATACGCCACATATTCTTGTTGTTGAAGACGATGAGAGACTTGCTGCCTTGATCAAGGACTATCTGCAGAAACAGGGGTTCGTCATCCAGATTGAAGATCGCGGTGATACAGCGATTGAGAGAATTCGAATGGAGAATCCCGACCTGGTGATTCTTGATCTAATGCTTCCCGGTAAGGATGGCTTGGCGGTATGCCAAAGTGTGCGTAACGATTATCACGGACCCATCTTGATCCTGACAGCTCGAGAGGACGATATGGATCAGGTTGCCGGCCTTGAGATGGGTGCTGATGACTATGTCAAAAAACCGGTGGAGCCGCGGGTGCTTTTAGCCCGCATTCGTGCACTGTTGCGTCGTCTTGAAAAACTACAAGGCGAGCCTGATCCTGAAATCATTTCCAAGGGAAAAATCGAGGAGTTGGTCTTCGGAGAATTGTGCATTCGCAAAACCTCTCACAGCGCATTTCTTAGCGGTAAAACCGTTGAGTTGACAACCAACGAATTTGGTTTGCTCTGGTACTTAGCAAGCAATAGCGGAGAGGTGTTGAGTAGGGAGACATTGTACCATCAATTGCGTGGTATTGAATACGATGGTCTTGATCGTTCCATGGATGTAATGGTTTCCAGGTTACGAAAAAAGCTTGGCGATGACTCGGCAGCACCACGCCGGATCAAGACCATCTGGGGACAGGGGTATCTCTTTGTTGAAGATGCCTGGGAGAAATAATCAGCAGCGGTCTAAGACGTCTTTTCATGAATGTTAAAGGTCAGTATCAGCTAATTGTAGAGATGAAATTATGAAACGTATCTTCTTCAGTTACTTTTTATTTATCACCCTCTCCGTGGTGACTATAGACATGGCACTGAGCCCTCTAGCTAAGAAAATTGCCAATCATTATTTTAAAAATGAAATCAATCTCTACTATGGGGATTTGGTGAGAGGCACATTTCATTTGCTGGCAGAAGATCTTGAAAAAATCCCACGTGAAAGCTGGCAGGAGCATATCACCTCGATGCAAACCTATTTCGGATATCCCATTGACCTGATACGCCAAGACGAGGTTTCTTTCTCCGTCGAGGAAACTGATAAATTAATTAAAAATCAGATAATTGTGAACATTGATCACAATCTTTTATATCAGCGGGTTAGTCAAAGTGAGTTTTTGTTGAGCATGGGACCCTTCGAAGAAGAGATTGTTTATCTTCGCCTCCTTTATGTTGTTATTTGGGGGATAGTTATTGTGTTTCTCGCAGTTTTCACCACTGTCTGGGTTTTGCCGTTTTGGCAGAAGCTCAGGAGAATCAGCAATTCAGCGATTGCTTTTGGTGACGGCAATCTTGAGGCCCGTGCGGTTATTCCCAAACGATCATCGCTGGCTCCTCTGGCAGACTCCTTTAACAGTATGGCGGATCGGATTCAGCAATTGATAAACACTCAACGAGAACTGACTAATGCCGTTTCGCATGAGTTGCGTACGCCCATTGCCCGAGTGCGGTTTGGCTTGGAAATGTTGAACGATTCGAGAAAAGGAGCAGAGAGAAAACATTATCTTGCCGAAATATCTCAAGACATTGATGAGCTTGATAATTTAATTACCGAGTCGTTGACCTATGCCCGCTTCGATAGTGGCAATCCGCAAATTGATTTGCAATCCTGTATCTTAGATGAATGGCTCAAACAGATAGTGGAAAAGGTGGGCAAAACCCATCCTAACATTACTTTTGGGTTCAACAACTTGCTCTCACCCCAGAAAAAAGAGGGTCTCATGGAAAGAAGATATATGACGCGAGCGGTTACTAATCTCATTCATAACGGCATGAATCATGCGCACGCGAAAATCGAAGTTACGCTGGCCGAAGAGAAAGATTGTGTTTTCATTCATATCGATGATGATGGTGGCGGGATAGCGGAGGAAGATCGCCAGCGTATCTTTGAACCATTTACTCGCCTCGATAATAGCCGCAACCGGGCCACCGGTGGATATGGTCTGGGCCTGGCTATCGTTCAACGCATAACCCATTGGCACGCCGGCCGGGTGATGGTAGCCGATTCACCTCTGAGCGGTGCCCGTTTCACTCTTACGTGGCCAGCGTTTACCCAAAAAGGTTAAGCTTTCTTAAACGTTATAGAAATTCTAATCGTTTTTACTCTCGTAAGTTCGTTACCTAAATATTTATGGTTGCCGGTAGAATTCCAGCAATGTAGCAGCACTATTGTTGGCAATTCCGGTGTACATAGTGGAGACCAAAATCATGAATTCAACAATTACATATAGAAAAAATACACAATCATCTCAGCACATTTCTTCATCAAGGCAATATGGCTATGATTTTGCCCGTGCCCTAGCGGTTATTGGCATGGTCGTAGTAAATTTTAAAGTGGTAATGGGAGCTGAAACCAATGGTCCAGATTGGCTTATCTGGTTAGTGGGACTTCTCGATGGCCGGGCTGCTGCAACCTTTGTGGTTTTGGCAGGTGTGGGTATGTCTCTTGCCTGCAGGCGCGCCTTGATGGAGGATGACAATCAGCTCTTGAAAAGACGTATCACCGCGCTACGAAAACGTGCGGCTTTTCTCTTCATCTTCGGACTTGCTTACACACCCCTTTGGCCCGCTGATATTCTTCATTTTTATGGTTTTTACATTCTTCTGGGCACCTTTCTCATTAAAAGCTCCGACGGCGAATTGTTTTTGAGTATCAGCACGCTTGTTACAATATTTCTTCTTTTGCTCCTCATTTTTGATTACGAGCAGGGATGGAACTGGAAGACGTTAGAGTACACTGATTTATGGACAATGGAGGGGATGTTACGACACATTTTTTTTAATGGCTTCCATCCGGTATTTCCCTGGGCAGCTTTTCTTGTTGGCGGCATGTGGCTGGGACGCAAAGACTTGGGTGTTAAGACCGTCAGAATAAGACTGTTTTTGGTCGGGCTGGCAATGACGGTATTTGGCGAGTCGGTATCACATTTTCTCACCGAGTATATGCTCGTCGCCTATCCCTTCGTTGACCCTGTTGATATCCAGGATACCTTCGGCACGGCCCCACTTCCCCCAATGCCCTTGTATATGATTTCAGCCGGGGGCACAGCACTCATGATCATTACCCTGAGCACATGGTTTACGTCTAAAGTGTCTAGCGCCAACATCGTTATGAAGTCGTTGATAGTAACGGGTCAGTATGCCCTGACCTTCTATATTGCCCATGTGGTAATCGGTATGGGAGTATTAGAAGAAATTGGCCGATTGGAGAATCAGGATTTACAAACGTCGGTGACCTCTGCGCTACTTTTCTGTTTTGTTGGTATTGTTCTCTCCATGGTTTGGAACAAATTTTTTCGACGAGGGCCGCTGGAGTGGGTTCTGCGCAAAGTGTCCGGCTGACTTATTTAGCTAGCCTCAATATTTCAGGTGCCTGCTCAGTTCATAATCGAGACATCAAGGGTGAAGCTGTAATAATCTACCATCTACCGCAACCCCTTGATAACGAAGGGGATGGGCTCAGCAGGTACGCCCGTGGGGTGAAAAAGGAGTTAGATTGCCAGCAGTTTTTCGAAGTACAAACTGCACCTATCAAAAACTATATGAAATCTATATTAACAATATGAATTTTTAATATAAACTCGGCAAAAACTTGCTTTTTCATGAAATATTGAGGCTAGCAGTGGAGCAGAGCCAGGGTTCGTTAATTTCCTTATTATTAATTGCTGAGATTATTGCCGAGAGGCTGGTAATGTGCTAATTTGGTAGGATAAGCAATGGAGTTAAGGTAACTCCTGCAAGAAAGAGATATCAGCATGAAAAGGAAGAATATATGAAGTCTGTTTTTATTACCACGATTACCGGTCCCGATAGTCCCGGGATAATTAAATCCCTGGCGGAAACAACCCGTGGTATCGGCGGGGAATGGGAAACCAGTAAAGTGATGAAACTAGGTGGACAGTTCGCAGCCCTGATGAAGGTGTTGATTGCCGAGGAAAGTTCATCGGCCTTGAAAGAGGAGCTTGAAAAGCAGTTCCCTCAACTCGTTTTCAAACATGCAGAGGTCGTTTCGGCTGAGGTCCAGGCCACCAAAACGATCAATCTGGAAATTGACTGTAAGGATAGACCGGGATTGACCAAGGATATTAATAATATTCTTGCCAATCTTGACCTTGTTGTCGAGAATATGGAGTTCAACAGAGTGCATGTTTCCAGTATTGGCGAGACAATGTTCAATGCCAGGCTGGCGTTAGCGGTAGCGGAGTCGGTGAACGATGAGGCTGTTGCCGAAGAAATCGAGTCTCTCTCAGATGACGTGCGGGTCAGCGTGATCTGAAATTTTCGCTTCGGGAGAAACGAAAAAGGCGGAAGTGAATGAAAAATTCACTTCCGCCTTTTTTTATTGATGCTTCAACCTGAATATTTCAAGAAGCATATTAAATAGACAAAGTGTACCTTAGGAATGGTTGTTTATTTAATCGAAATTTTTAAACAATATTAGTTTTGTCGATGTTTCTTCATGAAATGTTCAGGTTAAACTATTGAATAAGGGGCGGAATACCAGGGATCATACCGACAATCGCCATGGCAACGGTACTGACTAGAAGTGCGATGCCCGGAATGATCAGTCGGTCACCGATACTTAATCTCGTTGGTCGTTCCTTATCACCGATGAAACCATTGTTATCAAGAAACATGGTAAGCGCCCAACCGAAAACCGGGTTGACCACTGCAGAAGAGAAAATGCAGATACCTGAGGCCTGGGTGTCTTTGCTGTCATGTACCATTTCCATACCCGCTTCCAAAAGGGGCAGATAGACTCCCACGAGCAGGGCTATGCCAAGAACCGGACGCCAGACGGCAATATCCATGGGAAAACCGGCCACAGCAACAATTGCCGAGAGAACACCGCAGACAATGGCTCCTCCCGGAATAGGACGCTTGGCAATGGCTGCTGGAATCATATAGGTTCCCCAGGATGAAGTAATGCAACCGCTGCCGAAAAAGGCAGAAGTAACCTGCCTCGCCGAGCAGTTGATCATGGTGTCATCAACATCCATCAGTACGTTCTTGGCAGCTTTAGGATAGTGCATCTCCTGAAAGATTCGATGCCCGAGAAAGTCCGGTGACCACATGGCCACAGCCAGAATGGCAAAAGGCAGAGAGGAGATAAAATGGGAGAGTCCCGGCATTCCCAATTTCCATCCGGTATCCTCCCCCCACCAATAGAAAGGATTAAAACTTGGCAAGCCTGGAGAAGTGGTGAACTCAAAAGGTGCTCCCAAAACAAGAGCAACGGCTGCGGCGAGAAAGGAACAGATCGGAATTGCCAGCCAACGTTTCTTGGCCCGGGCGAGGTAGGCGTAAAGAATGAGGTTGGCAATGAGAACGACAAAGCCGATATAGCCAAGGTTCATCCCATTTGCCCATTTCTGAATCGCACCTACCTGACCTATTGTGCCGATTGCTCCAAGGTAGACGAGCAAACCGCCGGCCACTCCTTGACTGGTAACCTTGACCAGCCTGGATCCACCCTTGGTGATGCTCAGAATTATGCCAAAAATGGCAATCAGGATTGCCAGGGCAAGAGGGTGGGTGCCTGAGACGGCCATCAATGGAATCAGCGGCATCATGGGGCCGTGAATTCCCGGAAGATTCGCCCGAGGATTAAAAAACCCTGAAAAAAGGATTACAAAGAGAACCGAAACCACCAGCATGTCGACTCTGACATTTTCAATGATGAAGGCCTGGTCAAGTCCATAGGCGTTGGCAAAGGCATTGGTTACGGCTGTACACATGACGGTGAGACCAATTGTTCCAGCGATGGCAGGAATGAGGTCTTCAAAGGCAAAGTTGAAGTCCCGGCCCGGAAGATTCAGTCCCCATCTTTTCGGATTCATCACGCTGAGTTCGTGATTGAGATACTCACCTCTTGAAGTGAATTGACTGCGTGGTTTCCGCGATTCGCGGTAACTTTTGGTGTTTTTATTCTGCATAATTCAGCTTTTTCGATTGTTGATCTATCAGGCAGTCTCTACTGGGCGGTTGTTACCAACATTGACTGCATCCCCTCTTATATTCTCGTAAATTTTCTCGGCAAATTGGTCTAAAGGTTTGGCCAACAATTGATAGAATGAGAAAACCCAGAGAAGCGTACTGCCACTTTGTGGCGGCGAGTAATCGTAGCATATTTATTGGATAAAAGGCTAGCCAAGAAAGAGCAGTGTCGTTACAGGAGATGTTCGACCACCACGGGCGTAAAAGTTTGCAGAATAATTACAGGGGTATGACCTATGCCATCTGGATGATTCAAAGTACTTTAGATCTTTTTCAGTAAAATTGATACAGTGGTAGTACCGGTCAGGAATTTTGTTGTTTGTTCTAATTTACAAAGAGATAAGCTGAAATTTATAGCAAGACAAATGTATGATCTCGGCAGTATAAAAAAGGTACGACCAATTTTGTTTGAGTGCCGATTGAGACAAAAAATTGCTCCAGCTTTTCCTGCCGTGATCGTCTTATTCCAATCACGATATTTATTAAGATGTCTAAATTGAAAATGAGTTGTTGTTTTGGGAAGGTGGAATGAAAATCGAGTTTTCTTCGTGAAATATCACTGGTAAAATACCATCGTCTGGCTTCTATATTTCGTGGGTCCGATGGATTCACATTTGAGCCATTAAGGGCGCTGCTGTAATAGTCCACCGCGATCCTTTGATAACGAAGGGGATGCGCTCAGATTTAATCTGATAATAATATGAATTTGTACAATATGTTAAAACAATTTTGATTTGTCAGGTAAGATGAGGGCGAGAAAAAAATAGAGAATAATAAGGAGGGTCTCAGGTATGGCACATCCACGTTCTCTCTTCCGTCTATCCATAGAACGGTTGGGCATATTACTGATGGTATGTTGTTTGGGGAGCCAAGCACAGGTGTTCTCCCAGGAAGGAGATGAAAACCCTTTTCCTTTAACATCGACCGATTCAATTTTATATGCAAGTGTACCAAACACAACACCGGTAAATTCGTTGTTGCTGTTAGGCGATGTTCAAGTGCCATCCCCGCCGCCGCAGGAGGTTTTAGCTTTTCCAGGTGCGGAAGGGTTTGGAGCCAGAGCAACCGGAGGGCGCAACGGTCAGGTCCTGAAGGTAACCACCTTAACAGGAGATGGGAATGTTCCCGGTAGTTTACAATGGGCGATAAATCAAGCTGGGCCGAGAATCATTGTTTTTGCGGTATCCGGCGTAATTCAAGGCGATATTCGCATACCCCACGGTGATCTAACCATTGCCGGTCAGACAGCACCAGGTGCTGGCATTACCATCGTCGGCCATCTCTATACACCCTACAGATCACCGGTAAGCAATATGATCATCAGGCATCTGCGGATCAGGCCACCAGATCCTGACGGGGAGTGGCCTCCCCACCAACACGATGCGATTCAATTTTCGGCAGCCCATAATTTTATTCTAGACCATATCGACGCCTCCCATGGTGCGGATGAAATTATCGATTTCTGGTATGGTGCTTATGATATCACCATCCAATGGTCCACCATTACCTTTCCGCTCTATGATCCGGATGGTGCAAACGCCCTGCAGCACCCCAAGGGATTGATCAATCATCGCTCATGTATCGACGGAAACGGTTGTGATACTAATGATCCGCTGGGTGGTCGCATCTCGGTTCATCACAACCTCTTTGCGCATTGTGAAAATCGTACCCCGGCGCTGTCAACGGGACCAGCGGATACCATCAATAATGTCATTTACAATGGACGAGAGGGTTTTGTGCACCACAATATTGTCGGTTCATCATCAACCGATCCTACAGCTGTCGGAGAATTCAACATAATCGGCAACTATTATCTCGAGGGCGGCAGCACAAGTCTGGCACCATTCTGGTTTGATCCCGAAAATGGAACTTCTCCGATTCCATCCATTTATTATCTGTGGGACAACTATGTTGAAGATCCCGGGGATTTTGTCGGCCGGGTGGACAATCCATTTTCTAACTCGAGTTTTGATGATGCATACACCTTTTCCTGTTGCGGCATAACACCCGGCCAGTTTGCCAATGATACGCCCTTCGATTTCACCAGTTCATATGCCAATTACGTTCCAATTTCTGTCCAGCGGCCGCAGGCGGCCTACGATGCAGTTTTACAAAAGGCAGGTGCATGGCCAAGGGATATTGTTACGACCTGGGCGGTGGATGAAACGACTAACCGTAGCGGCAGCTGGGGAATACGCCGACCAAGCGACTGGCTGACAGGGTTGACTCCAGGTGATCCGCCAATTGATAACGACAATGACGGTATTGCTGATTACTGGGAAGACGCCAACGGCCTCAACCCGGATGATGGCAATGATCATAACTCTGTGATGCCTTCCGGATATTCGGCAATTGAGGAGTACATCAATGAACTCGCCGTAAGCATCGTGGGTAATTGAAGGATCGCGGCAGGTCACCGTGGGAAAGTTTGTCGATCAATCCTTTTCGCTGGGCAGCGGCCGCGGCGCTGCCGGTATACATGACCTGCTCGACGATATGACCGTAATAGACCAGAACAATGCCATAAAAACGGGCGATATCGATGGTGCTGATACGACCTCGAGTCGTGGTGGCGTCATTCCCGGAGGACTGGGAGCTCACCGCAGTTTCTCCTGCATCCAATCATCGATTTGCTGGCGTTCTTCCTCATTGAGAGAAAGCCCCAGGTTGGACCTACGCCAGAGGACATCATCGGCGGTCATTGCCCATTCATTTTGCATCAGGTAGTTAATCTCGACTTCATAGAGATCACCACCAAAGCATCGCCCTAAATCCGCTTGCTGCTTGACATCTTTGACAATTTCGTAAGCCTTGGTTCCATAATTTCTCATCAATCTGGTAGCGTGTCGATTATCGAGGCAGCTGCAGGTTTCCTGTAGTTTCTTTACCTCTGCGAAAAATTCCTGAGGATGGAATTCTCCGCCGGGAAGTGGTGCGGTCTCAGTCCAATCGCCGCCCATCTCGGGAAAAAAGGTTCTCAGTTTTTTCAAGACGGCTTCAGCCAGTTTACGGTATGTGGTAATCTTGCCACCGTAGATGGAAAGCAGCGGTGCTTCATTGTCCTGATCATCCACGGTGAGC
>JASJDT010000196.1 GCA_030065655.1 Desulfocapsaceae bacterium | reverse complement strand
TCACCATTATATTAGTGACTAAAATCATTTCACCAAACTGTACTTCTTTTTCTGCCATTGTGTAGTGGTGACCGCGCTTTTCCCTGCAAAGTAATGGAAGGGGTCTGTGCCTGGTTGACCCGAATTTCTCATGAAATACTCTGGAATGAGCACATTCTCCTTCGCTTTTAGAGTATTCTCCCAAGTATATAGATTATCTTCAATAAAGATTTTCTGAATATCAGCGAGAAAATCTCGACGTTTTTGCAACACGTGAAGGTTTTTGATTGACTAAATCGCCTCTCAGGTTATACTAGTAGGCTTATGTGCGCAGAATGGGCGCATAGCTCAGTTGGCTAGAGCCACCGGCTCATAACCGGTCGGTCGTAGGTTCGAGTCCTACTGCGCCCACCAGAGCCCAGGAATTGAGTAATAGATGCCTGAGATCTGGCAAGAGTATTGAACACAGCACCTTTTGTGCTGACCGGCAATCATCAGAAGCTTATAGTTGCCGGTGGAATTGTTGAATCTGATCATTAAAACCAGGTTCCTTGAAAAAACTACTATTTTACACATATAGGATGGCAGAACAATGGGCTGCCAGCATAGGCGACTTCACCCCCGGCACAAAATCCGGGGTTGAGCCCGACTAGACCAACAAGGTACTTTCTCTCAGGGAAAGTACCTTTTTTTATTGGTTTTTTGAGAAGCGTAAAAAATTGTAACTGATGAAACCACAGATCAAAGAACTTCTGCAAACTCTTGAGGGATTCGCCCCGTCGGCTTTAGCCGAAAAGTGGGATAATGTTGGTCTTCTGGTGGGCAGTCCGGACAACAGCGTCACCTCCATCCTTATTGGTCTTGATCCTACGCTCAGCCTGGTGGAAGAAGCAATTGCCATTTCCGCCGATACCATCATCACCCATCACCCAGTTATCTTCAAGCCACTCTCGGCCATCGACACCAGCAATCCTGGCGGCCTGCTCCTGCAGAAGGCCCTTTCCCACAACATCAATATAATTGGGGCCCATACGAATCTCGACTCAGCAGTGGACGGTGTTAACGATGTGTTGGCCGGTGGCCTTGGACTCAGCAACCTTCAACCGCTCATGCCCTCCGAAGAAGGCAGTGCCTCAGGTTTGGGCAGAATTGGCACCTATCCCGAACCGGTTGACCGGAGAGAATTCTTGAATAAAGTTTTCAGCCTTCTCAAGCTGGAGAGTCTCAATGTTGCCGGTACCATACCGGAAAAGATACGTACCGTGGCGGTCTGCGGTGGCAGCGGCTCAGAGTTTGCTGAGCAGGCTTATAAACGTGGTGCAGATGTCTATCTCTCTGCAGAAATAAAGCATTCGACTGCCATCTGGGCAAAAGAAGTCGGTTTTGCCATCATCGACGGCACTCATTACGCCACGGAAAAACCGGCCACTCATTATCTTGCTCAGAAACTTGAGCAGTTGGCCGGAGAGCGAAACTGGCAGATAATAGTCCAACTTTCAGAGACGGAGGTTCATCCCTTCGTCTCTTTGCATATGAACAACAGTTAAGAGTAACCACCAACCGTAAAGGAGATAATCTTGAACGCAGAAATAGCTCAACTGGTCTCGCTGCAGGATCTGGATCTTGAAATTGATAAGATCAACCAGGAGATCCAGGAAGAACAGGAAGCACTCAACGAGCGCATGAAAAAACTTGCCGAGAAAGAAGCCCATATCAATGAGCTGACTGCTCAGATCGATGAACTGGAGAAAGAGCGCCGGACTCTTGAAGATGAGACTACCGATCATATGGCTCATGTTAAAGAACGGCAATCAAAGATGATGCAGGTGCAGACCAGCCGTGAACAGACTGCGCTCTTGAAGGAGATCGAAGACGCCAAAAAGAAGGTCAAGGAGAGCGAGGAGCGTATCGTCGAGATCATGGAAAAGATTGAGACCCTCAGCACCGAGGCCGACGAAGGCAAAAAACAACTCAAGAGCGAGAAGACCCTGGTCACTGAAGAAACCGAGAAAGTGCGCAAGGCTATCGAGGCAATCAACAAGGGTAAAAAAGAGAGAACCTCGGTCCGCGAAAATCAGGTCAAGGACATTAACCCCCGGTTGCTCAAAAAGTACGAGACCCTGCGCAACCGTCGCAACGGCCTTGCTGTGGTCAACGTTAAAGAGGGTGTTTGTCAGGGCTGTTTTATGAATTTACCACCCCAGCAGTACAATATGGTTCTAAAAGGTGATAAAATGCATACCTGTCCGACCTGTCAGCGCATCATCTATCATCTTGAAACGGCAAACTAGTCTGCTCATTCTTAACCGGTAAGTCATGCTTTGCATGTTTGCTAAGGCTAGTGTAGCAAGATATGTATTTCCGGCTGCACAAAATGGCCGGAATGGGTAAAATAAAGTACAACATCTTTGGAGCGGGTGCATGATCGCTCCGGTTCCGCCGGAGAGGAAAGTCCGAACTCCACAGGGCAGAATGGTTCGTAACGCGAACACCGGGTGACCGGTGGAAAGTGCCACAGAAAACAAACCGCCTGTACGCAGGTAAGGGTGAAACGGCGAGGTAAGAGCTCACCGCACCCATGGCGACATGGGTGGCAGGGTAAACCCCATTCGGAGCAAGACCAAATAGGGAGGTGTCAAGGGCGGCCCGTCCATTCCTCCGGGTAGGTTGCAAGAGGTGTCGGGTGACCGGCATCCCAGTTAAATGATCATGGCCCTTGCGGGTAACAGAATTCGGCTTACTCCCCGCTCCATTTTTTCTGAATCCACCACTCCACCACCTTAGTTTCCCATATGGTAGAACGACAAGCCGCAGCCATCATACCAGCCGCAGGCAGCGGTACCAGGATGAACGCTTCTTTGCCGAAGCAATACCTTGAGCTTGGTGGCAAACCTATACTCGTTCACTCCGTTGCCGCCTTCCATCAACATCCGGAGATTGCCCGAGTGATCGTAGTCGTTCCCGCCGACCGCATTAACTCAACGCAGGAGTTGCTGCACAACCACCAGCTCGACGACAAGACAACGGTCATAGCCGGAGGCCTCCGGCGACAGGACTCGGTCAAAGCTGGCTTAGATGAACTCGAGGAGCAAACCACCACCGTGCTCGTCCATGATGGGGCCAGGCCTCTGGTCAGCCAGGAGTTGATCAGTGAATGTCTTGCTCAGACGGAGCTTCATGGTGCTGCAATTGCGGCTGTTCCGGTCAAAGACACCCTCAAGAAAGGTGGTGAAAATGCTCTCATCACCGCCACTGTCGACAGACAAGGCCTCTGGCAGGCCCAAACCCCTCAGGCTGCCAAACTCAAAATGCTGCGTGAGGCCTATAGCAAGGCTGGTGAGCTTGATTTCACAGACGAGGCATCTTTACTGGAACATGCCGGTTACCCAGTAAAACTGGTGGCCGGCGCGGAGATAAATATCAAGATCACCCGTCCGGAGGACCTCGCTTTGGCGCAAAACCTGCTTAGGCAAAATAATACAAACCAGATTAGAATCGGTCATGGTTATGACGCCCATAGATTCGCCGATAACCGCAAACTTATCCTTGGCGGCGTCACCATTACTCATCCTCAGGGATTGGCCGGCCATTCCGATGCCGACGTGGTCACCCATGCCCTCTGCGATGCCATCCTGGGAGCCCTGGGTAAAGGAGATATAGGTCAGCACTTCCCGGACACATCCGCCGAATTCAAGGACATCTACTCAATCAAGCTGCTGGAGCGAGTGGCAACGACCATGACTGGCGAAGGTTATCACCTTGGTAATGGTGACATCACCATCATCTGCCAGACACCTAAGCTAGCCTCCTATCTCGAGACAATGGCGCAGAATCTGGCCGCCGCCTGCCGCACCACCCCGGAACAAATCAATGTCAAGGCGACAACCACTGAAAAAATGGGTTTCACCGGACGCAAGGAAGGGATAAGCTGTCATGCGGTCGTTGTCCTGCAACGATAAACAAGATATCTTTTATCCGTAATATTACAAAAACCAAGGGAGCTTCTTGCAAAAGTAAGATTTTCGTCCAAAGTCGAGGCATGCCAAAAATTTTACCACAGGCACCCTGAAAGAAGTGCCCTTGGGGTGCATATAATGAATATTCCGAGGATAAAATTTTTAGTATAACGAAGAGTGTGGATGAAAAGATAGTTTTGCAAGTGGCTCAAGGATCATTTCGAAATGCAGATAAATAGTGAAAGGCTGGCCCGCGTTTTTACCGAACTTTGTGAAATCGATAGCCCTTCAAGACAGGAGAGCGCTGTTTCCAATTATCTTCAGAAGCTTTTTGACGATTTAGGTGCCAGCACCATCAAAATTGATGAGAGCGGCGTGGTCACCGGGTCTGACACCGGCAACTTGATCATTTCCTTTGACGGAACCAATGGTGAGACAACGCCTCTACTGCTCGCCTGCCACATGGATACGGTGGGTCCTGCCGAAGGTGTCGAGGTCGTTCGGGAAAACGATGTTTTCACCAGTAAAGGGGAGACCGTCCTGGGCGCAGATGACAAATCCGGTATTGCTGCTGTTGCTGAATTAGTCACGATTCTCAAGGAAAACAATATCCCGCACTGCCCCCTGGAGCTGCTGTTCACCACCTGTGAGGAAATCGGCCTGCGCGGTGCCAAAGCGCTGGCGCCTTCACTTTTAAAATCGCGCTACGGCTATGCCCTCGACTCCACTGCCAAAGGCACCATTATTACCGGAGCACCTGCGGCCAACAGAATCAAGATCACAATTTGCGGCAAGGCCGCCCATTCAGGACTGTCCCCGGAAACAGGGATCAACGCCCTGGCCATTGCTGCTGAAGCGATTGCCAGGATTGACCAGGGCAGGATAGATTCTGTCTCGACGGTAAATCTCGGCCTCATTCGGGGCGGTACCGCAACCAACATTGTTCCCGAACGTGTAGAAATTGAAGGAGAAGTTCGCAGCCATTCCCCTCGACTGCTCGAGGAGTATACCCGTAGAATTGAGAAAATCTTTACTAACGTTGTCGAAGCCTGGCCTGCAATTGACGGGAAGTACCGGCCAAGTATCGATATCATCGTCAAAGAGGATTTTCCAGTGATGTCGCTGGCCGAAAATGAGCCGGTGTTGCAGCGTTTAAGAAAGGCCGCTGAGACTATTGATCGTCAACTCTCCTTCGGTGTTGCCGGCGGCGGAAGTGATGCCAACATTTTCAGCGCCAACGGATTAAAAACCGTTATCATTCCAACGGGTATGACCAACGTCCATTCCACCGACGAGTACATCCAACTCGAGGATATGGTGGAATTGACCGAACTGCTTCTTGCTCTGGTGACCGTAGAGAAGGCTGACTGAAAAGAATGTTCAGTATAATTTAAGCATTTTCCATTACGGTCTCATATTTCAGTATTATTTATGATTTTCAGCATTTCAAGACAGCATGGACGTGTGTGTTGACCGCTTGCCGATTATCTGCTCACTCTTTCTTATTGAATTTATGCGGCAATTGTTATAGAAGTTAATCTCCTGTGGTGATGAAAGGCACAAAGAGCATACGCTCTGTGCCTTTTTGTCTTTTACTGGCTGAGCGACACAAGGACCTCCAATGGCAGATCATTTGCAAAATCAGGATATTTCTCCTTACCCAAAACATGAGTGCGGCGTCTGCGGCATATTCGGACATGAAGATGCAGCCAAGCTGAGCTATTTCGGCCTCTATGCTCTGCAGCACCGCGGCCAGGAAAGCGCTGGTATTGTCAGCTCGAACGGCAGTAAAGTCGACTGCTACAAGAATATGGGACTGGTGCCCGAAGTGTTTTCCGAAGAGATCCTGCAAAACCTTGCCGGTCATCTCGCCATCGGTCACGTTCGCTATTCTACGACCGGGGCTTCCAATGTGGTCAACGCCCAGCCATTGATGGTTAATCACAAGGGAACGACCCTGGCGGTGGCCCATAACGGCAATCTGGTCAACTCCATCCAACTGCGTAAGGATCTGGAGGAAAAGGGCTCTATATTTCAGACCACCATGGACAGCGAAATTGTCCTGCATCTCATGGCCAGAACTGCTCATCTGGGTTTAGAAAAGGCACTATGGGAGTCCTTTTCCCAGATAAAGGGCGCCTACTCGCTGCTGCTTATGACCGAGGACACTCTGGTGGCGGTCCGAGACCCCAATGGTTTTCGCCCGCTTTGTCTGGGCAAACTGAACAACGGCGGCTGGATAGTCGCCTCCGAAACCTGCGCCCTCGATCTCATCGAGGCCAGTTACGTTCGGGATATAGAGCCTGGAGAGGTGCTCATCATCACCAAGGACGAGATGCTTTCGGTCTATCCCTGGCCCAAGCGGGAAACCAGCTTCTGCATCTTCGAACATGTCTACTTTGCCCGCCCGGATTCGGAGATTTTCGGGATCAATGTCTATGAGGCTCGCAAACGGATGGGCAAAATCCTTGCCAAAGAAAATCCCATCGATGGCGATTTCGTCATGCCGTTTCCCGACTCCGGCAATTATGCCGCCATCGGCTACTCGCAGGAGTCAGGTATTCCCCTGGAGTTTGGGGTTATCCGCAATCACTACGTCGGCAGGACCTTTATTCAGCCGACCCAATCCATGCGTGATTTCAATGTCCGGGTCAAACTCAATCCGGTACGCTCATTTCTCAAGGACAAACGGGTGATTATCGTTGAAGATTCGGTTATCCGGGGCACCACCGGCAGGAGCAGGGTACGCTCGCTGCGCGATGCCGGTGCCAAGGAAGTCCATATGGTGGTCAGCTGTCCGCCGACCCGGCATGCCTGCTATTACGGTATCGATTTCCCCTCCACTGATCAGCTCATTGCCACCAAGCGTTCACAGGAAGAAATTGCCGAAAAACTCGGCCTCGACTCCATCTATTATCTCAGCAAGGAAGGGCTGGTGGAAGCAACCGGTCTGGACAAGAAAGGTTTCTGCCTGGCCTGCTTCGATGGCAACTACCCTGTCGCCCCTGATCTGAACTTCAGCAAAGATGCCCTTGATCGGTAAAATATAATCTATTCGAGACTTCGTAGCTGAAAATCAAGCTTGAAGGGGCAAGCACCCCGCTCTATTTACCCAACTTGTTCAGGATACGTTCTATTTTGCTCAAGTTGATAACCGTATCGGACAGTGACTTATCACCCACCTCCTTGACAAGTGACGCATCTAATTCTGCCAACAGACTTCTGGCATCCGCCATGAGCTGCTCCCCGCTATGAGTAAAGAGAATTTCCTTCTGCTTGCCTATGCCTTCTACCTGTTCTAAATAGCCGGCCAGACACAGCTCTTTGACCGTCTTCGCTATCATTTGCCGAGAAACACCAATATTTCTGGCTATTTCAGAACCATAGTTCACTCCGCACTCCAGCTTACTTAAAAAATTGAGCATGGCGGGAGAGACCCGTTCATATCCCATTTTCTTCAGTTTTTTCGAGAGATAGCGGGTTGTTGACTCGCTCACCTGGGATGCACCAAGCACCAGTTGCAGTGCCTGGCTCTCGACCATTGGTGTACCTTTTTTTGTAAACCTAGTTGACATAAACAGATCCTTGTCATATTTTCTATGTCAACCAAGTTTACACAAGGAGGCATTTATGGTCAATTTAAAAAATGTCATGCGTTTAAATGCAACAAGTTGTCTGGTCTTTGGATTGACGTTTGTAATTATACCAGAATCGGTGGTGGATTTCCTGGCTCAGGAAACCCAGGCGCCCTCCCTGATTTTTATAATTTTAGGCATTGCTCTTTTTGGCAATGGTATCCATTTGCTCTGGGCTGCAGCAAGATCAGTGCCCGGTAAACTCCTGGTGCTCTACTTCTCCATCGGTGACTTTCTCTGGGTGGTGGCCACCCTATTGCTGGTTCTTGCCGGAGTTTGGATCACCGCGCCGGCCGGGATCGCCGTTTCTCTTGCTGTTGCAATGATGGTGGGAACTTTCGGTTTTTTACAGATGACGAAAAGAGAAGAGTGAGCAGATAATATTAGAAAACAGCCAATATTTACTTTTAGTAAAGGAGATTACCAAAGAATCAGATACGGCAGACCACACAGTTTTTGCCACCTTTCTTGGCCTCGTACATGGCTTTGTCGGCACGATCTTTCATGCGGAGGAGATCCTGTTCAAGCTCGATTTTTTCGTCACGCTCACAGGAAACGATACCAATGGAGAGGGTTGTCTTGCCGTAATTCTCCTCCAGATATTTGAGGAGAATACGTTGAACGATTTCGGTGGCCTGGGTGGCACTGGTCTGGGGGAGCAGTACGGCGAACTCGTCACCACCCAGCCGGAAAGCCATATCGACATTGTGGCGGGTGCACTCAACGAGAATCTCGGCAAGGCAAACGAGAACATTGTCCCCCTCCCCATGGCCATACATATCATTGTATTCTTTAAAGTTGTCGATATCGATATTGGCGAGAAAGAGAGGATAATCCTGACGGCTGGCACGTTCAACTTCTTTGGCAAATTTTTCTTCAAATGCGCGACGATTAAAAAGACTGGTAAGACTATCGCTGAGAGAGAGCTCTTCAAGCTTGCGAACCATTTCCCGCTCACGCAAAGCTCTTGCCAATTTGGCCTCAAGCTCTGCCTGGTCTATGGGTTTTTTGATAAAATCAATGGCTCCCGCCTGGATTACATCGGCATAACTGGCTCGTTCGCTGAAACCGGTGGCAATGATAACCCCTATTTTAGGATGTTTTTCCCTGACATACTCAAGAAGCTCGAGGCCATCCATATTCGGCATGAGCACGTCAGATAAAACAAGATCACATGAAGTATTGCTTAAAACCTCGACCGCTTCGACTCCATCGCTGGCAAGCAGGCATTTGTAACCTAAGGAGGATACCAGCACATTCAATGTTTTAAGAACTAGGTCATCGTCGTCTACTATAAGTATAACAACGGGATCGTTATTGCTTGTCATTAGGTTGTCAAAACTGTCACGCTGTATGGAGCCCTATGAAATAGACTGTATCGAAGTTCACGTCTGTTTGTGGTCAAAAAAGATCGGATATTTCCGTACCAGTTTTGCTAACACCACATTCCTAGCTAAAACTAGAGTCAAAAATCAGACGCAAAAAACCTCCGAAAAAGCCGCTTTTTCAAAGCTACTCATACTCTTTCGTAAATACCCGGCCATGTCTCCCCTGTGAAACACTGTTTCCCTTCCGGTTGCATTAGCATACATTCTAAAAATAAGAATGTCCAGCCGCTGGCTAAAAATATAGAAAAATGCTTAAAATTGACGGTCTTCAGCCTTAGAACTTGACTTGCATTGTCTCTTGAGAGATTATACAGTGCATCAGGCAGATGCCGATCCGCATTAATAGCTAATAAATAAAAGGTCTCTTAGACACCTATATATCAGTTGCGCAGGTAGTATGGTAAAAACGCACATTTCAGAACTCCGTCTGCATCACCTGTTCGAATTCGGTGAAACCGCCAATCCGCTCGATGAAATTCTCTTTCTTATCTCTGAGATAGGTTTAAGCCGTCATTGCGATTTGCTCAGCCGGGTGCATGACGATATCACTGATTTCTTCTCGGGAGAGCATCCGAGCTTTTCCGCCAATCTGAGCAGGTATCATAACCTCAGACATACCCGCAGTGTTGCTCTGGCTGCCGCCCGGCTATTCCACGGCCT
>JASJDT010000195.1 GCA_030065655.1 Desulfocapsaceae bacterium | reverse complement strand
CCCGCAAGGCAATCCAAGCTCTTCCCAATCGCGAATCCTGCAATCTATTGACGACGAAGATAGTAATGATAATGGCGATCACCATCAGATAATAGATATAGATGATAGCATCATTCAGGGAGAGCTCGATGCCGAAAAAACCAGGACGGGCAATATTTGAGATACCACTTGGTCCCTGGGAAAAATCACTCCAGTTTTCAAGAACGAGCCGGATGATTTCGCCAAAACCGAGGGTAACGATAGCCAGATAATCACCGCGGAGCCGCAATACCGGATAACCAAGGATGATACCAAACATCGCCCCAAGCAATCCGCCGATTGGTAAAGCCGCCCAGAAGCCAATTCCATAATGTAGATGCAAAAGTGAGTAGCAATAGGCTCCAACGGCATAAAAAGCCACGAAGCCAAGATCTAGCAAGCCGGCAAGACCGACAACGATGTTCAAACCAAGCCCTAGAACAACATACATTAGGGCGGTAATCATGATATTGGTCTGGTAGATGGAAGAGAGATGGGGAAAGACAACAGCCAACGCCAGCCCGCTTGCTATAAGAATGTTCCTGTATTTTGGGTTTTCCAGAATCTTCGTGGTCCAGGGTACGCTTTTGGTTTCAGCAGCGCTTGAATTAGTTCCACTTCCTTCCTTTTTACGCAAAAGAAAGCGAAAGATCATGGAAACAAAAAAGCCGCCAATAGCAACCCAGACCATATTTTCCCAGCGCCAATCGACAGTTTTCTCGTATGGATTAACCTTGATAACCATAATAGGAAAGGTCAAGAAGACAAACCACATTGAGATGAAAAAGCATCGTTGAATTTCTTTGAATAAAAACATTTTTTAGCTACACTTTTTTGGTTTCATCTTTTCCGAGAATGCCGGAAGGCTTGAATATCAGTATACAAACGAGAATTGAGAAAGCAAAAACATCCTCATAGTCACTTGAGATGTAGCCGGTGGCAAAAGCTTCGGTGAGCCCCAGGATAAGGCTTCCCAATACAGCCCCCGGAATAGAACCGATACCACCGAGGACGGCCGCAGTAAATGCCTTGATGCCGGCAATGAAGCCGATATAGAAGTTTATCTGGCCTATGTGGGTGGCAATAAGCAGCCCACCTATTGCGGCGAGCCCTGAACCGATGACAAAAGTCATCGAAATAACCCTGTTGACATTAATGCCAACCAGCATGGCCATGGTTTTGTCCTGGGAGGTTGCCCGCATGGCCTTACCAATCTGGGTATACTTGATCAGCAAGGTAAGGAAAAACATGACCACTGCCGTCACTAAAAGGATCACAAGTCCTGTCGAATCGACGATGTGAGCAATGGGTTCCATGAACTCAAAATCGGGGATAAGCGTAGGAAACGGCAGAAAATCGGAGGTTTGCGCCAAAAGGACATAATTCTGCAAAAAAATTGACATACCAATCGCACTGATAAGTGGAGAGAGGCGTGGCGCCTGACGCAGCGGCTTATAGGCGACTTTCTCAATGGTAAATCCATAGGCGCTCGACCAGATGGTGGCAGCCACACCAGCCAAAAGGATGATGGCCAGCAGGGGAAAGCCATAAATTGACAGGACAGTGGCGACAATAAAGGAGGTGAAGGCACCGATCATATAAATATCGCCGTGCGCAAAATTTATAAGACCGATGATTCCATATACCATGGTGTAACCAAGGGCGATCAGTGCATAAATCGCTCCTCGGGTCAACCCACTGAATAGAAGTTCAACAAAATAGTCCATAACGACCACAAAAAAGAACCTGGCACGTTTGTCATAAACCCAAAGGACAATCGTGCCAGGTATTTTAACTAAGTATAGAGATATTCTACATTTCTACAAAGACACCATTCTGCACCTGATAAACGGAAAAGCCAACACCTACGGCATCGCCTTGCTCGTTAAAATAGATATTGCCTACAGGGGTATCTACCTTCTCTTCCTGCAAAGCTTTTTTCAGGGCTGCAAGATCAGTTGTTCCGGCAGCATCGATGGCATTGATCATAGCCAGCATAGCAGAATAGGCATTTTGATAAAAAGCGCCGGGATCTGCTCCAAATTCATCTTTATGCTCCTGAAGTGCTACTTTTGCCAATGGGTTATCAGCGGTATCCTTAGGTCCTGATGCATATGCACCTTCCGCAGCTTCACCGGCAACTTTAATGAAGGTCTGATCTTTTACTCCATCGTCTGATATGAAGGCTGCATCAAGTCTCTTTTTCTTCATCATGGAGACAATCTTAGAGGCTTCTGGATGATAGCCACCAAACATTACAGCTTCGGCACCAGAACGTTTGACCTTTTGGACGATGGCCGAATAATCGACTGCGCCAGGGGTTACACCTTCAAACAAAACGACATCTGCTCTGCCTGATTCTTCCAGATACTTCTTGGCAAACTCAGCAAAACCCTTGCCATAGTCACCCTTGTCGTGAATAACGGCAATCTTGGTGAGACCAAGCACATTCAAGGCGAAGTCAACATCTACCTGAGCTTGAGCATCATCCGGGGCGATTGTCCTAAAAAAGTTTGGATAGTCACCACTCTTGGTGAGCCCTGGATTGGTTGCTGATGGTGACATGACCAAAACACCGGCATTATTGTAAATTGGTAATGCAGCTTTGGTAGCACCGGAACAAATGTGGCCAAGAACCACATCCACGCCGGAGGAAACGAGTTTAGTGGCAGTATTAGTGGCAACCTCAGGTTTGCAAACATCATCTTCTATCAATAATTCAATCTGCTTACCATCGATTCCACCATTGGCATTCACTTTTTCAGCAACTAGTTTTGCAGCATTGACACTGGGCAAGCCATAGGAGGCAAGGTCTCCGCTGTGCGGGCCGGCAACACCAATTTTTATGGTGTCAGCGGCAAATCCAGTGCCCACAATACCAACCGTAAAAAGTGCGGTAGCTGCAACTGCGATGGACTGTAGTCTTAATTTTCTCTTCATGTAATCCTCCCCAAAAAAATTTTCTGATGGGCCCTATTAATGATGACATTTTCAAGAACTGCAATTAAATATCAGGGCTAAAAAAACATGTAAAATACAAATACTGTTCTTTACAAATATTCGACAAAAATGAAAGGGAAAAATTTTCATAATCACATTTTCCTTCATCTTAGACTCTAAAAATGACCAATAATTTACATAGGCTGCTAATTCTCCTACACCCCTTCAGCATCGTGTACGGCATGGTCATGCGTTTGCGGGAGACACTGTTTCGCTCTCGTTTCCTGCAAAGACACACTTTTCCTGTACCTGTAATTTCGGTGGGAAATCTTACCATGGGCGGTTCTGGAAAAACGCCAGTGGTAATCCATCTAGCCCGTTTTTTCTTGAATCACGGATACAAGCCAGCGGTTGTGAGTCGTGGTTATGGTGGCAAGGCAACAGCACCAATCAACGTTGTTTCCGATGGTACGACAATCTTTCTTGATAGTTTCCAGGGTGGCGACGAACCACGTCTAATTGCCGAGGAAGTTCCGAAAACAGTAGTGCTCACCGGCAAAAAAAGGAAGGATCCTTGTTTGGCTGCAACTAAGGAATTTAATTGCGACATAATTATACTTGATGATGGTTTTCAGCACTTAGCTGTTGAAAGGGATGTGGACGTAGTATTGTTTAATAGTTCCCTAAATTTAAAAAAACTGCGAGTTGTTCCAGCTGGAGTATTGCGAGAACCCTTAACGGCCTTGCAACGAGCGGACTGCTTTGTGATTACTGACTGGAGATCCGGTAAAACAGAAAACGGCAAAGAGTTACAGAAATTCCTTGAAAATGGCTGGTACAAGAAACCTGTTTATTCTGCTAATTACGTGCCGCATTGCCTGCTGGATAAACAGGGAAATTCCTATCCGCTTGATCATCTTGATGCTCCTGCTTTTGCATTTTGCGGTATAGCCGCTCCGCACCGATTTAACAGCACCTTAAGCAGACTTCCTCTTAACATTTGCAACTTTTCGCATTATTCAGATCATCAGAAATATTCACAACGGTTTCTTAGCCGTTTAATTGAACAGGCCAAACAGTACGGAGCGGAAGCCTTGATCACAACAGAGAAAGATATGGTAAAAATTAAGGCATACGCCGTTGATTACCCTCTGTATGCTCTAGCCATGAAAGTCGAAATAGATACTTCCTTTGAAAATTTTTTGTTAACAAAAATTACCCAGCGAAAAACTTGATTGCTGACATTTGTCTATACTCAATTATGTCTAAATATCCGATGTGTGTGTTTTTTTTCACGCATTTATAGATATTCGCAATAAGCACGATATACCGCCACAATACTCCAACATACCGTAATTACTATAACATTAAACACGTTCAACAAGCAATGAACAAATGGATTGTTTTTTGCATGAGCAAGCTAAAAATAACTGTATCTAAATAAACGGCTAACAAATCAAAACGAGAATTCATGCATCATTCAATTGATCCATATCAACATACAATCAGGAAAACTATACATTGTTGCGGCGTAGGTTTGCATTCAGGTAGAACTGTCAATCTCTCCATCAAACCAGCTCCGGTTAATACCGGAATCCAGTTCAGAAGAACAGATCTACCTGCGAGTAAACCAATAAAAGCTCACATGAACAAGGTGGTTGATACCAGGCTGGCCACAACCATTGGTGAAGGAGATATAAGAATATCGACTACAGAGCATCTTCTTGCCGCTATGACAAGCTATGGAATTGATAATGCCGAAATAGAGATCGATTCGACTGAAGTTCCCATAATGGATGGTAGTGCTGCTCCGTTTATCCAGCTATTGAGAAATAGTGGCCGAAAACGTCAATCAGATTATCGCAAAATTCTCAGGATAACCAAAAAGATAGTTTATCAAGATGGTGACAGGACTGTTAAGATAACCCCATATAATGGACTTAAAATAAGTGGAAAAATCACTTTTGATGACACACTGATTAAGAGTCAGTCATATTGCCTTGATCTCAGCACCGAACGTTTCGTCCAGGAAATCAGCAGAGCCAGGACCTTCGGCTATGTTGAAGAGGTAGAAGAGCTGTGGGCCAACGGTCTGGCACTTGGCGGCACCCTGGAAAACGTCATTGCCATTCACTGGAACAGAAGCTCTGTTCTTAATGAAGATGGTCTGCGCTATACAGACGAGTTCATTCGTCACAAAGTTCTAGATATAATAGGAGACATGGCTCTTCTTGGGTGCCCGTTACAGGGTCACATTCAAGCATACAAATCAGGTCACACTCAACATCTTGGTCTTATGCAGGCCATTGCCAACGCGCCGGAGTGCTGGGATCTGATAGAATTGAAAAAAAATGGGCCACATTCAGTCCTCAACCAGGTCTTTTCCAGCACTCGAGCAGCTGGGGATCTGATCATGCCATTTTTACAACAAACACCCACCACGGCAACACACTCTTAGATTTTTTAGTTTTTATAAGAGAAAGACCAAGCGAAGTGTTCGGGTTGTTAGACCCGGTTTGGTCATTTGTGGTCGATAATCCGTTGGCATTTCCTCAAGTTGCTCATTTTGTGACTCTGCTTTTTTTACTCCCCCATTGCAAATTTTTTATTGAGAAATAGTTTTTACAACTGTTGTCATTAAACTTGAATTTTAACCAAAAGTATCCTACTTTCTTCCCTTACGTCATCGTCAACTCCAATTCACCAAAGCAAATATATATGCAAAGAGATATTAAAAGAATAGTAATCAGCGGTGTAGGACTTGCCGCACCCAACGCTGATAATCTCAAAGATTATCGAGAAAAACTTCTCAGGGGAGAAAGCAACATTCAGCAGATTGATTTACGCTATTTCGGTCAAGCCCCGGCCGGAATATGTAGCTTTCCGGAAACGAAATATCGCAAAAAAAAGGAAAATAAAAAAGGTACCAGGGCTGGTTGCATTGCTGTCTATTGCGCCAATGAAGCAATTGCCGATGCCAATCTTGAGCTCAACTACTATGACAAAGCCCGTATTGGCGTCTATACTGGATTAACCGAACATGGGACAGTCGAAACTGAAAACGAAGTCTACAATATCAGTCAATACGACTACAATGTAGCTTACTGGACGCACCATCATAATCCTCGTACGGTTCTTAACAATCCCGCAGGTGAAATTACTCTCAATCTTGGCATAACCGGCCCTCACTACGCCATTGGTGCAGCTTGCGCTGCCGGTAATGCCTCTCTTATTCAGGGAGTACAAATGCTCCAGCTTGGTGAAGTCGATATGGCACTCGCCGGAGGAATATCAGAATCAACAGAATCATTTGGAATATTTGCGAGTTTCAAAGCACAAGGTGCTCTGGCCGAGGCCGACGACCCACGGCGTGCCAGCCGTCCGTTTGATATGGGTAGGAATGGTATCGTAGTTTCAGAAGGTGGTTGTGTTTTTGTCTTGGAAACCCTGGAGAATGCCTTGCAGAGGGGTAGTCATATATATGCTGAAATCGTCGGCTACTCTATGAATTCGGATGCCAAGGATTTTGTCCTGCCTTTTGGTGAACGACAAAGCGAATGCATGGAAGCCGCTTTAAAGAAAGCTTCACTTAAACCTGCGGAGATTGATATTGTCAACACTCATGCTACGGGTACAAGACAAGGTGACATCGAGGAATGCAAAGCTATAAGTAAAACTTTTGCCGATTGTCCGACAACGTATATAAACAATACTAAAAGCATTATAGGCCATGCCATGGGAGCAGCTGGTGTTCTTGAACTAGCAGGCAATCTCCCCTCTTTCGATGATAACATGATTCATCCTTCAATTAACGTAACTGACCTTGATCCTCAATGCCAGGTTGACAACCTAGTACTCAATGAACCCATTGAACGACGAGGAATCACAACAATACTTAACAATTCTTTCGGTATGGTCGGAATAAATTCTGCTGTAATTGTTAAGAAATTTGAAGATGGGTAGTTGGCTAGAAAGTGGATTAGTTAAATACTGAAATAATCTCATATTAAACACACCTGCTATTTTTGTTCCGACCTTGATTACCATAAAAGTTTTCTCCAATTAAAAAAAACGTAAAAAAGATAATACATCTATGGTATAGTGACTGGTTCTTTTCTCAATAAATAAAAATTGATACGAAATTATCATAATATATTAACTATTAGAGGACGTATTTGGAGAAACTCATGACACGTGATGCAATTCAAGATTTGATAGTGGAGATAATTGCCGATATTGATGAGGACGCCGATTTCGATGATCTCAATCCGGACAAACCTCTACGTGATCAGCTTGATTTAGATTCAATGGATTTTCTTGATATAGTTATGGAGTTGCGGAAAAGACATCAGCTGCAAATCCCCGAAGAAGACTATCCCAAACTTGCCACTCTTAACAGCTGTGCCGACTATCTAGAACCTCTACTCAAAGAAGCCTAGCTTTGTGAAGTTTTCGTTTGTCATTATTGGTGGTGGTCTATCAGGACTGGCTGCCGCCATACGCTACGCTCGATATTCCCCAGATGTCCTTTTGCTTGAGCAACACCATAGAGTCGGTGGTCTCAACTCCTATTATCACCGAGGCAACAAGCTTTTGGAAACTGGTCTGCATGCCGTTACCAACTATGCCCCGGCAAACGCAAAACATGCACCTCTGAACAGATTATTTAGGCAACTCAAAATTTCTCGAAAATCATTTATTACCTATCCTCAATGTTGTAGTGAAATTCATTTTCCTAAAAACAACGTTCTTCGTTTTTCAAATGATTTTCGAATATTAAAGGAAGAGATTGCTAAAAAGTACTCTACTTCCTACAATGGGTTTACCAAACTTGTTGATGCAATTGCTGCTTACGACCCTTTTCAGCCGCAGAAATTTCGCTCTGCCAAAAAATTTGTTCTGTCCTATCTAGATAACGAGCTACTAACGGATATGTTGCTCTGTCCACTTATGTATTATGGCTCAAGTACGGAAAATGATATAGACCTTAGTCAATTCGTTATTATGTTTCGTTCAATATATCAGGAGGGCATGTTTCGACCGGACGGTACGATTAAAGACTTTCTTGATAGCTTAATTGCACACTACAAACAGTTAGGCGGGACTATCAAACTAAAGAGCAAGGTTGTAAGAATACTCACTGAGCAAAAGACTGCCCGAGCAGTCGAACTTGATGATGGTGAGCAGATTGAGTGTGACCACCTTATCTCCACGATTGGCGCTGATGAAACTCTACAGCTTACTGGCACTCCGCAATCTCAACCCCTTAAAAAACGTCTAGGATTTATAGAGTCGATTTTTCTGGCTGATGTCGATAAAGAATCAAAACTACCCAAGAAAAAGACCATTCTCTTTTTTAGTTCCTCTAATACGTTCAACTATTCTAGGCCAAAAGATCTTGTCGACTATAATAGCGGAGTTATCTGTTTTCCAGGAAACTTTGAGGGTCGACCGGAACAAAAGTATTATGAAATTCGCTCTACTCATCTTGCCAACTATGGCCAGTGGGCAAAAAAAAGAAGAGACGAGCATTCCTACAGTATAGAAAAAGACCTGGCAGCAAACCAGTCAGCAAGAGTGGTGGAAAATTATATCGGCACATTCCAAGAACGGGTGATTTTTCGTGATACTTTTACTCCATTGACGATTAAGAGATATACCTCTAAAATAGATGGCGCAATCTATGGCAGTCCTGTAAAAATCAAAGATGGGAACATTGGCTTTACCAATCTATTCCTGGCTGGCACCGACCAGGGTTTTTTAGGTATAATCGGTTCCATGCTCAGTGGCGTTTCAATGGTGAACCAACATATCCTTCCCAAAATTTAAGCAAACTCTACACTTTTTATGCCCACACCACTTGATTTAATTAATGATAAATATGATGTAATAGTTATCGGCTCCGGTTTAGGTGGACTCACCGTTGCCAACAGAATGGCGAACTGCGGTTTCAGTGTGATCATCCTTGAACACCATCACCGTCTTGGCGGCCTGGCAACCTGGTTCAAAAGGAAAGGTCACATATTCGATATCTCTCTGCATGGATTCCCTTATGGAATGGTGAAAACCTGCAAAAAATATTGGAACAGAGAGATAATGAACTCTATTGTCCAATTAAGGGATATTGTTTTTGATAATCCGCAGTTCTCACTGAAAACAACTTTTGACAAGAATGATTTTACCCAAATTCTGGAAAATAATTTTGGTATTGCCAGAACAGTCATTGAAGAGTTTTTCACGACTGTTGGCAAGATGAATTTCTACGATGATCAAACACTTACGACAAGAGAGCTGTTTGAGAAATTTTTCCCGGGCAGAAGTGATGTTCATCGTCTGCTCATGGAACCTATAACGTATGCCAATGGCTCCTCTTTGGATGATCCAGCTATTACCTACGGCATAGTTTTTTCCAACTTCATGAATAAAGGAGTTTTTACCTTTCAGGGTGGCACGGATAAATTAATTGCCATGATGGCCACCGAACTCGAAAAAAATGGAGTTACCATATGCACCCGTGCTCGAGTTGATGAAATTCTTGTTGACCAAAAAAGAACCAGAGGAGTAAGAGTAAACGATAAAACCATTGAAGCCAAAGCAGTCATTTCAAATAGCGGCATTACTAATACGGTTTGCAATTTAGTTGATGATTATCATTTCAGTGA
>JASJDT010000025.1 GCA_030065655.1 Desulfocapsaceae bacterium | reverse complement strand
AGAGCTACTCGTTCCTGAATTTCTTGCCGGCTATATAAATTATAACCGAGGCGATCCCTATTCTCGCGGCAAGCTCGTCGAACTTCAGCAGACATTGTCCAGGACCAACTACTTCGGCCGCGTCATTGTCCGCGGAGAGGTTGACAAGGCTGAGGGGTTGTATATTCCAATATCGGTGGAATTGAGTGATCCAGAATATTATAATCGTTATACCTTTGGCATAGGCTATGCCACAGATGAGGGTGTGAGGGGAACGATAGGTTGGGAAAACCGACTTTTTAATCGTTACGGGCATAATGTTTCCAGTGAATTGAAGCTTGCCGAAAGAGAAAAGAGTGTTGAGTTTTTGTACCGCATCCCACTTCAGGATCCCCGCTATGACAGCCTCTTCTTCGGTGCCCGCTATAACAGGGAATCCTGGGAGGATACCGATACTACCATCTTAAAAGGGAACGTCGGTTTTGAACATACCGGCAGCCGTTTCGCTTATAATTATGGTCTTGAGTTACATGATGAGCGTTTCGAAGTCGGCTCGGAAAGCGATGAGAGATTTCTTCCGGTTGGCAAACTTTACCTCTCGCGGATTATTGCCGATAATCCGGTTGATACCAGACACGGCATTCTCCTTTCTGTTTCACTCAAAGCCGCTGCGGAAGATCTTTTTGCTGATACGACCTTTGGCCAATCACTCGTTTCCGGAAAAATCATTACCACTCCTTTTGATGGGTTACGCCTTATCGGCAGATTTGCCTTTGGTGCTACAGCTGTCGATTCGGTTGAGGATCTACCTCCATCTCTACGCTTCTATGCTGGTGGTGATAAAAGTGTAAGGGGGTTTGGCTACCGGGAGCTCGCTTCAAGAAATGAAGAAGGCACGCTTATTGGTGGTAAGTATCTCCTCTTTGGCTCGGTTGAGTTGGAAAAACAAGTCTATGAGAATTGGAGCATGGCAGCCTTTTTTGATACAGGTAAGGCTGTGAATGATTTGAGCGAGGATCTTGGCAGGGGTGTCGGGATTGGCGCTAGATACAGACTGCCGTTTGGCCAGATTCGAGTCGATGTGGCCTCCGCTATCTCCGAAGATGATACACCTCTTCGTTTACATCTCACCATCGGCGGTGATTTATGATGAAGAAAATAGGTATTGCTCTCGCCATTTTCGCACTGCTCACAGGATTTAGCCTTGGTTTTGCAGTTTTTTCCGAGACCGGTCTGAAGCTTGTGGTAAGGGCAGGGGAGCAACTTTCAGGAGGCAGACTGAAAATAGGCCAGGTGGATGGTCGACTGGTGGATAGGTTCTCCATTAAAGCGATGCATTATGTCGATCCGGACCTGAGTGTTAAAGCCGACTACATTGAATTCTCATGGAACCCTGGAGCGTTGCTCCGTGGGCATCTACATATCTATTCAGGTAATGTCAGGGAGTTACACATAGTCAGCTTGGCTGAAGAACCGGCTGCAGCAACTACTTCCGCATCTTTGATTCCCCCAGATTTTAAATTACCCTTTGATTTTTCAATCGATGCGTTTCGACTGGAAAATTGTACCTTTAGCACCTCAAAGGAAACGGTTGCCATGTTTCAACGTCTGGAAGTGGAAACATCTGGCTCAGCAAATCAGTTGAAGATTAATACGTTAAAGGTGGTAAGTAATCTGTATGATCTTGAACTCCGAGGAACGCTGGGTATAGCAGACGACTGGCCTATTAATGTGACGGGCAGTTGGAAATTTAAACCAGCGGAGTTGCCGGAACTGATGGGCAGAGGCCAAGTTACGGGCTCACTGGCGGAGGGCAGGGCAAAGGTTGAACTCAACTCACCATATTCTGCTCAGCTCACCGGTCAATTCAGCTTGGACGAGGGAATAAGTTGGCAGGCGGAGCTGCAAGCAAGCGGCCTAGACCCATCCATTATGTGGCCAACACTCTCTGGAAACCTGGATATTGAGGCTTTGCTGCGTGGCGAATACCGGGGAGACTCTTTCAGAGCGGACCTGAAGATTGCTGCTTTAGAGGGAGAGTTGCAGGGAATACCTATGCATCTTTCCGGAGAGGCAATATATGATGGCAAAGATGTAGAAATCATCAGCATGCAGCTCAAAAGTGATGATGCCAGGCTTAACATACAGGGGGAAATAGGTAATACATTTTCGCTTGAGTATGATCTGTATGTGCCTGATACAGATAAATTTTTACCGGAATTTGGTGGTAAATTACAAGGTGAAGGGAATCTTTCTGGTGACATTGGGCGAGCTGTGCTAACAGCAAATCTTGCCGGCCAAGCCTTCAGGTGGCAAGATTTTTCGGTTGACTCTTTGCATACCACGATTGAAGCGGAACTGGCTGCAAACGGAGAAATCAAGGCTACAGGGGTGGCAGAAAACATCTATAGAGAGACGTTGGCAGTCGATAAGGTGAAGGTAGATTTCGCTGGTAATTTGATAGATCACCGGGTGAATTTGAAAGTTTTGACAGACAACCAATCCTTACAACTCGGAGCTAGTGGTGGATGGTCGGCTGAGCGCTGGCAGGGACATATAGTTGAATTAAAGGCCACCCATCCCGATAAAGGCCAGCTTCAGCTCGATCGAGAAACACCGCTTATACTTGGTGCGGAGATTTTGCAGATCGACAATCTCTGCCTTTCAGATAAAGATGCTTCGCTCTGTTTTACCGGTAAGTTGAAGCAAAATCAGTGGCAGGGCGATCTAGAGATTGCCAAGATTGATCCGGCGATTTTTTTTCAACAGTGGCCGGGAGCTCTCAATACCAGAATTACCGGAAACGGCGTACTGGTTGAAGATGGTTCGACTTATGTCGTCGATGTTGAGCAGTTGAGCGGAGAGCTGCGGAGCTTAGCTGTTGAAGGTGGTGGCCGAATTGAGCAATCTGCAGGCAAACTCAATTTTACCAGTATCGAAGTACTCTATGGCAAAGCCCGGGTATCGCTAAACGGTCATCTGGGTGATGATGTCAATCTTAAATTCGTTCTTGATATACCAGACATGAGTGAGCTTGTTCCGCAGGTCCAGGCAACGCTTGCCAGCTCGGGAGAGATCACCGGAGATCGCCGCACCCCAGCGCTCGATCTCAATATTTCTGCGCAAAACGCTCAAGTAGGTGAATATACCATGGGCACACTGCAGGGTGATATCGTTGCAGACCTGCGAAGTCATGGTGATATTGCTGTCAATATCCAGGCAAACAATCTCATTTTAGGGAAAACCGAGTTCGAAACAGTTGCAATTGAGGTGCAGGGTGCAGCCGCTGAACATGACTTTGCTCTTAAGGCAATAGCTGAGCCGGGCAATATCCTGATAGATGGCAAAGGCAGATACGACACGCAGTGGACAGGGATGTTGAGCAGGGTCGATGTGGGATCGGAGAACTATGGAGAATGGCACCTCCAAGAGTCTACAGTTGTCACAATCAGTGCAGAGAGCAGCAAACTTGAAAATCTCTGTCTGCAAAACGAAAAATCCTCTCTCTGTTTTCAGGGAGCTTTTGCTCAAACCGATGGCTGGCTGGTTGAGGTGGGTGCAAGGTCATTGCCCCTCCAACTTCTGTATGATTTTGGCTTTATTGATATACCGCTACAGGGCGAGCTGGAGGGGGAAATCCAGGCCGTGGGTCGGAGCCAGACAATTTCAGAGTTTTCCGCCCAGGCAACAATTCCACTTCTAGAAATCAAGCAAAGATCGCGAGATGATATGCAATACCAACTGCAAGATGTCAACGCAACTGCAACCTTTGCAGGAGAAGCTCTGGCATTACAGCTGAGCAGCAGACTCATGCAGGATGGTGAGTTCCAAGGCAACATCAGGATTGAGCCATTTAATGGTAACTTCCAAGAAATCACGGCTCAGCCTCTTGCTGCAGAGTTTACCGCCAATATTGATGATTTATCATTTGTTTCAATACTTACGGATGGACGCCTGGAATCCACCGGCGATCTTGCTGGAGATGTGAAATTCAGGGGAACTCTTACCAAACCGGAGGCGCAGGGTGAGGTGGTGCTGAAAAATGGAGGTCTGGCTATTGCCGATCTAGGCATCGAGCTTGATGATCTCGATCTGCAGTTTGGCAGTTTGGCAGATAAGTTTGAATATACCCTGAGTGCCCGCTCAGGACCTGGAGAGTTACAGGGTTCCGGAAATTTTTCTTTTACGAATGATCAGGGTTTGCAGGTGCAAAGCAGAATCGTTGGTGACTCGTTTGAACTCATGAATACCAATGAATATGTCTTTTGGGTTTCTCCTGATCTCAACCTTACCTATAGCGCAAAGACCACCAAGTTACGCGGCAACCTGGCCTTGCCCCATGCTCGAATAGTTGTAAATACTAATAAAAACGCTATCCGGCCTTCTAAAGATATCATCATTGTTGACGACACGGAGCAGGAAGAAATAAGTAACGATCAATTGTATATGGACGTACAGGTTACCCTCGGAAAAGACGTGTTAGTTGATGCCTACGGTTTACAAAGTGACCTTCAAGGTTCATTTAGGCTTCTTGATGAACCGGGAAGAAATCTTTCCGCCACCGGCGATCTGTCCGTGACCGAGGGTACATTCTCCTTCTACAGTGTATCTTTGGATATCACCAGGGGAAAGCTACTGTTTTCCGGAGGTAATATCGAGAACCCTGGTGTTGATGCGCGGGCCCAACGTACGGTTGACGGCAATACTGTGGGTGTCGACATAACCGGAACAGCACAGGATTTGCAATTTGAGTTGTTCTCAGAACCTTATCTGGAGGAGAGCGATATTCTTTCCTATATTCTGGTGGGCAGACCGATGCGTGGCTCAGGCGATGATTCTTCTCTGTTTACCACCGCTGCGGTGGCTCTGGGTCTCCGCGGTGCCAATACTATTACCAATAGGTTGGGAGAATATCTTCCCATAGATGAAATTTATCTTGATAAGGGCGAAGGAGAGACGGATTTCTCTGTTGTTGTTGGTAAAAATGTTACCGAGAACCTTTTTATTGGCTATGACCAAAGTCTTTTGAACGGCTCGGGGGAGGTTACGGCGAGGTATAAATTAGGTAGGAATTTTTCGGTGGAGACAAAAAATTCAGTAAATTCGACAAGTGGTGATATAATATACACGATAGAAAGATAAAGGTAACAGCAACTTCAAAAAAGTTTTAAGCAGACCGGCTAAAGAGGAATACAATTCGTGGGAAACTAGAGATCAACGGTGATAAAGGAGATGGCGATGACAAAGAAGAAGGTGCCAAGCAAGCACTACAACAAACTGGTAAAACAATATCCTAAGGTTTTTGATGCCCATAAACGATTAGGTACCGAGCTTAAGAAGGCTGGTCCCCTAGATGAGAAAACTGTGCAGTTAATTCAACTGGCCGCCGCTGGAGCTGCAGGTTCCGAAGGAGCTGTCCATTCGCATACAAGAAGAGCACTTGGAGCCGGGGCTTCAGCTGAAGAGATACAACATGCCCTGCTTTGTCTGATTTCCACCGTCGGCTTTCCCAGGGTCATGGCCGCCATCTCCTGGGCCGGAGATATCCTTAAGGGAGATGCTAAATAGAATTGATCGGGGAGGGCAATAAGCAACAGCTGGGGTTGTTCATCACGGCACCATATAGCATCTATACAATCGGCTAAGTAACAGAAAGTCGATTTCTGAGTTAGAGATGGAAGGTTGACTTAAAAAGTTGTTCAATGCAATTATGTTTTTACCTCCATTACACTGCTGAAGGCCAATATTTGCAGAATTGTGGAAGCTGATTAAGATTACACCATTATTCAGTCTCTTAATATGACAGAGAAGGAGAGATTATGGCCACACCTTCACCGAGCAGTTCTTCTGATCAGGATAATCAAGGCGAAATTGTTCAAAAATTATTTAATGAAATTCTGACCGCCGCCAAAGCGAAGGATTTTACGCTTGCTGACAGCTTGCGGGAGAAACTATTGCAGACGGACTCCACTGCCTTGAAAGAAATTATCGATTCTGCAGAAATAATCGAGCAGGCAAAGGCTGATAGTATAGACAAAGAACATCTCGAAACTTGGGATGCGTTATATTCCGAATTGTCTCAAGCGGAGAAGAACTGTCTTTTTTATTCAATGAAGAAGATCGTCTTGCCTCCTAAAAAGATTATTCTTTCCCACGGAGCGTACAATACTCGTCTTTTCTTTATCGATGAGGGCAAGGTAACCATCGTTTTCCCACGCAAAGGAAAAAATACCGTCCTCGCCCAATTAGGAAAAGGGCACTTACTGGGAGAATACAGCTTTACTTCCATCTCACTGTGTTCTGCTACTGCCGTCAGCCACACGGATGTGAAGCTCTACTGTCTGGAAAACAAGGCAACGGATAACTGGCGTGATGAATTTCCAGGACTCTATGAGAAAATAGTCGATTACTGCATCAAACACGGCAGTTTGGAGGATATAGCCCGTTGGAAGTCTCTTGAGAAAAGAGACAAACCACGCTATCAGGTTTCTGATCCAATCAAAGGCTATCTGCTCGACAAGAACGGAAAGCAAACAGAAACATATTTCCGTGGTGCGCTCTCAGATATTTCTCTTGAAGGTTGTGCTTTTGAGATCAAATTGTCGAAGAAGGCGACGGCTCGAGCATTACTGGCCAGAAATCTGCAACTTAATTTCACTTTTGATATTGATGGTAAACCACTTGAATTCACGATGATAGGTCAGATAGTAAAGGTTTCTTTTTTTATGCATAATGATTACTGCATCCACATCAAATTTGCCAATGCTCTAAAAAAATCAGTGCTTGAAAGAATTTTAAGCAAAAAAGAATAGACAGATGCCCGAAGCCATCTCTGTATTTTGAGAAAAAGAGGCAAAATGGGAAGAGACACAGCCCCTCTACCTAACAAGCACGTTGCTTTGCTATATGAAATTAATATTCTTGGCGTTTTATTTCTGCTGGTTCTTACTGACAATCTTCATCATTTCAATACCCGTTCCCAGCGACTTCAGTCCTTTTCTTTACTCAATATTGAGTATAATCGTTCTTGGCGTTTATCTACTTTTGCTTTCCTCCCTGGCCAGAGTGGTAATCAAGTCGAGTATCGCCCTTGAACGAAAGGAGCTTGTTATCTATTTTGCAGTGGTCGTTATATTGCTGGCCATTTTTGTATTGGGTCGACAGATGCAACTTTCTGCCGGAGCCTTTGGCGGCACCCTGGCGACAGCAAATCTCCTATTTGGCGCAACTATGCTGGGAAGCCTACTAGCTACGCCGATTCAGAGGGTAGGAGAATTAGTACCCGTATGCATTACCGCGGCAGTCGCAGATGCCATCAGTGTGAGCAAAGGGCCTACCAAAGCCATGATTGCCGATATCAATGAATATTATACAAGCGGAGGGGAAGGTGCTGCACCTTTAGTAGATTTTATCCTCGTCAAAATAGGCATCCCCGGTATTGAGAATCTTGTTCCTGTCTTCGGTATAACGGACTGGATTTTTGTAGTACTGCTCTCTGCCTCACTCTATCGCCTCAATCTCAAGGACAATATCTTGCCTGCCAGGTTTCGTATGGGTGAGCTGCTTTTTGTTCCAGTTGCAGTATTGGCACTCTATCTGACCATTATCTTGGCCCAATTGACAGGCTTGTTTATTCCGGCAATGGTCGGTATTGCGTTGCTTTTTTTAGTTTTTTTAGTGATAAAGTATAGTCTGCACAAGCAAATAAAAAAAATTGACCTTTACTATAGTGTATTATTCCCCAGTGCCGTGGCTGTTTCATTGTTTTTATATGCAAGAAATTTTGCTTGAACTATAGTTTGCTATGAAAGCTTCCACAGTATCTGGATACTGATTCTCGCACCTGTTGTGTATGGCAGAAGATAATGCCAAGCTATTTGATTTAACCGCAGCAAGATGGCTGACGTCAGTGAAGAGCTGAATAGATTCGCTGGCCTTTAAGAAAATAGAGGAAAGGGGTTGGTGGTAAAAAAAACGAAAAAACAGGTGACTGTTCTCGTGGTCGACGATGAACAGGTCCATCGTTTCATGCTTTGTTCTATGTTCAGGGAGTGGGGCTGGAAATGTGTGGAGGCAGATGATGGGGCTACCGCGGTTGAAGCCGTGAAAAATCACCAATATGATGCGGTGCTCATGGATGTACGTATGGCCAGAATGGATGGTCGGGAAGCATTCTCTCACATTCATGCTCAACAGCCGGATCTCCCCGTGATTATCATGACAGCCTACTCTTCTGTCAACGATGCAGTAGATGCGATCCAACATGGTGCTCATGATTATCTAACGAAACCTCTCGATTTTGACAGATTGCGCCTGGCTTTAGAGCGGGCTCTTGACCGTAAACAGGTTGATAAGCAGAGGCATAAGGAAAAAGAAAGTAAAGATGAGCCATCCACAGGGATAATTGGGACATCACCTCCAATGCAAGAGCTCATAGAGATGATAGGCTATGTCGCTCCTACAGAAGCCACCGTATTGATTGCAGGTGAGTCCGGTACGGGTAAGGAACTGGTTGCAGAATCATTACACCGCAACAGCAATCGTCAAGACGGACCGTTTGTAAAAGTGAATTGTGCGGCTTTGGCCGAAACACTGCTAGAATCCGAACTTTTTGGACATGAGAAGGGATCGTTTACCGGGGCGGATAGAAGCCGTGAAGGGAAGTTTGTTCAAGCCGATGGGGGAACGCTGTTTCTTGACGAAATCGGAGAAACCAGTCAGGCCATGCAGGTAAAGCTATTGCGGGTGCTTCAGGAACAGGAACTCCAAAGAGTCGGTGGCGAGGAAACTCTCTATGTGAATGTACGGGTCATAGCTGCTACCAATCGCAATCTCGAAGAAGAGGTTGCGGCCGGAAATTTTCGTGAAGATCTATATTATCGGCTGAATGTGGTGATGTTGACGGTGCCGCCACTACGGGAGAGAAAAGAGGATATTCCCGATCTGGTTCATTTCTTTGTAGAGAAGTTTGCCGAAAAAAATCGGCGCACGGTGGAAGGCATCACCTCGGAATGCATGCAGCTTTTGCTTAACTATCAATGGCCAGGAAATGTTCGTGAGCTCGAAAATGCCATAGAGCGCGGGGTTATTTTAATGCGGGGTGAACAGCTCACCGAGAAAAGTCTGCCGCTATCACTACAGAAATACAATGAAAAAAGTCAAGTGAATAATATAGAAAATGGCCCCCCGTCATCACTGCAGGAAGCTGAAAAAATGCTTATTTTGCAAACATTGGAAGAAACAGAGGGAAACAAGAGCGAGGCGGCAAGACGTCTTGGTATAAGCAGGAAAACCCTGCAGAATAAACTGCAGAAGTATGAGCAATGATTTTTTTTGGGAGGTGAGAAAAAATGCTATCTACAGAGAAAATCCATAACGCTTTCAAGGCAATCTGTGAGGAAGTTGAAAAACTCGAAGGTGAAGAGATGTCGGAGACCACCAGACAGACACTGGCCAAAATCCGTTCAATTGCCAAGCATCAGAGCGATATTCGTACAGCTGAAAAAGGCAGTTGCCGCGCCCATGAGAAATCATAAAAATCATAGAGGCGAGTGGTGCTGAACTCATATCATTGTTTTTCAACAATGATTGACAAATACTGAAGAGGAGTTGGCAACCGGCCTTTCAGTGAGGTCTGGAGAAAAAAGTCTTAAACGTTTCCACGATGAAATCGGCATCACGCCTGTCTATTTCAAGATGAGTCACAACTCTCACCTGCGTCCCGTCCGGAATTATAATTCCACGTTGTCTTAGAAAAACGTGTAATTCTTTTAACTGCTTTTGCGGAAGACTGAGGAAGAGCATGTTGGTCTGATTATCATGATAATTGACACGTACTTCGGCAATATCCTGTAATCCTCTGGCCAGTGCTTCGGCGTTGTGCTGATCCTCACTTAATCGCTCTATATTGTTTTCAATGGCATATATACCTGCTGCGGCAAGCACTCCGGTTTGACGCATGCCACCTCCAAGAACCTTGCGCCACCTTCTGGCTTCGCTAATAAAATCTTTATTGCCGCAGAGAAGTGAACCTACAGGAGCGCCCAGACCTTTGGAGAGACAGATAGATACGGAATCGAACAATGCTGCTATTTGACTGGCGGCTACGTCCCATTTTCTGGCTGCATTGAAGAGTCTTGCTCCATCAAGATGGAGGAGCAGATTCCTGCTTCTGGCAAGCTTATGACATGCTTGCAGATAATCCATAGGAAGGGCTAGGCCAGCATGAGTGTTTTCCAGGCAGAACAGCTTGGTGCGGGCAAAGTGAAAATCATCTTCCTTGATGTAGCTCTCTACTTCGGCCAGGTCAAAGGTGCCATCTTCTTGAACGTTCAGTGGTTGCGGTTGAATGCTGCCAAAAACAGCTGCACCACCTCCTTCATACTTATAAGTGTGGGCTTGCTGGCCAACGATGTATTCGTCGCCCCTTTGGCAATGGGTCAACAGAGCCGTGAGATTAGACTGGGTCCCGGAAGGGCAGAAGAGTGCATCTTCCTTGCCTAGAATTTCGGCAGCAAGAGATTCCAGCTGATTCGTTAACAAATCTTCCGCGTATACGTCATCTCCCACCTCTGCTTTATGCATTACTGCCCACATGGCCTCTGTTGGTCGGGTAATCGTATCACTTCGTAAATCTAATGTTTTCATGGTTAATGTTGTCTGCTGAGTAAATCGTGATAGTTGTAGTTTCAATTTTTATGGAAAAACTGGCAAGTTATAATATCTTGTAAAGAACCATACCGATGTAGTATAGCAAAAAGTCGTGGTAAGCGGAAATAATTTGGCGTAGATATATCAGCGTGCTGGCATCTACAAATGAGATCGATTTTTTTTACTCTGGCGTTTCTTGACAAGGAAAACCTGTCTACTTATTGTTCGCACAAGCTTAATTACGGAGAAAGGAAGCATTCATAGGCTTTTGAGCCTTTTTTTTATGTGCTGCTACTAAGATGAAAATATGTGGAGGGATACGTGAGTAAGAAACAGCAAAAGGATGATCTCGTTGAAGAGACTATGGATGCCCAAACAGAATCTGATGGTGCTGAAGAGGAAACTGCCTCTCCAACAGATGGAGATGAGACGCCCGACGATGAATCAGGAGATCTCCAAAAACAACTCGCTGAGGCAAAAGAAGAAGTGATTGATCTTAAGGACAAAATGTTGCGCCTGGCAGCAGATTATGAAAACTATAAAAAACGCAATGAACGAGAGCGTGCTACTGCTATGAAATTTGCAGGGGAGCAAATTTTCCGCGAGTTTCTGCCGGTTGTGGACAATCTGGAAAGAGCAGTGAGCCAGGGAGTGGTTGGCGATAATGATTCAGAGGAGAAGCTCGCCAGTCTGCTAAAAGGTGTTGAGTTGACGCTTGAGGGACTCTATAAGAGCCTTGATAAATTCGAAGTAAAGCCCTTTGAGAGTCAAGGCATGCCTTTTGACCCAAATAAACAAGAAGCGATGACCATGGAGCCGAGTGAAACGGTGCCTGAAAATCATGTGGTTCAGGAGTATGAAAAAGGCTATTTTTATAAGGATCGGCTGTTGCGTGCAGCCAAGGTTACTGTTAGCTCGGGGAAGGCTGAAAAATAGCTTGAAAATGGCTGTTTATGGGCGCTCTTGCTGCCTTGACAAAAGATTAAAAAGGACAAAGTTTATACCTGTTAAAATACAATAATATACGCTACTGAGAAGGATGAAATTCGGAAATGCCGAAAAAAGATATAAGGAGAGAAAAATATGGGCAAAATTATAGGAATTGATTTAGGAACCACAAATTCATGTGTGGCGATAATGGAGGGTGGCGATCCTAAAGTGATCGCCAATGTCGAAGGCAACAGAACGACACCGTCCATCGTTGCCTTTGCTGACGATGGAGAACGAATGGTCGGTCAGGTCGCCAAAAGGCAGGCTGTTACCAACCCAGAAAGAACCCTTTATGCCATCAAGCGTCTCATTGGTAGGAAGTTCGTCGATGCTGAGGTTAAGAAATCTATAGAGGTTAGTCCTTTCAAAATTGTTGAGGGAACCAATGGTAGCGTTTCAGTTGAGGTTGAAGGCAAGGTTTACCGGCCCGCTGAAATCTCCGCTATGGTGCTTGGCAAAATGAAGCAAACGGCGGAAGAGTATCTTGGAGAAGAAGTCACCGAAGCGGTAGTGACGGTTCCCGCCTACTTCAATGACTCACAGCGTCAGGCCACCAAGGATGCAGGTAAAATTGCCGGTCTTAACGTTCAGAGGATTATCAACGAACCAACCGCTGCTTCACTTGCCTACGGTCTTGACAAAAAAGGCGAAGAAAAGATTGCTGTATTTGATCTTGGAGGTGGAACATTTGATATTTCCATTCTGGAGATCGGAGATGGCGTATTTGAGGTCAAGTCCACCAATGGCGACACCTTTCTCGGCGGTGAAGATTTCGATATGAGGATTGTCAACTGGCTCGCTGATGAATTCAAGCGCGAACAGGGTATCGATTTACGTAGTGACAAAATGGCTCTTCAACGTCTCAAAGAAGAGGCGGAAAAAGCCAAAATGGAGCTCTCCACCACCAAGGAGACCAATATTAATCTGCCTTTCATTACGGCGGATTCTTCAGGCCCCAAGCATCTCAACATTAAGTTGAACAGAGCAAAGTTGGAAAACCTGGTGGGTGATCTTGTTGAGCGAACCGTGCAGCCATGCAAAACTGCACTTAAAGATGCTGGTGTCGATGCCTCAGACATTAATGAAGTAATTCTCGTCGGTGGTATGACCAGGATGCCCATGGTCCAAGCTAAAGTGAAGGAAATCTTCGGAAAGGAACCCAACAGAGGTGTTAACCCCGATGAGGTTGTAGCTGTTGGTGCAGCCATTCAAGGTGGTGTTCTTCAAGGTGATGTTAAAGATGTCCTGCTCCTCGATGTCACCCCACTTTCACTGGGTATAGAAACTCTTGGTGGAGTGACCACCAAACTCATCGAGAAAAACACCACCGTGCCCACTAAGAAGAGCCAGGTATTTTCAACTGCCGCTGATAATCAGCCGGCGGTTTCCATCCATGTTCTTCAGGGCGAGAGGGAGATGGCCGAGCATAATAAGACCATCGGTCGATTTGAGCTCTCTGACATTCCTCCTGCACCTCGAGGTGTTCCGCAGATTGAAGTGACCTTCGATCTCGATGCAAATGGTATCCTTAATGTATCTGCAAAGGATCTGGGCACAGGTAAGGAGCAGTCCATTAAAATAACAGCGTCTTCCGGTCTCACCGAGGAAGAGATTGAAAGAATGACCAAAGACGCGGAACTGCACGCTGAAGAAGACAAGAAGAGAAAAGAACTTGTTGAAACCAGAAATCAGGCCGATGCCCTCGTTCATGCGACCCAGAAGAGTCTTGACGACCTGGGAGACAAGGTTGATGCAGAGACCCGTTCAAATGTTGAAAAGGAAATCGAGAATGTCAAAAGTGTGCTCGAATCCAATGATGTCGATCAGATCAAGACCGCCATGGAAGCTTTGAACACTGCTTCTCATAAATTAGCAGAGCTTATGTATGCACAAGCCGCCAAGGATAATCCCGATCAGGGTGGAACAGGCGGCGGTGGAGCTGCTGGCGGTGCCGGTGGTGCAGCTGGCGGTAAGAAGAATGACGACGATGATGTCGTCGACGCCGATTTTGAAGAAGTAAAATAGCATATATTTCTTTGCAGAAAGCAGGGGGTGTGAAATACATATTTTTCACACTCCCTTTTTTTATGCATTTACGGTATGGTTACCCGCTGTATTGTTCATTCCCATATGTAAACACTAACCTGATTTAGACTTATGAAAATTCTTTCCGGTATTCAACCATCTGGACAGCTTCATATTGGCAATTATTTTGGCATGATGAAGACCATGATCTCACGTATGGAGAGCTCTGAGCTCTACGTATTCATTGTGGATCTTCATGCCATGACTTCTGTTCACGATCGTGAAAAACTCTCGCAGGGGACACTTGAAGCGGCCGCCGATTTTCTCGCTCTTGGGCTTGATCCGGACAAATGCATTTTTTGGGTGCAGTCCGATGTTCCCGAAGTCTGCGAGCTTACCTGGGTTCTTTCCACGCTTGCACCCATGGGGCTCTTGGAGCGCTGTCATTCCTATAAGGATAAGGTTGCCAAGGGTATAGCTGCCAGCCATGGTCTGTTTTCCTATCCCATTCTCATGGCCGCCGATATTTTGCTTTACCAGGCCGAACAGGTTCCAGTGGGCAAGGATCAGAAGCAGCACCTAGAGGTCGCTCGGGACCTGGCGCAGAAATTCAATAATGAATTTGGTGAAACTTTCGTCATTCCAGAACCGGCTATCTCCGAGCAGACCGCAGTGGTACCAGGCCTTGATGGCCAAAAGATGTCCAAATCCTATGGCAATACCATCCCCATCTTTTTAGAAGGCAAACAGCTGAAGAAGAGGGTTATGGCCATTGAGACGGATGCCACACCGGTTGAAGATCCCAAGGATCCGGAGAAATGTAATTTGTTTAGTATATTTAGGCTATTTGCTACTCCTGAAAGAACTGCCGAGGTGCGGGACCTCTATATTAATGGCGGCGCAGCCTATGGCTATATCAAACTCGAGCTGCTCGAGCTGCTCAACGATTTTTTTGGTGAAGCTCGTCGCAAGAAAAAAGAATTTCTCGATGATCCCGAGACGTTGAGGCAAATTCTTGCAGCTGGCGCTGCTAAAGCGCGAGAGAAGGCCTCTGGAACCCTTGATCTTGTTCGTGACCGAGTCGGCTTGAAGTATTGAGATAAGATGCGCTAGACAATATTTTTCCCAAAAGCAATAGGTACACCCATGTCATACCAGCAATACGGCATATCCAGAGAAGATGCATTGGATCTGCTCAGAACTCGAGTCAAAAATGAAAATATGTTCAAGCATTGTCTCGCCGCCGAGGCAGTGCTGAAGGCCATGGCAAGAAGGCTTGGCGAAGATGAAAATAAGTGGGGCTTGGCCGGGCTTCTTCATGATCTTGATGCCGAAAGTCAACCGGATTTGGCAACCCATACTCAGGAAACAGCCGAGATCCTTAACGAAAAAGGAATAGATCCTGAAATTATTGATGCCATCCGCCTCCACAATCTCCAAGCCCATCCCGGTGAAAGCCGTACCACCCCTTTTCAGCACGGCCTGGCGGCAGGGGAGACCATCACCGGGCTGGTGATAGCCACTGCTCTGGTTAATCCGGCCAAGAGGCTGGCAGCGGTCAAACCTAAATCAGTTCGCAAACGCATCAAAGAAAAAGCATTTGCCCGCGGAGCAGACCGGGAGATTATCAAAGAGTGTGAGCAGGCTGGAATTCCTCTTGCCGATTTTTGTGCTTTGAGCCTTGCAGCAATGCAGGAAATTGCCGACGATCTCGGTCTGTGATCTTATCGCTCAAGTTTTTGGCAAGTCTAAATTTAGATAAACGTATACAGGCAATAAAAAAAGCGGAACCTCTACGAGGTTCCGCTTTTTTTTGAGATAAAATTAGACCTTGCAGCAAAAGGGTGGTGCTGGACCAGCAATGAACCAACGATGAAAGATTAGAAATCAACCAGTTCAACATCGAAAATCATTGTTGCATTCGGTGGAATTGGACCACGTCCTGCAGGACCATAGCCAAGTTCAGGTGGGATAATCAGAATTCGTTTTTCTCCTTTTTTCATGGAGAGAAAGGCTTCTTCCCAGCCTTTGATGACTCGACCGGTGCCCACTGGGAACTCAAGCGGTTGGCCGCGGTCATAGGATGAGTCGAATTTAGTGCCATCAAGGAGCTTTCCGGTGTAGTGGGCTTTGATAGTAGTCCCCTTAGCAGGTGTTTCTCCACCGTCTCCTTCTTCAACGACGACGAATTTGAGCCCGGATGGGGTGGTCACGGCATCGGGCCACTTCTGCTCGATTGCTTTGTTGGCCGCTGCTTCAGCAGCAATCTCCTTTTCCCTGGCTCGCTCTTCCATGGAATCCAGGAGAGCGTCAAATGCTGCCTGGTCGCTTTTAAAGTTTTGGGCGGCTTCCCCGATCCGGATTATGGTGACACTATTAATTGTATCCCCTTGCCTGATTGCGTTGACCACATCCTGACCTTCGATCACGTGACCGAACACCGTATGCTTGCCATCTAACCATGGGGTTGGAACATGAGTGATAAAAAATTGACTGCCATTGGTGCCAGGACCGGCATTGGCCATGGACAGGATTCCAGGGCTGTCATGTTTGAGGCTCGAATCGATTTCATCAGGGAATGTGTATCCTGGACCGCCGGTACCAGTGCCGAGCGGACAGCCGCCTTGAATCATGAAATCAGGTATTACTCGATGAAAGGTAAGACCGTCGTAAAATTTATTACCAGTAGTTCCCTTTCCTGCCCCTAATTCTTTGGTCCCCTCTGCCAAACCGACAAAGTTGGCAACCGTAAGTGGAGTTTTTTCAAACTCGAGAAGAGAGACTATTTTTCCTTTAGAGGTATCGAATTCGGCATATAAACCGTCTTTTTTTGGTGAGTCACCCATTACAATTTCTCCATTAAATAGTAGAATTACAACTAATGTTGAGATGAGAGCAGTCAGTTTATGCATTTTTTCCTCCACCTGCACATGCCAGCTACCGTTTTTACAAAATTAACAAAATTAACAAAACAAGCTGTACACTAACCACTACACCGGTAGATGTCAGCGAATTTTTATGTGATGATTTTCCTTCGGTCAAACTTCATTATTTTCGATTGACTGCGAAACTATTTATGAGTTTATTATGCAGTTTCTGATCGTGAGCATTTTTATTTACAATTTCAAAGTGTTCTTAGTGAGCGTTTAACGTGCTTTTGGTATATCGTTTGATAATTGGCCTCCTTTTTTTTGGTAGTCTGCCGATTTCGTTACCCTTGGTGCTGCTCACCGGCAAACACCGTCGGGGGCTATGGCAGCGTTTTGGTGGCTATCAGCTCCAGCCCAAATTTCAGAACAAGGACGGCGTGACCGTGTGGCTACATGCATCCTCTGTCGGTGAAGTGCAGGCGGTCAGGCCGATTATCCTGGAATTGTCGAAGAAATTGCCCTCTGCTTCCTTTATCCTGACCACCATGACGATGCGCGGCAAAGAGGTCGCCGAAATCCAGCTTGCTGATTCAGCTCAGTGTTTTCTGGCTCCGTTGGATGTTCCCGGAATAGTTGAGAGAGCTATAAACACCTTTACACCTGACATCTATATCTGCATGGAAACGGAACTTTGGCCTGTATTGATTGATTCGTTATCACGAAAAGGGGTGCGCTTGTACCTGGTGAATGGCCGTTTATCTGAAAGGTCTTTTGGAAAATACTTGAAAACGGCAAAATTCATTCAAAGGACTATCCAGCAGTTTGATAAAATTGCAGTAATCTCTGCAAATGATCGGGACAAGTTTCTTGCCCTTGGCGCCAGAGATACCAAACTAGCCGTTGAGGGCAATGTTAAATATGATCTGGATCTACCAGCCGATCGAAATAGAGTCAATGACGAATATCGCAGATTACTTGAAGTGACTGATGAAGAGGTTTTTATTGCCGGATCAACCCATGAAGATGAAGAGCTGCAGCTATGCCGCATTTTTGAACGACTTCGAGACTCCAGGAAAATAGTATTTATCATTGCTCCGCGTCATCTGGAAAGATTAGAGGATATCTCCAGAAGTTTTGCGGAAGAGGGTATCTTCTATCAACTTTTTAGTGCTGTGAAGAGCGGGGAGGAAAAACGAACTACCGATCTTCTGCTCGTCGATACCATGGGCGAACTGGCGCTACTCTACGGTATTGCCGACTATATTTTCTGTGGTGGTAGTCTGGTGGCTAAAGGCGGACATAATCTTATGGAAGCTGCATTATGGGACAAAGCAGTATTTTACGGGCCTCACATCGAAGATTTTCATGATGCAGCCTCTCTGCTTGAGCAGGTTGAGGCTGGATTTCGAGTGGCAGATGTGAATGAATTAGCTGTAAAAATTGAGTACTTTCAGCGTCACTCTGAAGAATACCAAGCTGCCTGTTCTCGGGCTGGTGAGATTGCCAGACAGCAAAGAGGAAGTGCTGCCAGACAGGCAAACTTTGTTCTTAGTGAATGATCTCCTGTGGTGCAGGTGCGCAGACACTATTTGATTCAATGAACTCGATGCGAAAAAGTGTGGTAAGGGCTTTTGACCAGTATAACTAGTTTCCATCCAAAAACTGCTCTTTTGACCGACATCTTCGTTATGCTCAAAATTTTATCCTCCGGTAAGCGAACGGAGTGAGACTCCGAGATATCAAATATATGCACCCCAAGGGCACTTCTTTCAGGGCGCCTGTGGTAAAATTTTTCGCACACCTTCATCTCAGCCAGGTAAGCGAAGACTCCGAAACTGCTAGTTTTAGGACGGAAACTAACTAGTCCTTTTTCTTGGCATGCAGGCTGATTCGCTCGACAACCTTGCGGTAGTAATCATCCTGCTGTGAAATATTTGAAGGTGTCTTTCGTTTCGCATCGATTTTCATTAATAACACGTTGAGTTTGCGCATCTGTCGCAGACGCTCATGCTCATCTTCGGTGGCAATAATGAGCTCCTCAAGGCGTTGTACTTCCTTTTTCTCCTCAATTTCCGGGGGAATGTACCCGCTGTTTTTTAGTATTTTATAAGCCATTCTCAGATCACTCGGGATATGCGAGTCATCTTCGAGCGGTAGAGGTTTGTTTTTCCACTTTGAGGTAGTGAAGCTTTGCGTTTGCATGGCTTCCTGGATTCTCTGTTCAGCGATTCGGGCAAGTGAGTCCACGTATTACTCCTGTGATCAAGCTACAAGCTAGGTCATACCCCGGAGGGATCGAATAGCTCCACTACGAGATTTTTCTCCTTTGCAGTGCCTGGCAGTCCCCGTAGGATACTTACGGCTACCTTATCTCCCGCCTTTGTACCTGCCAAAGCTACCCGTATATCTTCCATTGTGGCTATGCTAAAGCCTCTTATACTTAATATTCTATCCCCAGACCGAAGTCCCGATTTCCGCGCATTGCTCTCTTTGCTAATAGAGCTTACCTCAAGAAACGGTCCTCTGTCATCCTGTTTTTCTTCGATTCCAACACCAATTCTTCCGGCCGGAGGCAGTTTTTGCTCCTCCATATAAAAAAAGAAATCAGCCAGTTCGGGCGAAGGGATTTGTTGCTCACTTTCGGTCATCAACACATACTGGATGGCATTGTGGCGGCGTTGAACTCGAGGCGGTATGCCACTGTCTTTACGGGCATGTTCCCGGCCTGCCAGGACCAGCATGGTTGTTTGCGGATTATTTTGAAGATAGCTGGCGATATTGGCAGCCATAACTTCATCCCAGATGGCTTGAGCCTGGATGAAGCCACTCAGTCCAGCCTGGCCTGAGCCACCGTGCGGGTGAAGTCCATGGATCGCCTGGAGCCTCTCGGCATAACCCGGCAAGGAGAGATCACGTTCTTTGGGCAACAGCTTTTTCTGCTTTTCTGTCAGCTTGGCAGTTGAGCCATGCTTATAAACGGAGGAGACGACTTCCCTTTCAATATTGAGGCCAACGACTGGTATCCTCTGTGATTTGGCAAAATCAAGAATGCGTTTGTAATATCGGTAATCATATCCCCACACCTGGAAATAGCGTGAAGCTTTGAGAAATTCCTGTTCATCCATTCCTGAATTTCCCGAAATGTACTCATCGAGCACTTTTTGACTGCTGGCCGGAAACATTTCCATCCCGATGGCTATTTTGCCTCTGTCATGAAACAATTTTTCAATAACCAGAAACTGTAGATGATGGTCTTTCATGGAGGTATGGCTCTCGCCAAGATAGACGACATCAGCTTTGCTAATTGATTTGGCGATCTCTGCAAACGGTGTCAGTTGCCGGGCAGGCAAAACCTTAGGATCTGCGGCGAGATCAACACTGTAGCCAGCTTGGGCAGAAGCGATGCTTTTCGCGGCTATCTTGCCCTCCACGAAGTGGAGGAAAGAGTATTTGCCATAGTGACGCAGCCTGGGAAGCACCATCTTCAATTCTTCGCTATCGACACTGAAAACTTGTAGAACGAAGTTCGTCTTACTCAAAGGATGATTGCGTGATTGCAGGCTTACTCCACTATCCGGCTGACTGAGAGGACCAAAAAGGGAAAGACTTGTTTCGTTATTTCTTCCTGGAAGAACAAGATTTTTCGAGTTTAAATCAGCGGCGCTTACCTCTTCGGTTGTTTTTATTTCCCAGGAATTCTTAATGGCAAAATTGACCAAACCACCAAAGTGGTCTTTATCTCCCGGATGAATAACAAGTAGTACCTGGCGGCTTCCCAGAAAATGCGCGAGTGTTGGTATCATCTCATCTTCCGTAAGCTCTCGCAGGAAACCATAGTCAGGATCGATAATAATCCTGGTGGGAGGTGAGCGCAGGGGAAGCTCAATCTCTTCTTCTTCCGCGCTGATCTCGCGAATAAAACGCCCGCTCCAATTGATTGATTCAACCTGAATAGGTATCCTCAACTGATAAGGAGAATCGGTCCGTTGACGGAGGGTGAAGCTAAGAGTAGTATTACCCGGTGAGTTATCGACTTTAATATTCATCATTTGGAGGTTGGGGATGTCCGTACGATTGAGCCTTTCGTTAAAAAAACGCTCGAGATTTCTTCCAGAAATCACGGAAAAAACATTCTCAATGTCCTGCCAACCAGCTCTATTGTCCAGAAACTGCTGATAAAACTCTTGAATTCCCCGAGTGAAATTTTCTTCTCCAATGAGAGCACGCAATTCATGAAAGAGCATCGCCCCTTTGATATAGCCTATGCTTCGCACTGCTTGTGCCATTGGTTGGCTATGGTGAGCTGAGGTAAAGGATGCCAGGGGAATAGCATTATCTTCATTGACATAGCTGTGGTACTTCAGGATCTGCTCCTTTCGGTTTGCTGTATCTTCCCCCTGATCACTGCGGTAGAGCCAATCGGCTAAATAGCTGGTTAAACCTTCACTCCAATTGCCCTGGGCATAGTCAACTTCGATGCCGTTGCCAAACCATGAGTGGAGGATTTCGTGGCCGAGCGAAGTGTCTTTGATGAATGGCAGGCGTATTACTTGTTTGCCCAATAAAGTGAAGGTCGGCATACCATATCCCGTTGGCTGCATATTCTCGGCGATGACGAAATGATTGTAGGGATAGGGACCAATCATTTCCTCGTAGCGGAGTATAAATTTTTTTGCAGCCTCCAGATATTCATCAGCAAGTTGTTGCTCTTCTGGGAAGAGGTAGGTATAGACCTTCAGACCTCGACGTACTTCTCTTTCATCGATGATAAAAGGAGCTGCCGTGAAATGGATATTTTGCACAGCTTTGGAAAAGGTGAATCGCTTTGGGTTCTGGGTTTTACCAGGAAGATGATCGCTCTCCGTAAGGGCAGTAAATCCTTGGGGTACATTTGCTTCTAATTGAAAAATCACCTTTTCGGATGGTTGCGGGAACCAGTTGTTGAGAAGGGTAATGCCCTTACTGGTGATAAAATTATCGAATCCTCCCTGAACCGTTTTGTTGTAGGAAATAAAAAGTTCCTGTGACCTGTTTTCGGGATTGATGGTTATCTGGCTCACCTTTTCCGGTGAAAAAATCGTTGGTGCTGCTGATGAATGCTGCAGGAGGATACCTGTCGGCTGGAGGTCGTTAAAATAAAGGGTTATACTTCTCTGAGGGGGGATTTTCAGATGGGCCGTGCCAATAAGCTGTCGGGCCTCAAGGTCAAACGATATGGCTAATTCATAGAGCATTTCAGACTCATTGCTCTTTGCTTGAGAAGCAGATGGGACCAACATCTTCAAACAAAGGGCGATAAGCAGAATAATATTACAAGTTAACAATCGGAGGCGTAATATTTTGATCATAAAGCATACCAGGATCTGAGCTGAGAATTCACGGTCTGGTGGCCGTCGTTCATCTGTGTTAAGGATTATTATAATACTTTGTGTTAAACTCGCTAAAGTTTATAACAAGTGAACAAATACCTCTCTACTGCTGGTAGAGACATTCTGTTTATTGCCGAATTTACTCTTTGTTAATCCTTGAGACTTTTAAATGATGAAAATAGTTCTTGTCGGCCTGAATGCCCGGTATACCCATTCCTGCCTGGCCCTTTTCTATATTCGCAATGAAATATTAAACTATGCCGACGATCTGCAAACGCATATTGCCCAATTCACCATCAACGATCCGTACTATCAGATGCTCTTGCACCTTAGCGATACATCGGCAGACTATTATTTCATCTCTACAGCCATCTGGAATAGTGATCTTAGCGAGAAACTGGCCACCGACCTGTTGAGCATAAGCCCAAAGAGTCGAATCGTAGTCGGTGGGCCGCAGGCGGAAATAGTTGGCATGGCTGTTGATGATGAGCGCTGTACCATGGTCATTGGCGAAATAGAAGGTGTAGGAACAGAATTTTACGAACATCTACAACGCAAGGAACTGCAAAGAAAATATATAGGTGCCAAGGTGAGGAGCCGCTTCTCTTCGCCGTATATTGGCCGTGATTTTGCCACCCACCTCGAGGACAAGCATATCTATTACGAGTCTTCACGGGGATGTCCTTTCTCCTGCACCTATTGCCTCTCAGCCTCTCAGACCGGAGTGTTTCACAAGGATCTTCAACTTGTCGAACAAGAATTGCGCCACATACTCCGACATAATCCCAAAGTACTTCGTTTCGTTGACCGCACCTTCAATGATAACCCTAGAAGATCCCTGGCGATATGGGAGTTTCTTCTTGGGCAGCAATGTGATACGGTTTTTCACTTCGAGATCAGTCCAGTCTCGTTTTCCGAGGAGATGTTTGCTTTTCTGGAGCGTCTGCCCATCGGCAAATTTCAATTCGAGATTGGTATTCAGTCCACCAATGAAGCAACTTTGAAGGCCATCAGACGACCGATGGATATAGCTTTAGCCCATGAAACGATTGAGAGATTGCGCCAGCTGGAAACCATACATCTCCATGTTGATTTAATCCTTGGCCTTCCTTACGAAACGGCGGAGAGCTTTTACCAATCCTTTCGTGACGTGTTTGCCATGAATCCGCATTATATTCAGATGGGTCTCTTGAAGATACTGCCGGATACGCCCATATGCCATACAGCACCGGAGTTCAAATACACATACAGCAAGGCGGCTCCATATTCTGTTCTGGCGAACAAATGGCTTGATCATCCAACCCTCCAGGACCTTTTTTGGTTCAGCGAATGTGTGGAACGTTTTCTCAATAATAGGTATTTTGTCTCTTTATGGGCCTATTTACGGGAGAAAAGTGAGGATATAGTTGAGTTTTTTTGGGATCTACTGGAAATCTGCCGGCAGAGAGGTCTTTTTTTCAAGGCTCCTACTCAAAAATTTCTTATTTCTCTACTTCTCGATGTACTCTCTGGTCGCAGTGATAAGGATTACATATTCGAAATTCTTCGCTATGACTGGTTGAGATGCGGGCATCGGTTTCTTCCTCCAGAACTTGAAAAGAAAGAAGATCTGAAGACCAGTGATTTGCGAAAAAAAATATTTCATTCATTACAGTTTATTGAGCACAATGACCAACAGAGAAAGAATGACATTCACCTTTTGAAGAAAGGAGTTGTTGTTGAATTCTCTCATGCTTTTTTGGAGAAACAGGGGTATCAGGTAAAAAAGGAACGACATTTTCTTTGCTTTACGACAGAAGTAGAACAGACCCTCTATCGGTTCAATAGAGTGGTTCATTTTTCTCTACCATTTGAGAGATGGAAGACCTGAATATTTCTAGAAGAGCAATAGTACATAAAGTAGATTAAATGAAGTGGGTTGAGATTGGCATTGGATAATGGGTGGTAAGGGGCAAAACAGCATTTCTATGTTGACGGAAATATTTTAAATTGTTTTCAGGCTCTGCTGCAAAGGAGATTAAGGTGAATAAATATGCAATTAAAACGATGAATGTCATCGCTCGAGAGGGTCTTGAGCTAATGGGCGATGAATATGACGTTTCCGCTGATATTGCAAAACCTGATGGTATACTGGTACGAAGCGCAAAAGTTGATACGGATGAATATCCAGGACTTCTTGCCGTTGCCAGAGCCGGATCAGGGGTCAATAACATATCTGTTGAAAAAGCAACTGAAAAAGGCATTTGCGTTTTTAATACACCGGGAGCAAACGCTAATGCCGTTGTTGACCTTGTTTTTCCGATGGTTGGCGTATGGCTCAGGAATATTTATGAGGGCATACGATTCTGCCAGTCGTTGGCTGGCATAAATCCGGCCGAGGTAAACAATGAAGTGGAGAAGAGGAAGGCGGCATTTCGGGGGGTGGAAATAGCCGGTAAAAACCTGGGCGTAATCGGTCTTGGTCAGATAGGTGTTCGTCTCGCCAATGGCGGCGTACACCGCTATATGAAGGTAAAAGGCTTTGACCCACGACCTGCGGTGGAAAATATCCACCAATTACTGCCAGAAGTGAAACTAACCAAAACGTTGGCCCAGGCTGTTGCTGATGCTGATATCATTAGTCTTCACTTACCCTTAAATCAAAGTACTCAGGGACTGGTAAATGGTGAATTTCTCAGGATGATGAAAAAAGATGCAATTTTAGTCAATTATGCCAGGGGTCCGGTCGTTGATGAAGAGGCTGTACTGGAAGCACTGAATGCTGGACATCTACAGGGTTACATAACGGATTTTCCTACCCCCGCATCAATTGGCCATCCCAAAGTTTTGACTACTCCTCATCTGGGTGCTTCCACCAGTGAGTCTGAAGAGAACTGTGCAATAATGGCTGTGAATGAACTCTCATCCTACCTTGAATATGGTAATGTTGTCCATAGCGTAAACTTTCCGAATGTGGAATCAATTCCTTCCGGAAAGGTGAAAACCCGACTGATTGTGATCAACCGTGATGTTCCTGGTATGATAGCCTTCGCTTCAAATGTGATCAGTAGCTATAATATCAATATTGCCAGCTATATTAATGAGTCTAACGGTACTATTGGTTACAATGTTATTGATCTCGAGTCTCCTTCCACCTCTAAACTTGTAAAGGAAATTGAACACAACGAGAACGTGATCAGAACTCGTCAATTGCAATTTAGCTGATAGTCGAATGACTTTCTTTTTTAAAAATATAAAAATAACATAGCTTTAATTTGTAATCTTCGATGAATTCTGGTGGCTAGAGAAATAATGTATGCCAGGAATTGAACTGGGGTTTAAAATTTTTCACATATATGTCATTGCAATAGTTCGATAAACCGCGATTCTTTCCGTAAACAGGAAAAATGTACAAAAAATTGTATTGAATCGTGGTTAGAATAACATGTAAGTGAGATTGAATCCTACTATTTGCAACTGTTTCCTTGAGTTTATGATGAAAGCAAAAAGTGGCACGTATCATGCAAGTAAGTACTTGCTTTATCTCTTCTCTCCTTTCTCCAGGAAAAGCCGGC
>JASJDT010000194.1 GCA_030065655.1 Desulfocapsaceae bacterium | reverse complement strand
ACAAGAAGCAAACCTAACCGTGGACAAGCAAAAAACATACGGATGGAATCTGGCTAAATACCAATGGCTCTAAAAAAAACCAGGCAACATTCCTGAAATGTGTTGGAAAACTACTGGCTATGAATCAATAAACAGGTTAATTTAGCCGGAATTAACTCGTTATGATTGGATTAAGAAAGTGCTTCACTTGTTTTCTTCACTAAGGCGTTTTATAGAACGATTCTATGACCCAGCAGATTCCGAGGTATAGTGATGTCCCGGTCCAGGTACAGCGCCCCAGGAATCTTCCCCCTATTCCGGAAATACTTTTAACCCTGCTTAAAACGTTCGAGCACTCCGAGAACACGCTTGAAGAGTATGCTGACATCATCATCCATGATCCGGCGTTGAGCTTCAGAATCATGCAGGTGGCCAGCACAGGCAAGGATTTTGGCCGCGGTAAGCCACTTGATATAGCCAAGAGCCTTGCCGCACTCGGTATTGCCTTAACCCAAAAAGTAGTTCAAAACGCAGCAATTCATCAGGTTTTTGAGCGTAAACGTCTCAAAAAAGCAGGGTTTTTCAACCATTATTCATTTTGGTACCACTCCCAACTCTGTGCTGTTCTATCCAGACGTTTTGCCAGAAAAATAGGCTACCCCCGAGAAGATGAAGCCTATCTGGTCGGGCTGCTTCATGACATCGGCAGGCTTGCCTTGGTTTCCGCCTTTCCCCAGGAGCATGAAGCTATCCTCCAGCGAACCCAGGATAAGCAGAATCTCCTCTGGGCGGAAGAACAGCTGCTTGGTATGACCCATTGCCGGGCCGGAGCACAGTTGCTGCAGCAGTGGCAGCCGCAACTTCAGGTCGTCGATGCATTACAATACCATCACGAATCACTTGAACAGATCAACCAAGCGTTTCCACTTGTTAAAATCACCTATCTGGCCAACCTGTTAAGTGAAGAGATGCAGCTCTCTGCCAATACCAGTGAAGCGGGGAAACTGCTGTTCAAACTCAACGACCATGATCTTGAAAAAACCCTGCAGAGAAGCATCGAAGAGGTGTCCACGGTCGCCGCAGAATTTGATATGCATACCAGGGATATCGCCGGTTCTTCTGACTGTGAAAGAGAAGATACTTCGGAAGAAGAAGATAAGGTTTTTCAAACAATCAGTTCATCGGCAATTAGAGATTATCCCGTGGCACCGAACATAAAAAGCCAGATTGCCCTCATTAGCCGGATAAAAAATATCAGCATGCTCTCTGGTCTAACGGAAAGGTGTATCAACGGCGACGGATTTGAGGAAATTCTTTTCTCGTTTGAGAACTCGCTGAACATCCTTTTCAACCTGCATGAAGTGATGTTTTTTCTCCCCGACAATACCAAACTTTATTTGAAAGGCACCACCTCCCTGAAAAATCCGCTCAATGATCTCGCTGAGGGCCTTTTCCTGCCGATCAATGAAAGTACCAGTAAAATTCAGCAAACCTACACCGCAGCAGAGCAACACACCTTGAATTTCATCAACCTGGAAAGTAACCTGGCCGACACCCAATTACTGGACATGCTGGGCGGCAACACCCTGCTCCTCTTGCCAATACCTGGGGCAGGCGAGACCATCGGGGTTGCCCTGATGGCACTTCCCCCGGCCATGCAGGAATTATCAAAGGCTGAGATGGTTGTACTGCGCAGTCTTGTCAAGCAGTTAGGTACAAATCTCCACAATCACGAGATCGCCAGTCGACAGGCGGCAAAGCAGGAAGCTGAGCAGATGGAGATGCTCTCAACGACGGTGAAGAAAGTCGCCCATGAAATTAACAATCCTATTGGCATCATTAACAACTATTTGAAAATTATAAATATAAAATATTCCGAAAATACTGAACTGCAAAATGAACTGACCATTGTCGGCGAGGAGCTTGAACGGATCTCAACGATGGTCAACCAGATGGATATGCTGTCATCAACGCAACACGACGACATCGAGCCATTGGATATCAATGAGGTATTAACCGGTGTCATTGAGCTGAGCGCATCAACCTTGTTTGGAGGAATCAATCAACAACTCTTGTTCAAACCGGGCGACGACCTGCCCACGGTAGGCTGCTCAGTAAACGGTCTTAAGCAGATCATGCTCAACCTTCTGAAAAACAGCTCCGAGGCAATTGGTCCGGATGGTAAAGTGGAGGTTACTACCAGAGCGGTCGCAGACAGTGAAAAAACTGGCGAACGAAACGGGCAAGGCGTTGAAATTATCGTTGAAGATAATGGCCCAGGATTACCCGACAAGATCCTGGAGAATCTTTACAAGCCGTTTATTTCTACCAAGAAAAAAGGTCACGCCGGTCTCGGCTTATCAATAGTGCATACAATCGTCACCAGATTGAACGGCTCGATTACCTGTGAAAGCGATGCAAATGAGGGTACGCGCTTCATTCTTTACTTCGGAGGGTAACTATTCGGCAATGAGCACAAAATCTATGGAGAAAAAACCCCACATCCTCTTGGTAGATGACGAGGAACGATTCGCCGAGAGCATGCAAACCATTTTGCACCACTACGGTTACGAATGCACCTACGCAGTTAATGGCAACGAAGCCTTCCAATATCTCAAAGAGAGACTTTTTGATGTTGTCCTTCTCGATGTTGGACTTCCCGATGTATCGGGGTGTACCATTGCCGAACACATCAAATCAAATATGCATGGCACCTCAGCGATCATGCTCACCGGTATGAACTCCGTGGAAACTGCCGTCGAGTCCCTGCAAAGCGGTGCTTATGATTTCTTAAGAAAACCGATTAATCATGAGCGGTTGCTGCGTACTATTGAAAAGGCCCTCGAACACAATGCCCTGAGTGAGCGATTGGAAGAAAGCAACAACAGGTTCAAGGCATTTGCCGAAGCTACCTGGGAAGGCATCGTTATTCATAGAAACGGCGAATTCATTGAAGCTAACAATCAGTTTCTCGAAATGTTCGGATACAAAACGGAGGAACTGGCCGACGTCAACATCCTCGAACAATTGTTTCCGGCAGATATGCAGACAGCCAAGGATCGGCTCAACGGCTCAAGTGGCATCTTCGAGCTGATTGGCAGGAAAAAAGACGGCAGCGAGTTTCCCGTTGAAGTCAATGCCCGCGAAATCGAATACCACAAAGATGCGGCCATGGTCTGCTCTATTCGCGACATTTCCGCCCGAATCCAGGCCGAAGACGAAAAGTTGTTCCTCCAGCACAAACTAGCCCAGGCCCAGAAGCTGAAAGCGTTGGGCATGATGGCTGGATCGGTGGCCCATGACCTTAACAACATCCTCACCGGCATCGTCACCTATCCTGATCTTCTGTTGCACCAGATGGGTAAGGAGAATGAATTCTATCCAGCCATACAAAGAATCCAGGAGGCGGGCAAACGGGCTTCGGCGGTGGTGAAGGATCTGGTGATGATGGCCAGAGGCCGGCTGCCACAGACAATCGTCGATAATATTAATGACATTGTTCTGAATTACCTGCAGAGTATCGAACATACGGAGCGACAGGCCAAATATCCGGGCGTACTCATTCAGACCCAGCTGCAAAGTGATCTTCTCAATTGCTACTGTTCGGCCCAGCACATCAACAAGATCCTCATGAATCTGATCACCAACGCCATGGAAGCGGTTGGGGAAAACGGTCTCATCAAGATCCACTCCCAAAACGTAACCTTCGATTCTGCCATCTCCAACGAACAGCAACGATTGGCACCGGCAGGCGACTATATTCAGCTGACCATCACCGATGATGGTGCGGGCATATGTGAAAAAGACCAGGTCTTCGACCCCTTTTTCACCACGAAAACCAAGGGTGGCGGCAAGAGTGGCACCGGTCTTGGCCTTGCCATTGTCTGGAACACAGTTCAGGAGCATAATGGCTGGATTGAACTCAAGGACAACAATCCAGGCACTCGCTTCGATATATTTCTACCAGGAACCCGTGACCAGCCCGGCGTGTCCAGTGAATCGGCGAACCGAGCAACCATGCGAGGGGAAGGACAGAGAATCCTGCTCGTCGATGACGAGCACAGTCATAATGAACTGATGGACAAGCTCTTGGAAAATCTTGGCTACCATACTCATGCGGTGAGGAGTGGCGAGGAGGCCCTGAAATACCTGGAAGAAAATAGCGTCGACCTGATCATTCTCGACATGAATATGGGATCAGGACTCAATGGCCGGGAAACTTATGAGAAGATCCTCAAAATAAGCCCTTCCCAGAAGGCAATCGTAATCAGCGGTTATGCAGATGCCGCCGAGATAGACAGAATGAACGAGCTCGGTGTTTCCTATATTCTGGAAAAACCGGTCACTTTGGTTGGAGTAGGAATGGCCATTAAGAAAACCCTTTCTGGCCATTAACCCTAATGATTACCGCATGGACATGGTGAAACAATTTTCTATGGAATTAGACAGGAGAAAATATACCCGTATAACCGTTGATATCCCGGCTGCGCTCTCGCTGCTCCAGGTGGATGCCTATCATTCCGGAGCCATCGCCAACCTCAGTATGGGAGGATGTTTTTTCCCAGCCGAAAACGAACTTCCACTGGGAGCCGAGTGTAATATCACCATAACCGTGGGCGAAGGCGCCCGCACGGAAAGCTTCGATCTGAAAGGGGTGGTGATCAGAAGTGACGAAATGGGGGTGGGAATCAAGTTCATTGACAAGACGGTCGAGCAGATGTCCATCATCATGCGGAAAATTTCTTTTTAACAGGCCAACAACAGTCATCTCTCCCGCTCACTACCAGACCGACTCACGCATATAGATCAAATCCTGGTTGCCACTGAAAATGCCAAAGGTTGCTCTGGCCATCGGATTATCTTCACTGCCGTCCCCATCCCAGTCAAATTGCAGCCATCCCAGGCCAGCAGCTCCAAGATTCAGGGTGACCTCCACACTGCCATGATTATCATCGCCAGGCGCACTCAAGATCAAATCATTACTCAGACCATCGGCAAGCGGCCCTCCTCCCGAAGCTAGAGTTTCATTAAGCTCAAGGTTACCCTGAAAATTGGCTAACCCCACGTTTGCAGCAGAATATGTTGTACAATCATCTTCACCATTGAGCACGAAGGCAGTGCCATTGTAATACTCTGTATAAACCGGAATGGTCAGCGGCAGCGTCTCTGGACCATAGGCGTTCTGCAGCAGCAGACGGCCATAGCGAATCTGGGTTCCCGTTGGCGTGAAGCTTCGGGGAAGATCATCCGCGGCAATGGCGTCAGTATCGACGATACTGGTCACGGGAAGCCGGATATCAGTGACGAACGGCGCAACCAGCGCGTTACTTTCTTTGGTGTAGATAAACTGGTCCGCTCCGAGAGTAAAGGTTAAGGTGCCATCATCATTGGCCATAAGAGAACTTGTCCCCGGTGTCCAGGTGAAGTTCAACGGGGTAGAACCGTCACTGCCAAGATTGGTGGCGTCAGTGGTAACTGGCGGCATATTGATCTGTAGGGCCGGATCGGTGAGCTTGACAAAGCCATCCCGATAGTTAACCGTCGTGCCGCCACCGCTGTTTGTAGCGGTAATCTCCATTTCCGGGAATCTTGGTGACTCATAGGTAAACGACTGGCTCGTGTAGGTGAAACCACTGCAACCATCCTGCAGTACGCCATCGTCGATGATAGCTGTTTCAAAATGATCGGGGGTAAAACGACCAATATTGACTGACGTTGCCGCTGGCAGCGGTTCGCCGAAATAGTCCGGAGGAGTAGCTGTGAAAGTGAATACTCCCACCTCTGAGACGGTTTGATTGGCGATAACATGCTCGCCACTGTCAACATCGGTGATGTTAATGGACGTCACCCCCAGGGATCCGGCGGAAGAACCGGCACTTGTTGGTGCGATGAGATTTTGTGAGATGGGGATATTACTCAACTCAAAATTGGAGGTGGTACTATTGCCGGTGCAAAAATCAGAGTCACCGGCTGACTCCCAGCAGACTCCTTTTACCTTCAGGGTAAAATCTTCGTCCACCTTTCTAAATACCGAGCAATTCGCGTTGCCTGAAACGCAGTCGGAATTTGGATCGTCGGAATAAACGCAAAGGCCGACCGGCCGCGAGACAAAGCTATCACTGCCCAACATTACCAGACCAATCTCATCCGGCCCGACACCATCGTAGCGTGTGTTTATCTGCATCTGGCCGGCGTCGGGGTAACGTACCTGGACGGTTGCCGTTGCCGATGCATCAAAATTCAAAGTAATCGGCGTACCTGGACCGGCTGAGCCGATGGCCGTACTATTTATCTCGACTTGTTCTGTTCCTGTAACGGGATTGACATATGAACTCCAAAAGCCCACATCCTTCGTCACTCCGGCAAAGCCATCGGCAGCGGTGCATGTTTGAGTCGTATCATCCATGCGCACAGCCTGGATCGCCACATTCGGCGACTGCTGACAGGCGGTCAGATCCGGGATGTCAAAGATGAAACCGGTTTCAAAAAATTCAAGGTCGCAATCACCTTCAACACCGGAGTCATAACACCGATAGGAGTTTGTCGGCACAGGTGTAGTGTTGCTGATACCCAGGTTGACAATTCCAGGGACCGTCTGCCGCAACTGCACACTCTGACTGCCAGTGAAAGTATAGCTATCACCACCTATCCATACCGGTGGACTGGCGGTGGCCGGCGACATGGTTACCGTCACGGGAGTGGTGGTTTCAGTCGTGCAGGCGGCATCGCTGCAGGCCCGCAGATCAATGGTTGAAGACTGACAGGTAAGGCCAATCCCGGTATGTTCGATACGGATATGGTCAACATCTACGCACGGTAAACAGTTCAACGGCGCACCATTCCAGCGCAGGCCACTATTTTCCAGAATATAGATACCGTTTATTTCGGCAGCAGTGAGAGGACCAACATAGAATTTCAACTCATCGAGCTGGGTATCCAGATTCTGTCGCCTGTTGTCACTGATAAAAGCATCATCGGCAGAAGTACCTATACGGGTATAGGAGCCGGTTTGCTTGTAGTTCACACTGCTGTAAAAGGTTCCATCGACATAGAGTGAGGTGGTACTTCCTTCGCCGACAAAGGCCAGATGATGCCAACCGGTCAGGTTGCCGGGAAAAGGTGCCCGGTGGGCGGAGGGATTGCTGGAAGCTCCCCATTCCATGGTGCCGTCTGAATTTCTTCGGCGTATCCAGCAAAGATCATTGGTTCCTCCGGCGATGACAGTATAGCGATAACCGCCAACATTAAAGTGTCGGTCGAACACTGGAGGAAGGTTGATCCACGCCATCAGTGTCCAATCGCCGCTTAGAGGAATCGGATTAGAATCCAGCGATATATGCCGATTGAAATCCGATCCTTCATTGGCAAGGTTAGCAACATTGCATAGGCCTCCGCCGTAATCACTGCCGGGGGCGGTATGCGCACCCTGCACCACTACCCCGGGATAACTGCCGAGCTCATCCGCTACAACACTTCCCGTGTTCCAATTGCACCCCTCAAAACGGTATTCAGCGAGCGGTGCAGTACAGGGATGTGCTTCATTCATGGCCTGGGTTATCTGCGCACCCGTGAGTTTGGCATCATAGATCCTGAATTCATCGATATTTCCCTGCCATTCAGGCGAAGGTACGCCGGCTTTCGTACTCTGGCCTATGCGCAGAAAATCAACTCCATCCAGGGTACCATTATGCACACCTATACCGGAGCTGGTTACCGTGGTCTGCACCTCACTGCCGTCGATAAAAATGCGGATTTTATCGCCACTCTCCCAAGTCATGGCAATGTGCTGCCAGCTGTTAACTACCTGCAGATTGCCTTCCGTCTCCACCTGCAAACAGTCGCTATTATCACTGCAGGCCGAGGTATTAATCGAGGCTTTTAACAGATTGGTGTTGCCGCTTGAGGCACCCGCTTCATCATAACGAAGGGCAAAACGATTATCATTGCCGTTTGGGGCGCCGGTTGTGAAAATGCCACGATCATGACCTATGGCATCCGTGTTTCTCACCCAGGCCATAACAGTGACTCCCGAAAGACCATCGAGGAAGGTGGAAGCGTTGGAATACTCGACATACTGATTTTGACCGTTAAAAACACCGTAGCCGCAGGTACCGGGATTGCCGGGTAGAGCCGGGGAAACCGCTTCGGTATCCGGCCCGTTTATGGCTGCGGCATCATTACCGTTGCCGCTGCTGTCGGTCACTTCACCGGAGGTACCGGTCCAGAACATTTCGTCAAACCTGTAGTTAACAAGGGCTGAAGTCGGCCCAGCCGTAAATGTCTCAATCTCCACATCGTCAACATGCCAGTAATCATAATTGCCGCTTGCCCCTCCCTCCTTATCAAAGCGTACGCTAAGATTAGCGTGCAGAGCATCGGAGGAGAGGGTGTAGGTTCTGGTAAAAATCTCACCCGGTGTACCATTGCCGGCAAACCGTTCAAGCTCAACCCACGCTCCGCTATCGTTGCGATAATAGACAACCAGATCCTCGTTGTTATCCGGGTCTTCGCTGAAACTGTCGGCTCCTCGTCGCAGCCAAAAACTCAGCCTCACCGATGGCCCGGAGGATGCGTCAGCGGGATCGGAAATAACTTCAACAGCCTCGCCTCTGAGGTACAGACTTCGATTCGGTGATTGAAAAGTGTCGGTGTTTGTGCCGGCATTACCTGAACCATTTCTCGTCCACTGGGAAAAACCCGTTTCAAAATCGTCGGAGAAGATAATCGCACCATTTGCTGAACCGGCAAAAAGCACGGCACAAAGAAAGATGCCTACAAGCTGATGGAGAAAGTACCGACACAATGAAAAGTTTATAATTGTTTTATATTTCATGGAAAGCCCACCTTCATCTCGGCAGTTCTGGCAACGAAATCGGGGGTTCCGTAACTTCCATAGGTAGCCGTAGCGCTGATTCGAAAAACTTCGTATGGTCCGATTGGTCCTTCACTATACTGCTGGGAGGCGCACATAACTCTTACATTGAAACTGTCGATGGTCATAGTGCCGCTGCAGGGATTACCCGCGCCAGCCCGAGCCGCCCCCCACTCAAGACCACTGCGGGCTGCCTGATAAGCCCTGGCTCCCTGGATGGCAAAAACAGGGGTGGAACTTTGCACGCCCATAAGACGGGCCATCACCGCCCCAAGAAGCGCCAGGACCACAACCACAAATATGGCCTGCACCAGGGTAAAACCACGTTGATTGTTGAATTCTCTCATATTGTCCTAAGGAACATTGACCACATGAACCTGATGGAGCAGGGTGATGGTTTCTCCCGCCTCCGTCAAGGATAGTTCAAGGGTTACCAAGCCGGCGCGCTGGGTTGCACCGGGGTCGTAGCTGAACCTGCACCCACTGACTCCCCGGCTGACCAGCGCTGCACCTGTAGCCGGTGGTGTTGGTTGAACAACACTTATGCCATAACCGTCATAGCGATTGAGAACTCCGCCTTCACAGCCATAGGTCACCGGTTGATCAACTATAAAAAATCGCTGAAAAGGCGATGCATTACCGAACTGAAAACCGGGATTGAGATTCACGTGATCTACCGTGCTACCCGCTCCCACGACCGCCAGATTATCTGGTACAGCGGCATAGGCATTGCCGGTCGGGCCTGTGGTAGTAATGTTATAGACGACAAGATTATGGCCTGGGGTTGGTGGGTTCAAACTTAACGAACCGA
>JASJDT010000193.1 GCA_030065655.1 Desulfocapsaceae bacterium | reverse complement strand
AAACTGGAAAACAAAAACTCTTAAATTGAGTCGCAAACAGACAATTACAGATGACAGCCACAAGGCTAATTTGAGCAAAGGTTCTTAGCCATCCTGCTCAGACCAAATTTTTCTCAACCAGCTTAATTATACGGCCAATTGCTAATAAACATATCAAGGAGTATGGCGCGGCCCACCATGGCATATCAAAAATAATGCGGCAACCGCCATCTTCTTTTCGAATAAGTCTATGGCCGGTGGCCTGAATTCCGCCCACTTTCCAGCTCCAAAACTTCAATTCGTCATAGGAAGTTATGGTGAATGGCAGCCAGAAACCCAGTGCTGTTCTTACTCGTCCGCTGCTGGCTGCCCGAATAGAACGATGCTTGCTCTCCACTGCTGAGACAGACGGCCCCCAAAGAGGCCAGAGGGTCGTATCTGTCAATACCTTCCATACCTCTTCTAATTGAGCCCCGGTCGACTTTTCAACGCATATATTTCCTTTTCTGTAGGCAATCATCTCCCCTCCACAAAGAGATCTTGCAGGTTGCTTTAAGACATCATCAGACTTCGGGATATTCACAAAGCGATTTTGATAGGCAAAAATGTATGGCTATCTTCTTCAAAGACCACCGAAAAAGAACATACGTTCAATTAAAAATGATTATCATCTTAACATGTATGAATGAGGAAAAACCTCATTTTTGCAAGCATAAATAGAATATCACTAACACAACAATAAATGCTGTGTTGAGGAGACATATATGACTAATGATAGTATTTCCGTTCAACAGCTTGGCGAGATAACCGCCTATGATGAGGATGAGCAAAAAACTACGCTGGCGACTATGTGGAAGGAGAAGAAGGCGGTACTGATTTTTGTCCGCCATTTTGGTTGAGTCTTCTGCCGTCAGCAGGTCGCTGATTTGGAAGAGTGGCGGGATGAATTTGTCAGAAAAGATGCTGAACTCGTGGTAATAGGTTGCGGTAAACCAAGTCATATCAAAGAATTCAAAGAAGTTACCGGTTATAGCGGGAAAATTTTGACCGATCCTAGCCGGGAAGCTTTCAAGATTCTTGGTTTGACCAGCTCGTTAGGTGGGTTACTGGGCAGCAAGATGTTCGCTCGGGCGATCTCTGCACTCAAGCAGGGTATAAAACCAGGTTCGGTGCAGGGAAATGCTCTGCAGTTGGGAGGAGCAATCATAATCAATACTGACGAGAGTATCGAATATACCTACAGGAGTTCAGAAGCAGCCGATGATCCCCCCGTCAGCGAGATGTTGGCAGCAGTCGGGTGAGCTGTTTTTGGATCTTTTCTGAAGCTTGCATGTGAATATAGCTGAGAGGGGTGTATAAAAGTTATGCGATAAAGGTCAATTGTCGAAGCCCATGTGCCTAATTTTTAGACAATCCGAGAGTTCTAGAAAAGAAAAGAACGATGGAAGACAGCGATCTTTATCATTATGTCAAGTGATTACAAGTTATTAAAAAATTCAATTAAACCTGGCATAAGCTATGCAGAACTGAAGATGTCGGAAGAATCAGTTATATCCGAAAATACATAAATCGGATAGGCGATATCTACAATTTTTAGTGCATTTTTAGAAAGAAGGAGATTTGACATGAAAAAAATTATCATCAGTTCCTTGTTGATTATCGGCCTTGCCGCTGGCTTTGCCTATGGCCATAAATCTGGACATGGATATGGCATGGGAGGATATGGCGGTCATATGATGGGCCATGGCATGATGGGTGGTGGCTACGGCATGATGGGTGGTGGCTACGGTAACTGTCCAGGTATGTCAGGCTCTGGTCAGAAATGGGACAATGAAGCAAAGCAAAAATACTTTGATGAAACCGCTGAATTGAGACGGGAGATGCACAACAAACGCTTTGATTACATGGAAGCGTATCGCGATCCCAACACCACCAGAGCGGAGCTTGATGCAATAGAAAAAGAGATCTGGGATATTCACGCAGAACTCCAGGAAAAAGCTCAGCAGATGCGTTAGTCCTGATCTCATCAAACAACCATTTTAAAAAGGTTCTGTCGGCCGGGAATATACTCTCCCTACACACGCTCTCCAATTTGATATGGATGGTGTGTCATGATCCCGGTCGGCAGGCATCCCGTGTTACATCTTAAATTACCACCTTCATTTAATCAGCAGTAACAAGCCAGGTATAAATTTGATTATCTTGAGTAAAAGAGGAGGTGCTCTTATTGGTTATTGTTGGGTAATTTTCTTCTGCTTTTCACTGTTGCTGAACAATTCTTTATCATTGGCGACCGAAGCACACCATATTGCCATTTCTGACTTTCAGCAAAGGGATTTGAGCCGCTGGCAGACAGATGAGTTTGAAGGACTTACCGATTATTCCTTTGTCCAGGATGACGCCAGGGGGTGGGTTCTCAAAGCACATAGCATTGGTACTGCTTCCTGCCTGATCAGAAAGATACAGGTAGATCTAAATAAAACTCCTTTTCTCAATTGGTCCTGGAAGGCCGAGAAGCTCCCTGACGTCGATAACGTCAGGACGAAGGTGAGCGACGATTACCCTGCCCGCATCTACGTTATCTTTAAAACCGGACCGTGGTTCTGGAATACCAGGGCGTTAAATTATGTCTGGAGTACGACCATTCCGGTTGGTGAATCATGGCCCAATGCCTTTGCCTCTGAGGCAAAAATGGTGGCAGTCCGGTCAGGTGGTCAAGAGGTTGGTAGGTGGGTTACGGAAAAACGCAATATTCGCGATGACATTGCCAAATTTTTTGATATGGATATTGAATTCATTGAGGCGGTAGCATTGATGACCGATACCGATAATGCAAATACCGAGGCAATTGCCTATTATGACAATATTTATTTCAGCGACCGGTAAATATTTTATCTCACTACAAAGATAGAGAATTTATGACCTTTTCAGATTCGGTTGTTGAGATATTCGAGTATCCCATCTAGAAGAATTCGATTGCCCTCGATGTGTTGAATATCTGCCAACATCTGCGTAGCTGTCTTCACATACGGACTATTATCTATTTCGTCGCTGCAATTATCGACGAGTGAAATAATTGCCTCTTTGGTGGTTTCAAGATGAAACTGCAGACCAATGACCCGGTCGCCATGCAAAAATGCCTGATTCGGAGTTGCTGCAGAACTTGCCAGGGCTACACTATTTGCAGGAAGATCAAAGGTATCACCATGCCAATGGAAGACCACGGGGTCATCAGGTAGAAACCTTTGTAATTCAACAGGAAAGCTTTTTTGATGCAGCTCAATGGGTAACCAGCCGATCTCTTTGTGTTTGCCGCTATACACGCTGGCACCGAGGGCTTTGGCCAGCAATTGGGCGCCAAGGCAGACCCCCAGAATGGGTGTTTGCTCAGCCATGACTTTTTTTAAGTAGTCTATTTCAGCCTCCAACCAGAGGTGCTGACGGGTGTCATGCACGCCCATAGGACCACCCAGCACGATTAACATGTCAAAGGAGGCCATGTCGGGAAACGGATCACCGGCAAAGAAGCGGGTGGTGGAGATATCGTGATTGAACTTTCGGGCCCATTCACCGATCAGAGCGGGACCCTCGAAATCCACATGCTGGAAAATATGAAGTTTGCGTGTCATTAAAGAATTGCTCCAACTGTTTTTGTTGTGATAGCAAATAAACCTATCACCATATGTGATGATCTTCAAGGTCAACGAGACAGCAAGGTTGTTAACCTCAAGCAGTTTTAACAGAATAGGGGATATTTCTATTTTCCGTTCTTGAATCTTTTAACCAGGCAAAGTATCGTTTGCAAATCACCATCATTTTCGAAAACATACTTTACGGGCGATCAGAAATAAACAGCAACCCATCTCATCTCTTAGGGAGCTGGCATGAATCGACAGGCAGACAAAAAGCGAAAGCTCGGAGTTATCATCGGTGGTTCCGGTTTGATCGGTGGTACGCTGGTTCATTATTTCAAAACGCAGACACCTGATACTATCGAGGCGCGGGCGCCCAGCTCTAAAAAAGTCTCGATCCGATCTGAAGAAGACATCTACAGCTACCTCCTCGATGTTAATCCTGAATTCGTAGTCAATGCAGCCATCGCTAATCTAGGCTCCAGCAGTCAGCTTTCGCTCGAGGTCAACTACCTGGGTACGCTAAACCTGGCCAAGGCCGCCGCAGCCCTGAAGATACCCTACATTCATTTAACCACAGCTGCTACCTTGCCAGCCGGCAGCGACATTCAGGAGGATCAGCATCTGGCGGTCACGGCCAATTTAAATAATTACGCCAAGTCAAAGCTCATGGCCGAAAAAACCCTCGAGCATCTCCGCCAGACAGTGGGCCTTGACTACACCAGTATCAGGCTGGCCATCGTCTATGGCGATCACGACCATAAGATTCAAGGTTTTCATCGCCTGTTCTTCAGCGTGGCCGACCAAGCGATGCCCTTCCTCTTCACCAGAAAAAGGGTTGTACACTCCTATACGAACTCCCGCAAGCTACCCTATTTTGTTCATCATATCCTGGAAAACAGAGAGGAGTTCAGTGGCCAGACCTACAACTTCGTGGATAAAGATCCGGTGGAGCTGGCCTCGCTTATCCTGGGCATCAAAAAATATCTCAGGCTGAAATATCCGCGAGAGATCTATGTTCCCTATGGCATGGCCAAATCAGGGATGAGAGTGCTCAGTGTTTTGTTGCGCGGATTTGCCAAGATGGGGTTGGTGGCCCAGATGCCGCAGGAATTAATGTTTCTGGAAAGTTTCTACCAAACGCAGACCCTATCGACGCAGAGGCTGCAGGCGTCAAGCTTTGTCGATCCTTTGCCAAAGGAAACGGTTTTCACCCGACTACCAGATCTGGCAAGCTACTATCTGAAACGCTGGCGTGAACAGAATATTATCACCGACTCGCGCTATCAAGTGGCAAATGGCGATGAAATGGACCGTGACTTCTGTAATAATCCCCAGAGGCTTCTGGAGATGATCCATGAGTCGGAAACCTCCCCTATGGAAGAATCTGACAGATCTTCCAGAACGCTATCTTCTTCCTAGCGCCGCTTTTTAGTTATCAAAACCTGCTGGCTGCGCTTTTGACCATCCAGCGCTGTGGCCGTCAACTGCAGCGTCCAGCTTGATCCTTTTTTGAAGTAGTCGCCGGGAATCCTGACTATGTGGCCGTGCTGGACCAGCCTTCTGGTCGGTCCCAATACGGTGGTCCAGGTACTGGGTTTGTCACCTTTTCCCACGGCAACTTCGTAGCTGTCTACAGCTCCTCGGATAACGCCATATACATCAACTGAGGCGATTTTGCCACGCTGATCCTTGTTAATTCTCCACTCGGTTAATCGAGGTGCAACAGCAGACTCCGGCTCTATGGCCAGGGCGTAGCGTGCATTTAATTTTCCCATGCCGGTCTCGGGGTCCCACCCTGGATCTTCAGCATCGATTGCGCTGGCCAGAATCATGTCCTCCACCTGATGGTTGCTCAGGTTTGGGTTTTTCGCCCATATCAGAGAGGCGGTACCGGCGACAATGGGAGCAGCAAAAGAAGTACCGCTCAGACGGTGATACTCTCCTGCCATTATCGGGATCATCCGGCCATCCCGTTTGCCATTCTTCGCGGTGAGGGAATATATACTTTCTCCTGGGGCAGCCAGGGCTACCATCAAACCTTTATTGGAGTGGCTGCGTCTAGAACCGTCAATATTGAGCGAAGCAACTGAAAATGCCCGGCGGGCACCGGGAGGACCATGCTCGGCGATATTGCCGCTCTGATTGCCGGCGGCAACAACGACGATGCACCCCATGGCATAGGCATAGTTTATGCCGATCTGCTCCAAGCGGGAAAGACCTTTGCGGCCCAGGCTTATATTTATGACCCGTGCACCATTGTCAACGGCATAGCGCAGAGCTCTATAAATGGCAAGGCTCCGGGCAACCCCATTGTTGTCGCCCACTTTCAGTGTCATCAACTGAGCCCCTGGATTTACACCGGCTATGCCCACACCGTTATCCGTATTGGCGGCTATGATTCCGGCAACAAAGGTGCCATGACCGTAATCATCATCAATATTGTTGGATTCGGCTACGAAATTCCAGCCATTGATATCATCGACATAGCCGTTGGTGTCATCGTCTATGTTGTTCCCTGGTATTTCATCTGAATTACGCCAGATATGCTGAGGCCGGTCCGGATGACTCAGATCGAGTCCAGAATCAATTACCGCGACGATGACGTTCTTTTCCCTGCCGTTGAACGTATCCCAGGCAGATGTACCTTTTCCCATAGGAGTGTAGCCAACAGCGTGCAAACCCCATTGATCATTAGATCTGCTGTCCGTATCGGTTGTGGCGATGCCGACACCGCCGGCGCTGAGCAGGGCGCCAAAGCCTTTTTTAAGCACACTGCCGACCTTGCCGGCCGGAGTATCCTCTTTTTGAAAGAGCGGGTCATTTGGTTGGATTGTCTCCTGAGAATAGGCCAGTAAGATTGACTCAACAAGCCAAAGATCCAATGACAATGGATTATTATCCCTCGCTGGCATTGCATATTTGCCACCAGAAGTGTAATTACGTAAATGGTCAAAATATTCAGGATTGGTAGACAAGGTATCTGTTATCTCCCAGGCAATGCCGGTGCCGTTGGTCAGGGAGCCGTAGGAAAACTTGCTATACTGGAAATCTCCTGGTTCCTTGAGGAATTCTGAGACGTCCGAAAACCTCGTACGGGCAATATCCGTGGCAAGTTGAGAGTCAAAGCCAAGGCCGTTAAGGCCTCTTACGACATATTCACCACCGAACTGGTCAGCTACTACAGTACCCCTGCTGGTTTCATAGGTCGTCAGGTAGCCAAGCATCTCATCGGTCAGACATTCTGCTGCCTCTCTGGAAGGATATTGATATTGCCATGATGCAGCGGTTCCGAGATCGCAGATTGGTCCGCCCAGGTTCCAGCGCAATTTCACCGTAGAAGAAAACATATCGCCTGCGTCTATTCCTACTTTACCGCCATCGGCATAAAAGGCTGACAGCGCTTGACCGACTGGATCAACATCGGCTGCGGCCATTGCCCGGTATCCGGACTGGAAAGGGTTGCCGCGATAGGGAGATGAATCAGGATTGAAAAAAGAATTTCTGGATTCTTCCATCGGTTTTTTAGTGATAACGTTGATCACACCGGAAACTGCATCGGAGCCATAAACGGTACTCGCACTCGACCCGGTGAGAACTTCGACCCGTTGTATATCTGCGGGATTGATTTCCGGCAGGGTATTTATAACTCGCCGGCCATTGACCAGAGTCAGTGTCCTGGTGGTATTAGTACCAAGCCCCCTGAGGTTAATCTGTGATGTCCCTGACTCGGTATTTGAGTTGGTATAAACAGTCGGCATTTTAGAGATCAGCTCTCCAATATCATTCGGCATATTCCATTTGAGGGTTTCATCACCCGAGAGAGCGGTAACCGGTGTCGCTGACTCAAGGGCGCTGGTATTTCTGGCCTGGGCAGGAAAGACGATCAAACCAAATATTGCTACAGAAGTAACCGCAAAAAATCCTGCTTTTCCGATGGTCTTGACATTTCTCTTCTTCATGGCCTCTCCTCCGTTCTGGCTTCCTTGACAAGGTTGATGAAGCGAAGTAGCGCTGCTCGATCAATTGTCTGAGAGTTTTGGACAATTCCCCTTGCTTGAGCAAGGCGAATAAGGTTTTCCAGACGGGATGGGTCTTTTCTGGCTTCCTTCAAATAAACTGCTCCGATAAAAACCCCGGCAGGGTCATATACGGCAGCGTAGGATTTTGAACCACTCCCACCCATGGCAATGATGGGACCGATTACTCCTATTGCCTCCCCCGGCCACTCTCTATCAACGGGAGCTGACCAGGAAACCAGTTCTCCGTTGTCGACAAACTGCCAGTCCACAGTGTCTCTTTCCGGTCGTTGGTCGATAGTGGCAGAGGCTGGCTTTTCACCCTTGGCGACTTTCGCAGGAGGACTTCCAGACTGATTGCCTGCACAACTGACCAAAGCGAGCAAGACCAATAATACGCAGATGACGCTTGCTACTCGATAAAATTTCATTTCTCTACCTCCGCAATCAGGAATGTGGCGAAGTTTACTGTTACTTGCAGGTGGCGCCCCTAATGAATTGAGGATCACCTAATTTCAGGATGGAGATTCTGAGAAGCTATGTATCTTTACCACTTTTTCAAGATCAATATGTTGGTAATGTCTTTATCCGTATTGATGTGAATGTAGCTGCTAACAATGGTTGTGTTGCCGGGAGTACATATTTCATGTTTGGCTATCGCCAGAGGTGAAAAAGTTGTCTATCAACACGAAAGAGTGAAGTGGTCTTTGTGAAATTCTGTGATGTTTCTATTTGTTTTCGGTGAGGTAGAAATCGGTTGCACGGATGCTTAGCGACAGTAGGAAATTATCAAAAAAACTTTATGACTTCAGCCGTTTGCTTTATCTCGATTTGTTTAACGTTAAACGCATAGAAACTCATTCTGTCAAATCGGTACGGTAAACCATCTCTATCACCACCGCATACCTGGATAATCAGATTATATGCCACATCTGTTCGACAGGCTCTAATCAGAGCATGAACGGTGTTTTCTCGTCCAGATCGACAAGATTCTTGTCTATGGAATCAAATATTTTGAGGATATTTTCTTTTATCTGTAGGGTATTGGTGTTGTTTTCCTGTTTGTCGAGATCACGTAGTTCACTGCTGGCAGTGCCGATAGCGGTTTTGAGTTGCTCAAACTTTTCCCTGAGCTCTTCAGAATCCCCGGAACCTGCTTTCATGACGCGTTCTTCAAATTTGGCGAGTTTACCCTGCCACTCTTCTATCTTATTTTCAATGATGCTCAGGTAGCTTGATGTTTGCATATGGACCCTCCATATATGGTATTACAGTGGTGTTGTGAGTAAAAATCTGACCCTTACTCTATTATTATAATTCCTGGCGAGCAGATGGTCCAAAAATCTTTCATCGTAGAATCTTCATTTTGCTAAGCCACGATGGAACAAGGCCAATCATGGATGTGTTGCCGACGCTCTAAAGACTGGCTAATGACTGGATTTGGGTGCACTAATTTTAAAATGATAAGGATATTTTATATCTTATCCTGCAAAGAGGTTGGCAGAGTAGAGCTCTCATGCTTAAATGGAACAGATGAATGTCACAAGAGTCTTTCGAGAAACCAAGGTTGTTTGGTTTGGCAATTTACGTACTAAAGATAAAAGGGGATTCAATGATGATCAGTCGGGTGATTTTTAATAAAAAAGGTGGTGTTGGAAAAACAACCCTAACTTGTAATCTCGCTGCAATAAGTGCGTCTTCGGGAAAGAAAACCCTTGTCATAGACCTCGATCCCCAAGCCAATGCCAGTCAGTATTTGTTAGGCGACGGATATAACAAGATCATGGAGGAGGGGCTGACAGTTTTTGATTTTTTTAAAGCATCCTTGGATGGAGGCAATGTCTTCGGATTTAATCCATTTTTCTACCACTTAAACACCCCCAAGCCACAACCGGATTCCTTTGTTCATAAAACAAAGTTCGATGACCTTTATATCATCCCGTCTCACTTTGGCTTAGCTGACATTGAGGCTCAACTCGTGAGTAAACACAAAATATATAAACTCAGGGAAATGACAGAAAAAATCCCTGATTTTGATGCCCTCTA
>JASJDT010000192.1 GCA_030065655.1 Desulfocapsaceae bacterium | reverse complement strand
TGGTCTGCTCTATTAGAACCATTATTGCTGAAAATAGTCGTACTTATGAAATAATCACAATAAACTTAAATCTTGAGAAATAGTCTTATAAATACGTAGTGGGAGCGCTGAAAAGTATTTCACCAACAAACGATTTTTTCTAAACCGAGGCAAATAATACATACTTACCCTTGTGAAATCAAAAGAGTTTCTGAGCAGCTCTTTTATCAGCTTGAGGAGTCTCGGCTCAATTCAATCATATTTTCAAGGCGATGAGAAACATCGGTATCTTGTAAACGTAAACCATTTGGAAGATGTTTTTAGCTTTTATTGCCATCATGCCTTTATTGAGCTAGGATAGCATTTTACCTGCATTGGAATTATTGGGAAAACAATTGAGAAAATTCTTTAACACGAGTCTTGCTGATGAAAAATATTACGAAGAGTTTAATTGTCGTGTTGGCACTATTTTTTCTCCAGTCGTGCGCAGCTACGAACGGTACAAAAGAGCCAGCATCTCTGCGGCAGGAGTTAAGTGAAAGCGATATTACTAGCAGATGCGCGGCTGCTCTTGAGCTAGGCAGAATGCAGGATGAGGAGTCAATCGCTTTGTTGGCTGAAATGGCGGATAGTGAAAATCCTCAAATCCGAAAATGTGCGATAGAGGGATTACGCTGGTATGAAGACCCTGGTTTTTGCCAGGATTTTTATGAGTACTGGCTTGGTGATCCTGACAAGGAAGTACGCAAGGCAGCCGGTATCGCTATAGTTGCCAATAAATGCGAGGGCAATGTTACCAGAAGAGCTGATTACGCCATGGACTCACAATCGTGCGGCTATACGCAGTATTTCATCAACAACGTCCAAAAAGCCATTGCCGAGGCATCCCCCGTTGAACAGTGGAAAGAAATTATTCCAAAATTAAATATCCGTGATACCATTGTTGACAAAGGTGCGCCGGAGGAAATCCTGCAGATGCGCTTAAATCTGGCGTTTGCCGTGATCGATTGGGGTGAATCCGTTGCTATTATTCATTCTTTTGACAATTTGGGTAGTTTGGAAGAGAATCGGCAGAACAACCTCGTGGATATTGAAGTCTATGCCAAGAAACAGGAATACATCAAGCAATTCTGTCCAATCATTCAGTTCCCTGACTTCGCTTATTGGAACAAGGTCATCACTGGTGAAAAAGGTCAGGATAACCAGTGATGTGATTTGGGTTAAGAGCACAACTCTAAGTTTCTGATGGTGATGTTTCTTATATAGAAAGGTAAGATCATGGCTGGCATGGTTGATTCGAGGCTATTTGCTGAACTGGCTGCACGAGGAAAGAAAGAAGTCATTCTGCCCGGCTGTTGCGAATACAGTGAGGCAGAACAAGGTTATATCGTCAAAGCCTGGGGCAGCGATTACCTTATTCGACCTGAAAAAGAAGAGATCAAGGCCATGGCACCGGCAACCACCGGCCATGAATATTTTAGTGTTTTTTTGATAAATTATTTACTTGCCGAAAAGCCAACGAAACCCCAAGGAGAATGGATTTCCGAAAAAGACCTCACTGGTGGAACCACTTTTTTCAGAGGGCCCCATGCCATACCTACACATCAAATCAGTGAAACTTTTGGAAATGACCTGGTAGCTTTGAAAAAAAAGAGCGAATCTCTTCAAGGTGAGCCGCTCGATCTGGCGGATATCGCCTTTGCGTTTGAGGTAATCGGTGCAATAAAGATTGCGCTGTTGTACTGGATTGGGGATGAGGATTTCCCGGCTGAGGCGAAACTGCTTATTGACCGATCAGTTTCCGGGGCCCTCCAACTTGATGTGGTTTATGCCTTTCTCTGCGATACCTGCTACCGTCTTGCTAATTGAGCCATTTGCAAAAATATCTTTTCGCCCCAACTCTTCGTTATGCTCAAAATTTTATCCTCGGAATATCGAATATATGCCTGTGGTAAAATTTTTCGCATGCCTTGATTTAGAACGAAAATATTACTTTTGCAAAAGGCTCAACTAATCAAAATTGCGAGATTATCTAATATTCTTTCTAGAAAGAAGATCTTCGTGCTTTTGGCGCAGAGTTTATCATTATTTGTGCAATTGACTCTTGAATACAGCGGGCTAAACGCTATTTAATTTCGACCGGATTACATAATCTGTTTTCTTCCGGCGCCATTTTGCCGCAGCTGTTGCAGGAATACTTCATAGCTGTCAATTTTTGTTTACAGACATGGTTGACACCAACGTCCTTTGCTCCACAATAATCACAAGAAAGCACTTCCGTTGTTGGGTCACAAAGATGGCCAGGGTCATCCGCTATTGCTCCACAGCTTTTACATGTATGGGCCATTGTAAATCTCCTTGTCAGTCTCATCTACAGACTGTGTAATAATAGCCTGACAGATATATTGGACATTGAATAGATACATACCGTAATTATGGTTATACGGTAAATAATGAAAGAATCTAAACAGGCGCCAATCAAAGTCAATGAGAGTTGATCATCAATATACAGGGAAACACAACCCTAATGTTCAAAGGTAGGAAGCTTTAATTAAATAGAATAGTGGTAATTAGCCTAGCACACTAAACAATGGAATAACATGTCAGATTGCAGTCCTTCGGAAAGGACATTTACGAGGTTCAGACGCATGTATGGAGGAAAATTCTATGAAGATTACCAAACTGCTTTCCATTGCGGCACCAACACCTTTATCTGAACTGGATGATAAGCAAATAGCTGAACTGCAAAAAGCACTAACTATCTTTGGATATCCAGTGGGAGAAATTGATGGTCTCGTTGGACCAAAAACCAGGAACGCCTGGTCGGAGTTCAAAACAGATGTGTTTCTCGGCAATCCCGATTTGATCGGCAAGGAATCGATTGCAGAGCTGCAGAAACGACTCTCTGGAGCCGATGATCAAAGGGTAAGGGATTTCACCACCAAAGAAGGAACAATAGAGGCAATCAAGCAAGAGTGTAGAACCCAGGATATTGGCTTGAATACGCAGGTAGCCTATGTTTTGGCTACAGCCCAATGGGAGACAAATCAAACGTTCGAACCGGTGCGCGAGGCCTACTGGCTCAGTGATGATTGGCGTAAGCGAAATCTACGTTATTACCCGTTTTACGGCAGGGGATATGTCCAGCTGACCTGGAAAAATAATTATGAGAAATACTCCCAATTGCTCGATGTCGATATGGTCACCGATCCGGATATTGCCATGCAGCCGGAGATTGCCCTGTTTATTCTCGTGCACGGCTTTAAAACCGGGACTTTTACCGGCAGGAAAATCAGCGACTATATTGATGCATCAAAATCGGACTTTGTCGCGGCACGCAGATGCATTAACGGTACGGATAGGGCTCATGAGATAGCTGAACTGGCCAGGAAATTTCTGGCCGAGATGTAGTTTCGATTAAAATGTGAATTGCGGTCGAACAAGGTCGATGACCAAAGATTCAGATGATCCAATCATAGCTTTGTAGGTATAGAATTTTTACCGAGTGGAAATGGATGGGGTTTCGCACATACCAATCATTATTTTTTCAACAACAGCAGTATACGCTATAAGATTATCGGCAAAGGCCCTGCCGCAAAGCTGCTCAAAAGAATTTATTGACTTCCTCTAACTCAACCTTTAATCAAGCGTAATGCTCTAATAACCAAGAAATAAGTAACAAAATCAAAGTTTAATAGTTGGTAACAAGGAGTGTTGGCAGTGACAGCAGAAAAACATTTTCTCGACAAAATACTTAACTCAGTGACTGAGCACATAGCGGTAATTGATGCCCAGGGAGTTATCTGTTATGTAAATAAAAGTTGGGTAATTTTCGGTGAGAGCAACCAATGCGTAGCCATTAAAGACTGGCAGGGAACCAACTATCTGGAGATTTGTGACCAGTCAGCGGCCCTGGGGGATGATTTTGGCCGTCGTGCCGCCGAAGGCATCCGCCAGGTAATCAAATCCAATGTTGACTCGTTCTATCTCGAATACCCGTGCCACAGTCCGGAACAGCAGCGTTGGTTCATGATGAGGGTTACACCATTTGCCTTGGAAGAGAAGGCATACTTTGTCATTTCCCACCAAAACATAACCGAGAGAAAAATTGCTGAAGAGAGGGTGCTTGAAATTTCCCGCCTTGATGGCCTGACGGGGATAGCCAATCGCCGCAGCTTAGACAATTTTCTCCAGGACGAGTGGCAACGCTGTGCTCGCCTGAAGGTGCCTATATCACTGGCCATGATAGATCTTGATCACTTCAAGCTGCTCAATGACGCCTATGGTCATCAGTTTGGAGATGATTGTCTCCGTAAAGTGAGCCGACTGCTGAAAAAAAGTGCCAGAAGACCAAGTGATCTTTGTGGTCGGTATGGCGGAGAAGAATTTGCTATAATATTCGGTAACACCGGGGCTGATGCTGCTTCAAAGATTGTCACCAAGTTGCTCGCTGCTGTGCGGGGACTGGAAATACCTCATAAGTACTCGCCCACCCACTCTCTGGTAACGGTCAGTATCGGCTTGGCGACGATGCATCCCGGCATCGACAGTACCCATGAAGGCCTGGTGCAATTAGCAGATGAACTGCTATATCAGGCAAAGAAAAACGGTAGAAATCAGATTGCCTGCTCCAATAGTTTTTCCAAAATCGACTAAACGAATCAAGCGTATAGCCTAGAAATTACGATTTATTTCATATTGTAGTCGATTACAAGTACGCTTTAAAAATCGATGATTGTCGAGTCATGCTATCAATGGTGAGCATAGTTTTCACCAGCCTCTGCCGGTAAGTAAATGTTTATCTCTAGGGAAGAGGTTGGAGGTCGTCATGGTTTATCGGGGACAAGGTCTTCCGGGATCTGCACCGCAACCACTTTTCCCTTCGCGGTAACTACGCCATCAACTATCAGATCCGTTTCGATAACGACTTTTCTCTTCTTTATTTCAGTGACGCGTGAGCGCAACTCCAAAGAAGGTCCCAGAGGGGTTGGGCGAAGATAATCGACGTGCAATGCGGCCGTGACAAAACGAAAGTGAGGAGCTGAGCCAAGCTCCCGCTGTTCCTGGCGATAGGCAGCTGCCGCAGCCGTGCCGGTGGAATGGCAGTCTATAATTGAGGCGATAAGGCCACCATAGACATATCCGGGAAAAGCCAGATGAAATTCTTTTGGCTGAAATTTGGCAATTGATTCATCACCGTCCCAGTAACTCTTTATCTGCAGGCCGTGATCATTGTCCGGGCCGCATCCGTAGCAATGCCGGTAAGAATCGGGATAATAATCTTGAAATGCTTTTGCCATGTTTTTCCTCCATCTAGGAAAATAGTGAATCTGCGTAGGGTAAATTCTCGCATGTCTTAAAAGAGAGTTGACACAGTTTTCTTTTCCTTTCAAGGTATATTCGAGTAATCTTGTAAAGATTACTCACTGTTCCGTTGGTAGGATCTCCATGTTTTTATCGGCTGATAATTAGCGAAGATGATTCGTTTTCGTGCAACGCTGCATTTGTCGTTTCGATAGATGGAAGAAATTAAGCTGTTTGTAATTTATTTTTGGCAATCTGGAGGATTACATGGCACGATTGTTCTTTTTTCTAGGCTCACTGTTGGCAGGACTCTCTGTTCTCATGGGGGCATGGGCTGCCCATTCAGGTACGTTTAACGAAATGCAGATGGTGTGGATGGAGAAGGGCGTTCGTTATCAGATGTTCCATTCTCTGGCTATTCTCTGTACAGGCTTATTGATCGCATCGCATACCAGGCTTCAGATTTTAGCTGTGGCTGCCGGAATTTTCTTTCTTGGTGGTATAGTGCTGTTCAGCGGCAGTCTTTACTGGATGTCCCTGAGTAGTGTCGATTTGGGGCTGATCACTCCAGCTGGTGGTATACTTTTTCTTGTGGGTTGGGTTTGCCTGGCGCTTTCTGCTCCAGGGAGAAAATAACATAAGGTAAGAACCACCTATCGCTTTCACTACGATAACTTACTGTGAAAATTTCATAGGCTTTTATGTCCTGGCTAATATGACAGCCTTTCGTCTTATTATTCAGTCGGTAGTTGCCTAACCTCCTGTTGGCCAGACTATTCTTTCAGGAATTGCTTTGCAATATGACAGTAGTTATAATCAAATCATCATTAACGATAACTTTTTTCTTTGAGAATAGTGCGATATGCAGAGATTTAAAAATATCCTGCTGGTCCTTGACGATGCAGATTTTTCCAGTCCAGCGGCACAAAGGGCTGTACAATTGGCGGAGACAAATAATGCTGCGCTGACGGTTGTGGATGTTCTGCGGCATACCCCCATTCTCTCCACAAGCTCATCGGTAAACCTTGATAGAATCAAAAATGTAATGATTAATGAGCGATACCGGGAAATTGAACAATACATCGCAGCAACATCCCCGGATTTAAACGTAAAGATCAGAGTCCTCTCCGGTAAAGATTTTATCGTAATCATTCGTTATGTTTTAAAAAATAAGTGCGATTTGGTGATTAAGGCAGTGGCGCAGGAGAGTCGGTTATCCTCGATGTTTTTTGGCTCACTGGACTTACGATTGCTACGAAAATGTCCCTGTCCGGTATGGCTCATCAAGTCAGAAAAAAGGCAAAAAAATAATAAAATACTTGCTGCGGTACAATTGGAACATATCGATGATGAAGGGCAGTTAGACGCTCTTAACAGAAAGATAATGCAGATTTCCTCATCCCTGGCGTACACCGATGAGGCCGAGCTCCATATAGTGAATGCTTGGGTGGTATTTGAAGGAGGCCGGCTCGCCAAAAAACTCTCCAAACAATATCGTGATGATGTGGAACATTGGGTTGCTGAACAACGGACAAGCATGCATGAAGCTCAGCAGCACTTCCAAGAAGAATTTGAACAGCACCTACGAAGAGAGGGCCTAGAAAAACTCAAGTATACATTCCATTTTCTAGAAGGTATCGCCGAAGAAGTAATCGTCACTTTGGCTGATAAACTGGCGGTGGATCTTATTGTCATGGGGACGCTTGCCAGGACGGATCTTGCCGGCTTGCTCATCGGAAATACCTCCGAAGCAATTCTGAATCAGATTGATAGCTCCGTGATAGCTATAAAACCAGCGGGATTTATTTCCCCGGTCGCACTGAAGACAGGAACGTAGACAATGCCTCTCCAGAAAGCCAGTCGTTCTCTGAAATGGCTTTTTTTACGTCTGCGCCCACTTCTCAGAATACTCAAGGGTTTTCGCGGTACTCCTGAAGCAATTGCCGGTGGCTTCAGTCTAGGCTTGTTTCTGGCACTTACTCCTACCGTCGGGGTGCAGATTATAATTGCCATTTTTCTGGCCACATTTTTCAAGCTCAGCCGCCCCGCTGCTCTTCTGTCGGTTATGGTCACCAATCCCCTCACCGTACCACCGATTTTCACTTTTAACTACTGGGTTGGCAAATTCTTCTTTGATGGTCCGCAGGTCCGGGAAGTGTACGGCCAGCTCTTGGGAATTGCCAAAGAGATGGCAAAATTGGACATCTGGGAAGTCGGTGCCCAGATACGGGCATTTGCAGAAATAGGACGTGACATGTTTATTCCTCTGACTGTCGGCAGCCTTATTGTCGCCACGGTGGCGGCGACATTTTCCTATGTCCTGTTGGTTAGGTTTTTCTGGTTTTTGAAGCTACGTCAGGAAAGAAAGCGAAGGTTGAAGAATATAAAGGCTGCCAAGAACAAAAAAGAGTTGAATTGACGGTAGCAGATGCCCAATAGCGTATACATTTCATGAGCACCGGGCTTTTCACCCCTCGGACGAGTATTCAATTCTATTGGTTCAAAATTTTTCTGATTTCCTGAGTGGAAAGAGAAGAAAGGTCCTGGTTGATGAAGAAGGTTTTTCTTGTTGTTGCCGAAAGGAACTAGGCAACAATCAGTCATTGTAGATGTAAAATCCTTCTCCAGATTTACGGCCAAGTTTGCCCGCTTTGACCATATTGCGAAGAAGAGCGGAAGGACGGTATTTTCTGTTTTCCAAATTACGGTGCAAGGTTTCCATGACGGTTAGACAGGTATCCAAACCGATAATATCTGCAAGGCGAAGGGGACCCACAGGATGGCTTGCTCCCAGTTGCATAATTTTATCAACAGTTTCGATATCGGCGATATCATCAAAAACACAAGTTATCGCCTCGTTGATCATCGGAATGAGTAGACGGCTGCAGATAAAGCCGGGATAATCTTTAACCTCAACGGGTTCTTTGCCAAATGACCTGGCTATTTTTTCGGCAATGTTGCGGGTGGCATCCGTCGTTTTCGCTCCCCTGACAATCTCGACTAACTGCATGGTATCGGCAGGGCTCATGAAATGCATACCCACGACCCTGTCCGGGCAATCACTTGCTGAAGCAATCTCAGTAATAGAAAGGGACGAGGTGTTGGTAGCCAGAATGGTGTCCTGAGTTATGTAATTTGAGAGGGTTGTGAAAATTTGTTTTTTGATAGTGAGATTTTCCGTTGCCGTTTCAATGACAAAATCACTTTGGACACTCTCTTTGAGGCTTCCGACTTTTGTTATTCTTGCTAGTATTTTTTGAGCCAAATGGGTGTCGGAGTTTTCTTCTGCGAGTAGTGAGGTTTCAATTTTGGCCAGGCTTTTGTCGACCTGTTCTGGATGCAGATCGTGGAGAAGTATAGAGTATCCTTTGCTAGCAGCGATACGCGCCAGGGCTGTACCAGTTTGCCCCGAACCCACGATCATTATTGTATTTGCCCACTCACCCATCTGCCGCTCTCCCCTCAGCCAACATCATATTGAGAAAATGTGTAACGATATCACTCTGGTTTTGCTTTGATTATCATACTATAGCATAAAAAATAAGGAGGTGTGAATGGAATTCCAACAATTATTTATCTATTATATATTCAAAACATAATAATCACCCGGCGTTGCGTAAGCACGCTCAAAGATTCGTGAGTGACTTGGTTGAAAAAGTTTTCTTTGCTGAGGCGTCTACAAATGAAAAGCCTTTGTTTTTATAGCACCATTGAATAGTATCAGAGGAGAGGATTACTCATTCAACACCCGCAGGGTGAAATCTCTTCTTTTGTAATGATCAGGTACGCTGCTTACTATAAATGAACTGTAAGCACTTGGTACCTTACCATTAGCTCAATGATATTTAGGCAAAGAGTTGATGTATTCATGAAGTATTCGAGTTAGCAGCCTATACCAAGGAGAGCATATGATTATTGGCATTGATGTCGGCGGCACCCATGCTGATGGAGTCTTGCTGCGTGGGAACACCATTGTCGTCAAAAACAAGGTTGATGTGGACCACGACAATTTGAGTGAATCCATCATATCTCTTTTGAGCTCCTTGGTGCCGGAGAACAGAGATGATCTGCAACGAATCCATCTCAGTACTACTCTCTGTACCAATGCTCTGGTCAGCAACAAACTAGACCCCGTCGGCATGTTTGTTCAGGCCGGCCCCGGCATCAATCCTGAATTTTTGCAATGTGGCAATCATATCTATTTCCTCAGTGGTGCAATTGATCATAGAGGAAAAGTGATCCGTGGCCCAGGAACCGGTGAGGTC
>JASJDT010000191.1 GCA_030065655.1 Desulfocapsaceae bacterium | reverse complement strand
AAGTAAATCTCTTGATTTTTTTTATGCCCGCCTACCTGAAATTCTGTCACTTCATCCTAGTTAATAATTAGTATAAAGAAGTTCACAGATTGTCTTTGCAATCCTTGAGTCTGCTCTCATTAGATGGGAAAGTTATAGGTATTATTTGTTGGAATTGCAGATGTAGAATGCTTTGAAATAAAATCTCTTCTTAAAGGCTAACAGGCATTTAAATTGCCTGCCATCCCTGCTGCTTGCTGTCATTTTCATGGTAAACGCTGGTACTTAATATTTATTTTCCCTTAAAACTCTCAAAAAGATCCTTTTGATCATCAGTAAATCGTAAACCTATCTTGAATGCTGATTTACCGTTATGCGTGCAACTGTCCATCCATATAGCCTCAGCAGTAAGTTGCTGCTGTTCATCCCTGGTTTCATTTTCTAGATGACTGAGATAGAGTAATTTTTCGGCCTGCTGTTGAGCGGAAAAGAAGAGATGCTGGCCATCGAGAACGATTTTATCGACGATGATGCTTGCACCATCCTTGGAAATGGTAACAATCTGCCCCTGCTGCCAATTGTTTGAAAGTGATCCATCCTCCTTATCCTGCAGATAGATGCGGGCAGCAAAATCGACTGAAATCCTCTGACTCCGCGTTTTAAATAACTTCATCAATTCTCCTTTTCAGGGACCTAAAGTTGTCCAATTACCCAGCTTACGTTCAATGTTTTTGATTGTGCCAGCAACGAACGTTTTTCTCCCATGTCGAAATGCTGTAGATGTTATACCACACATCGATATAAATATCATCATTTCATAAAGCTATCAACATTTGTAAGCATCAATCACCACCAAATAAGTTTTACTTATTCTTGCCATAAACAAATAAGTATTACTCGAATATATCCTGGAAATCGCCTTACCAGTGCTCTTGCCAAGAAGGACTGATGGAGTACTTTCTATAATGTTTACGTAAAATTATTAAACTTAAACGAGAATTTGAAAACTCTTCATTTTCACAAAAAGCACTGTAGATGCTGATATCATGCAGATTTCTACCCGGAAATCCACCTTGTTTTTCATAGGGCTTTTTGGTAAACCTTTTGCCTGTGAATGAATGTTCATTCATTTTGCGTGCATCGTTATCTGGTGATTATAGTCTTGGCAATACCGTTACGGATGAGAATCAGCAGGTGCTGATTAGTACCTGCTTTACCGATAACATTATTACCAAATAATTATCACCCGCCCTGCGATATGTATGTCTATGGTGTAGCTCACCGTTGTTATACGTGTCTTCAACTATTACACAACGATGATGCTGGACAAACATCCTATCGAAATTCCATTATAACAGCGAGAGTTTCGATGCTTCCTGAGAGAATCAGAGAATCATGACCTTACCATTGAACCCCCAAAGAGTATCAGTTGATTCCATTTCCAAAATCAAAGAACTAAGCGGAGAGAACATAAAAGCCTGCATGCAATGCGGGACCTGTACCGTTGCATGTCCCATGGCTGAAGAAATGGATTTCTTCCCACGAAAAGTGATGCATTTCAGTCAATTTGGCATGCTTTCGCGCATGGAGGACATCAATTCCTACTGGAAATGTGCCTCCTGCCACTCCTGCAGTGTCCGTTGTCCGCGTGGCATTGACATCGCCAAAGTCATGGAATCGTTACGTTTGCTGGTTCTTAGAACCAATAAAAATTATATCGAGCCATCACAAATCCCCAAGGAAAAACTCAAGGAGTATCCTGGGATCATGATGGTTGCTGGTTTTAGAAAATTGACGAGTTAAGGGAGAACCATGAAAATTAGTTATTATCCCGGGTGCACTCTTAAGTACAAGGCCAAAAACCTGGAAACAGCGGCTTTGGCGTCTCTTGATGCACTTGGTATTGAAGTGGAAGAAATGGATAGATGGAACTGCTGTGGAGCTGTCTTCTCATTGGCCAACGATGACCTGATCCATATGGTTGGCCCAGTGCGCAATCTGCTCAGGGCCAAAGAGCAGGGAGCCGAAGCCATAGTCACTCTCTGCTCGATGTGCTACAACACGCTTGCGCGCGCCAATCTGCTCATGAAAAATGATCCGGTAAAACGTGACACCATAAATCGTTTTATGGATGATGAAATAGATTACTTTGGTGAAGTGGAAGTCTACCATTTTCTCAACCTCATCAAAAATGAAATTGGCTGGGAAGCTGTTCAGGAAAAGGTAAAAACACCGCTCACCGATCTCAAAGTGGCATCCTATTATGGTTGCACCCTTCAACGCCCTGAAGAGGTGGGCATCGAACCAATTGGCAAATTCTCCTTGATGAATGAACTTTTCTCAACCTTGGGTGCTGAAATTGTCACATTTGATGGTGCCGATAAATGTTGTGGCTCCTACCAGGTAATGTGTGAAGAAATTGGGGATAACAATGCCGCTGCCAAGGTCCTCAGTGCTGCCTCCACAAACGGTGCAGAGGCATTAGTGACAAGTTGTCCCCTTTGTGAGTTTAACCTGGGCAAACAGCAGGACGCGCTCCTTGATAAGGGTAGGATAACAGAGACTTTACCAACCCTGTATTTTACCCAGCTCCTGGCTATCAGCCTTGGTATTGCAAGTGAAGAGTTGGGACTTGAACTCAATGACGCGCAGGTAGCGCAACTGTTGGAGAGCAAAAAACTTCTCGTTGCAGCATAACAGAGAGCCTTTGAAGACTTTTTCATATATGGGAGATTGCAAAAATGTGTGAAACCAATACCACCAAGCCTGATTTTAAAGTTGCCACCGGAGATCGTGCCATTCTGCCAGAGGGCGCGAAAACCATACCGATTTATGTGATGGGCAAAAAGTATGAAGTTCCTGAAACCCTGACCATCATGAAAGCAATGGAGTACGCGGGTTTCCAATTTCTGCGTGGCGCAGGCTGCAGAGGTGGAATCTGCGGGGCCTGTCCCACCGTTTACCGGATGGCGGGAGATTATAAGCTCCACTTTGGTCTGGCCTGCCAAACGGTTGTTGAGCCTGAGATGTACCTCGCCCAGATACCATTTTTCCCAGCCAATAGAGCCAGCTATGATATCAAGGATATGAGTGCAGCAGCTGATGCCATCCATGCTCTCTATCCCGAAGTCTTCCGCTGTGTCGCGTGCAACCTGTGCACCAAAGCCTGTCCCATGGATGTCAAAGTAATGGACTACATTGCCGCCATCAAGCAAGGTCAGATCGAAAAAGCGGCACGAATCTCTTTTGACTGTATTCAGTGTGGTCTTTGCTCAAGCCGCTGCATGGGCGAAATTCCTCAGTATCATATTGCTCAATTGGCCCGTCGTGTTTTTGCCCGCTACATTCAGCCTCAGGCCGAACATTTACGAAAACGTGCTGAAGATATCGAAGCCGGAAAGTATGACCAGATGCTCGATGATCTCAGTTCCATGGACAAGGATGCTCTGGAGAAATGTTATGTCGAAGGTCGCGAACGCGAACCAGATATGGCTGAGCCCGGTTCATGGCAACCGCAGGAAACCAAATATTTATAATGACACTTACTTGATTATCTGCAATAGAGGAGAACATCATGGGATATACACCGGAGTTAAAAGAACTGATCAAACGAGTTGAGGCAACCCGTCCTGAACGTGTTGCCATGGCCCGTCGTAATGAGCATTACCCTGCCTTGAGTATGGCAGAGAGAAAAGAGGTACTCAGTAAGTTCCACCCAGATTACCAGGAAGATGCCAAGAAAACTGTGCGAGTGGGCCCAAACAAGGGTGATGTGTTTCAGGAGACCGTGGCTAATCTGCTTGAGTCCCGCTCGGTTATCCGTCCAGAAAAAGTTGATCTCCAAAGGATCGACCAGGAAACCGATGTACTGGTTATTGGCGGCGGTGGTGCCGGCACTTCAGCAGCGATTATGGCCGCAGATGCTGGCTGTAAAGTAATTATCGCCAATAAACTTCGTCATGGCGATTCAAACACCATCATGGCTGAAGGTGGTATTCAAGCTGCTACCCAGGAGTGCGACTCGCCCTACTACCATTATCTTGACACTATCGGCGGAGGTCACTTCAGCAACCAGCGTGATCTCGTTGCTGCCCTGGCCAAAGATGCACCGCTATCCATCGCCTGGTTGGAAAGCTTGGGCATGATGTTTAATAAATATGAAGATGGCCGCACCGTTGTCCGCCATTGTGGTGGCTCTTCTCGTAAAAGACTGCAGTCCGCTGGAGACATGACCGGTGCTGAAATCATGCGGGTCATCAGAGATGAAGCGCGCAACCGTCAGGATATGATAACGGTAATGGAATTCAGTCCTGCTGTTGAACTTTTACTCGACAGTGAGGGCAAGTGTAGTGGCGCCATCCTGTTTAATATGGAGACCCGGGAGTATTCCATCATCAAAGCCAAGGCTGTCGTCATGGCAACAGGAGGCTTCGGTCGCCTTCATGTCAAGGGCTTTGCCACCACCAACCATTACGGAGCGACCATGGATGGTGTGGTCATGGCTTATCGCGCTGGGGTAGGTAATCAATCATTGCATTCCACTCAGTATCACCCCACCGGAGTCAGCTATCCCGAGCAAAACGTTGGTCTGCTTATCACCGAAAAGGTAAGAGGGCTGGGAGCACATGTGCTTAACATTGACGGTGAACAGTTCTGCTTCCCTCTTGAGCCTCGTGACGTGGAATCAGCAGAACTGATCCAGGAAGCGATGGCCAAGGGAAAAGGAATTATTACTCCAACCGGCCGCGTCGGACTCTGGCTTGACTCACCCATGATTGAAGAGCTTCATGGTCCAGGAACCGTTCGCAAAGAGTTGCCGGCCAAATTTATCCAGTTCGAGCGTCACGGCATTGATATCTCCAAGGAGCCTATGCTGGTCTACCCAACTCTGCACTATCAGAATGGCGGTATTAACGTGGACGGCAACACCTTTACCCAGCTCCCAGGTCTTTTTGGGGCCGGAGAGGTAATCGGTGGTGTGCACGGCGAAAATCGTCTGATGGGTAACAGCCTGCAGGATATCATCACCTTTGGTCGACGTGCCGGCAAGAGTGCTGGAGAATATATCAATGGTGGTGTCGAGATAAAAGATCTTAGCCTCGATCACGTTGTTAAATTCGAAAAAGAACTGGCTGAAGCAGGCATAGCGGAACCAATGATTGCTCCCATTCTTTTACCTGATTATTCAACCGATGAGGTGGCAGCTAATCGTTGGCCTGAAGCTGTTAGTGCTTAGCGGTAAAGTTACAGCTTCCCCATAATAAAAAGGCAGCCTGGCAATTATGCCGGCTGCCCTTTTTTTTATCTATATATCTGTTTTTTATACTGTTTTTCCGTGAAGTCCTAAAACAGTATCTAATATATACTCACTTCAATTCGTTTTTTTGGGTTCTTCCTTTTTTTTCTGGGCCTTAATCCACCCTGTACGGATGTAGTACTGCTGGCCGCAATCCTGCCAGCGTTCACAGCTATCCTCATTCAATTTAAGAGGATACTGGTCTTTGCCACATTTATCTACCCGACAGACTCCGGAAGTCTCATCGGTAAGACGGTAATGCTTGCAACTCAAACAGATCTTTTTCACTTGATGCATGATTATCGTACCTGCCCAATTTGTTTTATTAATTTTGAAAAATCAGGAAGTTCCTGATGAGTATTGTCATGATATGGGGCAATGTCGACAAGCTTGTCAGCATATCCATATGTGTTGAGGTACTTCTTGAGAACTTTTCTGGTATCTTTGGTGATGACTTCGGCGGTTTCACCAAATAGATTATAAGCAATCCCCAATAGCGATATTTCACGATTCTTGAGAATTTCCAGAGCCGATAGCGTGTGATTGATTGACCCGAGCCGACCACTGCTCACCAGGACATGTTTGTAGTCAAATTTCTTGAGATAGTCGATAAGAATCACTTGAGGTGTCAAGGGCACCATGAGACCGCCAACACCTTCTAAAAGGACTATATCATAGTTCGCTGCCAGTCTTCTGGTACATGCCGTTACATAGGAGAGATCAATGGTCTGCTGTTCCAAAGCAGCTGCTAGATGAGGAGAACAGGGTTCAGGAAAGATGTAGGGACAGGTGAGTCCACTTGTATCTGCTTCGGTGAGTTCAATGCCCATGATCTTGCGATGCAGGAGGATATCCTCGGAAACTCCTGTACATCCTGTCTGGCAAATTTTCTGCGTTATGACCCGGTAACCCTGCTGCACTAAAAATTTAGCTAAAAGACCAGTAACTATTGACTTGCCAATATCAGTATCAATTCCGGTGATACAGATTATTTTATGATCGATCACGTTTATTCCTTCTTTGATGCCACCACATAATAACTCAAGTAGGTAACCGGTATTCCAGAGCTTGTTCCAAATCGGCTGGTATATTCTTTTTCAAAAGCAACAAGTTTTCTTGGAGTCCAGCGATGCTCCTGCACCCCTCCTACGCCAGTAGCTTGTAGGTGTTTGAGAACCTCCCTGGGGGTGCTGAAAAAAAGCTGGTCCCGGACGGTTTCTTCTATCTCGATATGAAAGTCTTTTTCGAGCATATCCAAGATATTTCCTACACTGGAATAATTCAGGCCAATATTGGTCACTTCTTTGAACTCGTATAGAGTACCCGGTCCAAATATGGAAAAAGCTAAAAGCCCTCCTTTTTTCAGGGCTTCGGCTGTTCGCTCAAACAGATATTGCAGATCGGTCAGCCACTGAAATGTGGCACTTGAAATGACAAGATCAAGTTCCTTGGGCAATTCAATTTCTTCAATATCTCCAAACAGGGGGATCAGCTCAAGCTCAGACAGGCCATCCCATCCGGCTAATCTGGCAGTGACATCATCATAGAATGAAGAAACCAAATCATTTAGATAGAGTGTGTCGACTTTTTTAGTACGCAACAGCATTTCAGTAAGCGTACCGGTGCAACATCCTATTTCAAGCGCATTGGCAGTTGAAATAGATGGAAACGAAGCCAGCATTTCAATCAGTTTTACACTCACCTTACGCTGAATCAGCGCACTGCTATCGTAGGTTCTCTTGCCTCGGGAGAAACTGCGGGCAATCTTTCTCTTGTCTACTTTTTTCTCTCTAATCATCTACGCTGGATTCACTGCTATCCGACACTCTTCTTCAACTATTTGATCCCAACTCTTCCAGAGATAAAAGGGGAAATGACCACCAGGAAGATAATTGATATTGCCCCCCTCCCAGAATCTATTCTGATTTTCTGTGGGTACCACCAGGTCTTTTTGGGAAATGAAGATATCAGAAAAAATCGCTCTATTCCTGGATATTGTTTGAGAGTTCTGCAGAATTTCGAAGAGTTCATTACGAAGATCAGCAACTGAACGCTCAGGCCTGTTCTGCATGAATTGCTCAAATATCTCACCAGAACGGCACATACGCCGGTAAAATTTTATAAGCGATGCTTCGTCAAAAGCTTCAAGAGTAGCTCTGCAGATTTGATCAGGAATGCCATGCTGATCATCAACAGGGTACAAGGTACCATTTATGGCAATTTTTCTGGTAAATACAGTGGCAACTTCATTAAAGTGCTTCTGTCCGTAGAACACTCCCATTGACCAACAAACCAGATGAATATGATTATAAATATCAGCAAGTTTTTCAATATTATTGTCCTTGAACTCTGCAGAATAATCATAAAATACCAGGACATCGTGATTACTACTCTCCAAAGGTCTAAACGGCTTTATATCCATACCCCAACCGTTGCAGAAAACGATCAGGGACTTGTTTTCATCAAATATCAGCCATTCAGATTTCATAGTTTATCCATAGTTTGAGTTATTCGCTGAGGGAGGTGCTCAATGTCATGCCACTGCATGGCTGCAGTCAAAGAAAGTCTGAATCTGGCTGTCCCTTCGGGAACCGTTGGCGGTCTCACCGCAAATATGAGGAAGCCCTGATCCTGCATCTGTTCTGCCATGGTAACAGTTTGCTGGTTTTCGCCAATTATCACTGGCACAATATTTGTACTTCCAGCGGTTTCTAAACCTGCTTGATAAAGGGCATCTCGCAGCGTGTCTGCCAAAACCATTAGTTTACGACGTTCCTGCGACATTTCCAGAGCGCGTTTGAAGATAAAACCATTCCAGTGAATAACCACGGGCGGCAGCGCCGTTGTAAAAATAAGAGACCTGCTGCTATTGATCAAGAACTCCTTAATTGCAGTATTACAAAGCACATAGGCGCCGATTGAGGCATAGGCTTTCCCAAAGGTGCCGACAATGAGGTCAACCTCATCAATGACATCGTGTTGTTCGACTTTGCCTAAACCTTTTTCACCGTGGACACCAACACCGTGGGCTTCATCGACATAAAGCAGGCAATCAAACCTCTTTTTCATCTCTACCAAAATCTGTAAATCAGCCTCATCACCATCCATACTAAACACCGACTCGGTGACAATAAAAACGGTTTCATACTTTTTTCTGTTGTCCTTGAGCAAATCAGCAAGATGGTCATAGTCGCGATGTCGAAAACGTTTAAAAGCAGCCCGGCTTAACCGCATGCCATCATGAATGGAGGCGTGGTTGAGCTTATCCGAGAGGATGAGATCGTTTTTTCTGGCTAAAGTGGGAAGAATACCAATATTGGCATGGTAGCCGGAATTGAACAATAAACAGGCAGGTCTGCCATAGTGTCTGCCGATAAGCTCTTCGAGATCATGGGCTAAATAACTATCACCGGTAAGCAGACGGGAAGAAGCTGAACCGAGACCATAGTTATCGATAAGATTTCCATCATCAAGAGATTGATAAAATTCCTTATGAATTTTCTTATTCGCTGCTAAGCCCAAATAATCGTTGGAGGTAAGGTTTAACAATTTACTATTCCCATGCTCAACATAGGCTGAATCTCGTCCAGATAGAGGTCGAAATTGCCGGAAACTCCCTGTTTCTCTGATTTTGTTTAGTTGGTTTTGGTAATCCACTTCAGCCTCTCTCTCTGGTGCCCAAAACATTTACAACAGCACTGGTCAGCTGCCGACAATCACCTGTACTCATACAGAATGAAGGCATTAGGTAGACCAGCTTGCCAAAAGGACGAACCCAGACGCCATTTTCGACAAAGTCTTGCTGAATTTCAGCCATATCTACAGGGCTATGCAATTCCACAACGCCGATAGCACCAAGTACTCGCACATCGGCAACGCTTTCCATTTCCCGGCATGGAGCCAGACCCTCCTTGAGCTCGTTTTCAAGGCGCCGAACCGCTCCCTGCCAATCAGAGTCAAGTAACAATTGCAAAGAGGCGGCAGCAACACGGCAGGCAAGAGGATTACCCATAAAGGTCGGGCCATGCATGAAGACATAGGGCTCCCCTGAAGAGATGACTTTGCCAACTTCAGAAGTCGCCATAACCGCAGCTAAAGACAAATAACCACCGGTAAGAGCCTTGCCGAGGCACATGATGTCGGGGACAACGTCAGCGTGATTGCAGGCGAAGAGCTGACCACTTCTGCCAAAACCGGTAGCTATTTCATCGGCTATGAGCAGTACGCCAAATTGGTCACAGAGTCGGCGGACACCGCGAAGGTAATTGGGATGATAAAAACGCATG
>JASJDT010000024.1 GCA_030065655.1 Desulfocapsaceae bacterium | reverse complement strand
CCGAAATATAACACGATTGTTTAATTGGTTTGCGGTTCCATATCTTGAAGAATACCTCTACACCGTTCACAGATTGTCGGATGCTGACTATCGGTGCCGACACTGGTGGAACGCGTCCAGCATCGTTCGCATTTTTCCCCTGCCGCAGGTCTGACCATAACAATCAGTCCGGCAATCTCTTCGCTTTCAAAAGGCTCCACTTCGGTAGTTACTATCTCATCTACACGTGACAAGGCGGAAACGATGGATATTTCCTTGATGGCTTGCCATTCCGTTTGCAGGAAGCTATCCAATTTAGCGTCAGCTTTGATGAGTACTTCGGCTTCAAGCGGATGGCCAATGACCTTCTGTCTTCTGGCTATCTCTAAGGCTTTGGTAATTTCACCGCGTACATCTTTCAGCACATTCCACTTACGGGTCATCTCCTCGTCCATTATATCCTCAGTAAATTTAGAGAATTCCGTAAAGAATACCGATTTAGAGAGGGGAGCTTTGTCCCCTAGCTGATGCAGATGCTCCCAGGTTTCTGCCGCAGTGAAACTGAGAATGGGCGACATCAACTTAAGCATGCCTTCGAGGATATCGTAAAGCACCGTTTGAGCAGACCTGCGTGATTTGGAATCGGTGCCTGCCGTATAGAGACGGTCTTTGAGAATATCGAGATAAAAGGAGCTCATGGTCGTGCCACAGAAATAATTGAGATCCTGATGAATTGAATGAAATTCATAGCGCTCATAGGCACGTATGATCCGTTCATTGAGCTGAACAAACTGCTTGAGCGCCCAGCGGTCCAACTCTGGCATGTCGGCGATCAATACCCTGTTTTTTACCGTATCAAAATCACTTAGGTTACCAAGCATATACCGAATTGTGTTGCGCATTTTTCGGTAGGATTCCGACACCTGTTTGAGAATCTCTTCAGATACTTTGATGTCATCCCGATAGTCCTCACTGGCAACCCAGAGCCTAAGAATTTCCGCACCGTACTTGTCAATTACCTCCTGTGGAGCAACTACGTTACCCACTGATTTGGACATTTTCTTTCCTTGACCATCGACGACATAGCCATGGGTCAAAACTCCTTCAAACGGAGCGCGATCACGGGTACCAACCGAGGCCAGAAGAGAACTCTGAAACCAACCTCGATGCTGATCACTGCCCTCCAGATACAAATCGGCAGGCCACCGCAATTCTGGTCGCTCTTCAACAACTGCCGCATGGCTCGTACCTGAATCAAACCAAACATCGAGAATATCATCTTCTTTTATAAACTCACTGCCGGAACATTTCTCACAGGTCATATCTGGTTCGATGAAGGTGTCAAGTTCGTGACTGAACCAGGCATCTGCACCTTCCTTGAGAAAGAGCTCATCGATTTTAGCAACTACCTTCTCATCTTTGATTATTTCACCACATTCTTTGCAACTGATAACGGTAATGGGAACGCCCCAGGCACGCTGTCTGGACAGGCACCAGTCCGGCCGCCCCTCGACCATGGCGTAAATCCGTTGCTCTCCCCAGGCCGGTGTCCAACTAACCTCTTTTATTGCCTGCAATGATTTATTCCGCAGGTCATTCTTTTCCATAGAAACGAACCACTGCGGAGTGGCCCGATAGATCACCGGTTTTTTACACCGCCAACAATGCGGATAGCTATGCTGCAACTTATCCTGATGGACAAGAACACCGGATTGTCCCATATCTGCAATGATCTTTTCATTTACCATGGGAATCTTCTGGCCCTGATATCTTCCTGCTTCACTGGTAAACACCCCTTCATCATCAACAGGAGAAAGAACATCCAGACCATATCGAAGTCCAGTCTGATGGTCGTCGGCACCGTGCCCTGGTGCTGTATGAACACAGCCAGTTCCTGCATCAAGAGTGACATAATCAGCAAGGACGAGTAATGATTCCCGGTCGATGAACGGATGACGGCATCTACGGTTTTCCAATCCGGCGGCTGAAAAAGTTGTAACTACCTTATAGTCTGCTATTCCGGCTTCCTCCATTACAGTGTTGACAAGATCCTTGGCCATTATCCACGTTTCATCGCCGGTTTTGACGGCTGCGTAAATGAAATCAGGATGAAACGCGATGGCCAGGTTGGCTGGCAAGGTCCAGGGTGTAGTTGTCCAGATAATCACAAAGAGCTTATTGCCTTTGAGCAATGGATCAATGTCAGCCAAATCATCTAGAACAGGAAACCTCACATAAATGGAGGCTGAAGTATGATCATGATATTCCACCTCTGCTTCGGCTAGAGCAGTCGTACAAGTTGAACACCAGTACACCGGTTTTTTATTGCGTATTACCGAATCGTTGAGGAGAAAACGGTTAAATTCTCTGGCAGTAGCTGCTTCGTAAGCATAATTCATAGTGAGATAGGGATTATCCCAATCACCTAAAACACCTAGTCTCTTGAATTCAACTTTCTGCTTTTTTATCCATTTTTCAGCATACTTGCGGCACGCTTTACGTTTAGAAAGCTTGGGAATATCCTTTTTCTTCTCACCAAGTTCGAGATCTACGTTATGTTCAATCGGCAAACCATGACAATCCCAGCCTGGAATATACGGGGCATTAAAGCCGGCCAGCCGCTTTGATTTAAGGATTATATCCTTGAGTATTTTATTGAACGCAGTACCCAGGTGAATATTGCCGTTGGCATATGGTGGGCCGTCATGCAGAATGAAGAGTGGCTTATCTTTGGCATGTTCTTGAAGTTGTCCGTATAGGTCTTCCTTGTCCCAGCGCTTCAGATACATTGGCTCCTTTTGAGAGAGATTGGCCTTCATCTTAAAACTGGTTTGGGGCAGATTTAAAGTTGCCCGATAATCCATATCCTTCTCCTTTTTCAACATGTGTCGTTACTCTAGACATTAAGAAAATAAGCTTATGAGCACATACACCAATCGAATGTGCTTAAAATAAGCTCAGAAAATAACAATTGCAGGATAAGTTGCAAGTTTAAAGTGTAATCTTCAACCTCTGGCTCAATCATTGCATAATACCGGAGTAATTTTATTACTATGGATAATAAAATAATACTCCAAAGAAATTGACACAAAATCCTGATTTTATTAATATACCAAAGAAAGATGCAATGTATTCAAACACCAGTCAAAATATCGACACAATTCACCGCAAATCACTACCAGCTGTAGTATCTTGTATTTTTTTTAATACCAGCAGGGTATTTCCTGTAAGACACTTGAACAATGACGACAAATAACGCTTCTGTAAATGGCACGATGGTCGAGCTGATAAAGGTGAGTAAATCCTACCCGCCTGACGTCGTTGCCCTTGATAATATTTCCCTGTCCATAAACACCGGTGAGCTCTTTTTTATGATAGGGAAAAGTGGAGCAGGTAAAACCACGCTATTAAAAATGATCAGTTATATGGAGCCACCTAACACCGGTTTGATTGAAGTTGCCGGTCATGATTTGCGGCGTCTGCGCGGCAACAAGCTTGCAAAACTGCGTCAGCGTATCGGTGTTGCCTATCAGGACTTCAAGCTTCTTCTTGATCGAACCGTTGCTGAAAATATCGCCATTTCCATGGAAGTATCTTACAAGCAGCCATCACAAATACAAAAAAGAGTAAAAAATCTTCTTGAACAACTTCAACTTTCGGATAAATACAACACCATCACGGGTGAACTTTCCAGGGGTGAACAACAGCGCATAACCCTTGCCAGGGCAGTTGCCAACTCTCCTACTCTCCTGCTTGTTGATGAACCTACCGGTAATCTCGATGCCGAAACAACAGGCAGGGTAATGCAGCTGCTTACTAAAGCCAATAATTCCGGAGCCACCGTTGTCATAGCTACCCATGATGAGTCCATTTTCAGGAACTCCAAACATCGTATCATGGAATTGGATCGTGGCAGAATGGTATCGATGAAGGAGGCAACGGTTTCATGAGATTCTGGTTCTCCGTCGTTCGCCAAGCCGGACGCAATCTTCGCCAAACCTGGCCTTCACAGCTCATGACTTTACTGACAGTAAGTCTTTCTGTGCTGATCTTTGCCTTTTTTTCTCTGGTATACACCAATATGATCAATTCGAGCGAACAGCTTGGTGATGATCTCCGTCTTATTATCTATCTCGAGGATGACCCCGGACCGGAGATGCAGGAACAGTTGCGCAGAAAGATCACTAATTTCGACAGGGTTGAAGATATTGTCTTTGTCTCCAAAGAAGAAGCCTATAAAAGATTTGCCGAACAACTAGGTGGCCATAGAGACGTGCTTGATGATATTCCAAAAGATTTTCTACCAGCTTCGGTTGAAGTAATACCCTTGAAAAATCTCCGCAGTCTGAATCAAATCAAACTGTTTTCGCAGTATCTATCGAAATTGCCAGGCACCCTTAAAGTCCAGTATGGCCAAGAATGGGTTGAGCGATTTTATTATTTTACCCGTCTTCTCTCTATTGTGGTTTTTCTCAGCGGTTCGCTGCTCATTCTTACCACTATTTTCATGGTATCATACACTATACGTCTCACCATTTTTGGACGCCAGGCAGAGCTTGAACTTCTGAAATTGGTGGGGGCAACAAACAACTATATTCGCACGCCTTTTCTTATTGAGGGCGTACTTCAGGGCTTGATCGGTTCTTCTCTTGGCATATTTTCTCTTTTTCTACTCTATCAATGGATTAAAGGGCATTTTTCTGGGCCAGGACTGCTTGAACTATTTTCCTTCACCTTTTTTACTCCCGAAGTCATCATTGCCATAATTTTCATATCCATCATTCTCACCACTGCCGGTAGTTTTACTTCGATCCAAAAATTTTTGCGCATTTAAGTACATGAACGTTAATCTGCCTGCACAGATATCCACCAAACCGCGTACCAGATTTTTTAAAGTCCTGGTAACACTGGTCTTCATTTTAACATCCCTACCCTACATTCAGGCCTCGGAAGATGTTGAAAAGCTCCGTAGACAGGAAAAACAGATCATCAAGGAAAAAATTGAACAAAACCGCATCAAAATCCAACGACTGCAGTCAGGACTGGAAACTCAGAAAGAAGGCTTTGAACGTACTCAACTCCAGGAAAAAGGTATCCTTGCTGAACTAGAAGATCTCGACCTACAACTCTTCGAAATGGCTGAGCGCCTCCAGGAGCTCAAAGATCGGATGGACTCCCAGCAAATTCTTATTGCCACAAAGGAGGATGAACTCAAAGCAGTTCGGAAGAAGAGTCTCAAAGTTCAACAGCACATGGAAAAACGGGTAAGCGCCTACTACAAACTTGGTAAAATCGATCTCATTAACATAACCTTTTCCACTCGTACTTTACCGGAACTTCTTCGCTTTCATGATTCCTTCCAGGATTTGATCGAATATGACCAGGAAGTCATGAAACAATACAAGCAAACCATTGACGAACTTGAGGCCGCCCGAAGAGCTTTGAAGTTGGAACAGGGTCTCCTCGAAGAGTTTATTACCCAAGCCAACGAAAAAGAAGAAGATATTCGTCAGGCCCGGCAGGAGAAAGCCCTGCTTCTTGAAAGGATTGCCAACCAGGCCGCCCTGCATGAACAAGCAATCAAAGAAATCAGAGAGGCAAAAGCTGAATTACGAGCTTCTCTTCTTTCTTTAAGAAAGAAAGAAAAGCTTGTCGACCAGGGATTTCTGTTGAATAAAGGCAGCCATATACCACCAGTTTCGGGTGAAGTCACCAGCCTTTTCAATGAAGAGAGAAAAAATCAGTTCGGTATCAAGAAGAAGGACCCTGGAATTGTCATTGCCGCTGAAGATGGTGCAAAAATAAAGGCTATTTATCCCGGCAAAGTAGTTTATTCTGGATATTTGAAAGGATATGGTAATACTATTATAATTAATCATGGCTACCAGTATTTTACCATCACCTCCCGCATTGAACGGATGCTTGCTCAAAAAGGCAGTGTTGTTAAAAGAGGTTCCATCATCGGCATCATGGGGTCAACAGCCACTATTCTTGACAACGGTCTATACTTCGAAATTCGTCACATGGATACTTCCCTCGACCCTCTACAATGGATCAATTCTAAAACGTTGACATTCGCCGCAAATCAATTAGCTGAGTGACTAAGCAATAGAATTAACTTTTAGGAAACGGAAATGAAATTTTTCCAGACAACACCAATAGTAGTCTTACTGCTCTTTCTTCTGATCTTTATCCCTCTGAATAATTTGCAGGCTACGGAAATAAGCCAGCAGGAGAGGCAGCAGACCTATCAGAAACTTGAACTTTTTTCTAATATTCTCAGTATACTACAAGACAACTACGTTGAGGAGATAGATACTGACAGTGTCATTGAGGGAGCAATTAACGGGCTCCTGCTTTCTCTCGATCCACATTCATCATATCTCCCGCCACAGAGCTTTCAGGAATTACAAAATGAAACCCAGGGAAGTTTTACCGGTATTGGTATTGAAATCACGATAAGGGATAATAAACTTACCGTCGTCTCTCCCATTGAAGGAACCCCAGCTTTTGAGGCAGGTTTACAGGCAAACGATACCATTGTCAAAATTGAAGGTGTATGGACCACGGACATGAGCCCGATGGACGCTATCAAAAAACTTCGTGGCCCCAAAGGTTCTAAAGTCACCTTCTCAGTTTATCGAGAAGGCTGGGATGATTTAAAAGAATTCACTCTCGTCCGTGATGTTATTCCAGTACGCTCTGTACGCGCACTATTTCTTGAAAAAGGAATTGCCTATACCAGAATTACAAACTTCCAGAGTCGAACAACCAAAGATTACCTCACTGAACTCAAGAATCTACAGAAAAAAGATACCGTCAACGCCATTATTCTTGACTTAAGGAACAACCCCGGAGGATTACTCAACCAGGCGGTCTCAGTCGCTGATATATTCGTTGATTCTGGACTCATCGTCTACACCAAGGGCCGGCGAGAAGAGCAGAACATGGTATTTGAAGCCAGGGAATCAGGTTCTTACAGCGCTACACCCCTGATAGTACTGGTTAATGAAGGGTCAGCCAGTGCCTCGGAAATTGTTGCAGGTGCTATTCAGGATCAAAAACGTGGATTAATTGTCGGCACCCAAACATTTGGTAAAGGCTCTGTTCAAACCATCGTTCCGCTTCAGAACGGAGCAGGTCTACGGATGACCACAGCCAGATACTATACTCCGTCGGGCAAGTCCATACAGGTAAAGGGTATTACACCAGATATTACCATTGACTATAAACCGATCAATGCAATTGAGGAGAATGGAGCTGAAGAAGGCAGCTCAACTCGAGAGGGAGATCTTAAGAATCACTTTCGTAATCCATCACTTAAAAGCGACCGGCAAACATCAAAGCACACTACTGAACAGACTTCTAGTTCAAAGTCGACGGAAGAAATGGAATTTATCGATCGGCTGCGCAATGACAATCAGGTTCAGATGGCTTTGAATATCATCAAAGGAATCAGCCTTCTTTCGGAAGAACCCGAAGAGCAGCAGTAGATTTCCGTATTTCATTATATTCGAGGCTCATTTTCCTTTAGGTTTGCAGTCGATTTACCGTAATTGCAGTAGTAGCCATGGACAAAATCATGGCAGCATCGTTAAGGCTGTTCTAGTCAGTTCCATACTTGCTGAACTCACTTATCATATCCAACAACCCGATGAAGGATAATCACCTTAGCCTGTATGTTTCACGAGTTGAGACGACCTGCTAACCGAGTAGATTTGGGAAAGGCAATATATAAAATATGCCTTTACCCAAAAGCGACGTGGGATAGCGGGTTGTGTCGGCTAGCACCCAAGGGCAAATCTATCGGGCGCCCGAAGGGTGAAATATTTTGGTGCTGATTAAGATTATAAAATGTACAAAGTGCACCTAAAAATTGGTTGCTCATTTTTCTTTTATTTATATGAATTAATTTAACAATATTGTCAGTGCAAAGGTTTCTTAATGAAATGTTCAGGTTATCTGATCCAGGAGTTGAGGAATATGGCCTTAAAAACCCAATTCCTTGAGAAACGCTGAACTCTGCGACCAGTTCTTTTTTACCTTCACCAGAAGATTTAGGTTTACTTTCGTACCGACCATTCTCTCAATATCCTTCCTGGCTGCAATACCTATGCTTTTAAGTTTGTGCGCCCCCTTGCCGATGACTATACCTTTTTGCGAATTTCGCTCCAAAATGATAGAAGCGTGGATAGTAATCATATTGTGGAGCTCATTAAAATTATCAACTACGACAGCGGTTGAGTATGGTATTTCCTGACCAGTAAGGAGAAACACCTTCTCCCGAATAATTTCACCCACCAGAAATCGCTCTGTTGCATCCGTCGGTATATCCTCAGGAAAATACTTCGGGCCAACTGGCAGAATTTTGACAATTTCCTCTACTATGACATCGATGCCCTCATTTTTTTTCGCTGAAATTGGCATGACACCATGAAACGGATAGACCTTGGCATATTCTGCTATAAGCGGAAGTAGTTCTTCTTTTGATACAAGATCGATTTTATTCATGAGAAGAAATGTCGGCACAGCAACTTTCGCCAGATATTTTTCCGGGCCAGCGGTTTCAGCTTTTTTTCTACTGACAATTTTCTTGGTATCGAGAAGAAAGAGAACCGCATCGACATCGCGGAAGCTGTCCATGGCGATTTTAACCATTTCGCGATTGAGGGGCTGATCGGGTGTATGAAGTCCAGGCGTGTCAATAAACACGATCTGATAATTAGAGCCGTTGAGCACACCTAGTATCCGGTTGCGGGTAGTTTGTGGCTTGGGGGTTACAATGGATATTTTTTGCCCTAGCAGGCAATTCAATAGAGTGGATTTTCCGGCATTCGGAGGTCCGACGATGGCAATCATTCCGGAGCGAGCTTCGTGAGCATCATGGATGTTATCCATTTTTCACCTCTTTTCAATCAGCGAATAGACAATAATGTAGTGTATAAAACACTATATTACTTTTCTTTTATGATGGATATGCTACTTTCTGTTCTATACATCAAACATTTATATCCACTTATGCGTGTGCAGAAAAAAAAACCTTCGCATTAGGGATTTGAGCTTAAATATCTGAATAAAAATTAATGATTAGCACCGGTAAAATAATCGAGTATCTCGATAATGGGAAGTTTATATGCGGTTTTATTACCGAACTGCAACAGAAAAGAGTTCATCTCATTAACCAGAACAAACGAGAGGTAAAACTGCCGCTATCCCGAATAATCCATTGCTCCCTCAACAGTCATGCCGTTGACACCAATCGCGACAGCTTGGTCAGAATTCTTCTTGATACCAACCAAAACAGAAACTCTCTCATGGAGGAAATCGATCTCAAAGAGATTTGGGAGCTTATCTCCGAGGAGAACAATGATAGTTTTGATCCTGCTTTTCTGGCAGAGCTTGTTTTCGGAAAGGAAGCCGACGATGATTTGGTTTCTGCCCTGTTGCGTTCTATTTTCATTAATAAAATATATTTCAGGTACAAAGAGGGCCGGGTAAAAGTTCACTCACCAGAGCAGGTTGAAGCGCTGGAAAAAGAAGCTATCAGGTTACGAAAAAGAAAGCAGCTCATCGATAAAGGCTCGGCTATTCTACGTAGTATTAAAGAAAAAAATACCACAAGTGTAATCAACCCGGAAGAACTTGAAAATTGCCTTCATATCATCAAAGAATACTATCTATTTGGCAATGATGCCCAGTACAGTCAAGTTGCAAAGGAAATATTGAAGGAAGCAGGACTTAACCGACCCCATGATGCTTTTCACATCCTGGTCGATGCCGGAGTCTGGAGCGAGAATGAAAATATCCCGCTTCTGCGCAGCAATATTGTGGTCAATTTCTCCAGACCGGCAATACAACAGGCTGAGATGGTTCTCCAGAGCTCAGTAAGCACCCTTTTTCAAGATCCGGCCAGAAAGGATTTTACCCACCTTTCTCCTATTACCGTTGATGGTGCCACAACACTTGATTTCGACGATGCTCTCACCATCGAAAAAAAAGAAGAGGGCTATCTCGTCGGAATTCATATCTCTGATGTGTCTAATTACGTCAAGCCTGGTGATGCCCTCTTTCAGGAGGCGATGTACAGGGGGACCTCTATTTATTTTCCTGAAAGCCAGATTCCCATGCTTCCAAGACATCTCTCCCAGGGTATTTGTAGCCTTATCCAGGGAGAAATTAGGGCAGCAATGAGCTTCATGATTTTATTATCAGAGGAAGCCGAAGTACTCCGCGTACGTATTTATCCTTCAATTATCAAGGTGGCCAGACGCCTAACCTACGAAGAAGCCGATGCGCTCATAGAATCAGACGGCGAACTCTCAACGCTTATAAACCTTAGTAAAAAATTGCGCCGTAACAGGCTTGATGCTGGCGCTCTCCTCCTGCCCTTCCCTGATGTTAACATTCATATCGACAGTCATGGGAAAGTGCATGTTTCGCTGGGTGCAACTGACACTCCTTCACGTACACTTGTCTCGGAAATGATGATTCTGGCAAATCAGGAAGCGGCCCGTTACGTCTCTGACAGACTAGCACCAGGACTCTTCAGAGCTCAGGATCCTCCCAAGCAACATTTGGTTCATGGTGAAGATAACGATCTCTTCATCAATACAAGACAAAGAAAACAGCTCTCTCGAGGAGAACTGCTGACAGTTGCTAAAAAACATAGTGGTTTAGGGGTCAATCAATATACCACTGTCACTTCTCCCATTCGCAGATTGCTGGATCTCGTCATGCAGCACCAACTCCAATCCTTGATACGTCGCGAGGAGCCGCGTTTTACTGCCGAAATGTGCAAAGATTTCGTGGCAATTATCACCCGTACTCTGACCACAGCCAACGTCGTTAAACAACAACGCCATCAGTACTGGCTGCTAGTCTACCTCAAAGACCGTGTAGGTCAATACCTTGACGCTCTGGTGATTGAATCAGGTCCAAAACGGGTAATGATGCTACTAAAGGATATATTGTTCGACTTTGACTTACCAACACCCGCAGGAAACAAACCATCTCCGGGAGAAACTGTAAAAGTAAAAGTTATGAAAAGCGATCCACTTGACAATGTAGTGCGGTTTGACTGGGGATAATCTTCTGTGAGCAATGGAAAACAGATGATAAAAATAGACGGTGAGAGAATAAAGCTTTTGAGGGAGAAACAGGGGCTCACTCAACTATACATGGCAACAGCGGTTGGTGTGACAACTGACACCATCTCCCGCTGGGAGAATAAACGTTATCCTACAATTAAGGTAGAAAATGCCCAAAAATTAGCAGAAACGCTTGGCGTCGAAATCGAGGAAATACTCTTGATCGAAGCAGAAGATGATGAACAGGTAATCGAAAACAATACTGCTGATTATCCAGCACAAAAGCATTCTTATTCAAAAAAAAATAAGAACTTACAACTCTTTATTATTTTCGGAACAATATTGTTCATCGGTGCTGCATTACTGATCGGTAGAATTTTCATGAAACCGCAAGCCGCTCCAGAACTCCGGGCTGAAAGATTCATGCCGGAGCGCAGCCTGCCAGGTTCACCTTTTCCTGTAGTCATTGAAGTGTATCACCAAAACAGTGAAGCAGTCTCCATTATATTAAAAGAGATGCTCCCGGAAAACTGTGAAGTTTTACAGACTCTGCCTTCTCAAGGGGCATCAACAAATAATGGGGAAGTAAAATGGCTAAAGAAAATAAACGGAACAACTAGATTTTCCTATCTTGTTAAAATTAAATCAACAGAATACCAAGAATATAGTTTCAATGGTACGATTTCTACAGCGGCAGAGGCAGGAAACATTGCTGTTAGCGGCAACAGCACAATACAACTTGGTCCCTACCACTGGGCAGATAAAGATGGAGATAATAGCATAAGCGACCAGGAGATCCTTACCGTTTTTGACTATTACAGTGGCATTGATGATTTTACTATAGATATTGAGTTTATAGAAAAAATGTGGTTAGGCTCCGCATATAGCTGGGATGAGAACACTCAAAAGATTTCGATCACACCATAAATCATGTCGATCTTCTGGAGTATTATTATGAGAGACAAGAATACACCTTGCCAACGAATATTCCTGTTCGTTGCAGTACTCATTTTCGCAGCTTTTCTGAGTTCTGTTAATGCCAATGAATCAGCAGAAATAGATTACCAACGGATTAACCGAAACAAGGTTGTTTTCGTGGTAAGGGTCTCTACGCCCCCACCATCAAGTGTAATCGTCCAGCATTACCATGCAGGCAACAATGCTCTGGTTGCCTCATCACCTCGTGCTCAACAGGTAAATAACAGGAAAGGGTATGCCAAGTGGCTCCTAAAAAACGTAAGCCCTGGGGTCTATCCGTTTTCATTGACCTTTAAAAATAATATACGCCCAAGTGACCTGCAATTGATACTCCGCTATAGAAACCCAAGCGATGGCGGTTTTCGCGAACTTAGAACACAACCATGATCGTTGGACCTTAAACACATTTTGCTTCACTGGTCCTTAAATCGACCTATAACACTTACCAATAACAGTGTATGGATCAATTCTTCGTCAATACCTGCATAAACGATACACTTCATGGACTTCGGGAAGGGTTGAGTCATTTTTCTGGAGACAGCAGTGCTGCCATCATTTTTCGGTTAAAAGGCGATCCCTGTCTTTCTATCTACGACCCTTACAATCTGCTTCGTGGTCATGAGTTGAAACTCGAGAATTTCTACTTTGGCAATGACAGCATCGCAAACATCCCTGAATATCAAGGAGATTCGAATTGTTACAGCGAAATCGAAAATGTGCCGGAAATGCAGATTGATGGCTTACTCTCCTTTGGCGGCTGTTCGGCAACTGTCCCGTATCAAATGTGGTTTACCGATCATCACCCGGACCTATCCTCCACTGGACCTACGGAAAGATGGCTTGAACACGCTGTTTTACGATTCTCCCATGATATTGCCAATGAGGCTGACCTCTATACAGGTGTTTCCGGGAAATTTTTACGTGAATATTCTACCTATGCCATACATGATCACATCACCAAGGAAACCATACGTCTAACCGGGCGCTCAACAGAGCTGGACGTTTATCCTATCCTTGAAGCTATTCTGGCCATTTCTAAAACTCGTGAAGAAGGGGCCTTTCCTAGAGGGGAGTTGGTCTTCGTCCCTCCGGAAGCCATAAATGAAGTGCAATTTATGGCAAGATTCGACGCCTCCGAACTTCCCAGACTCAATCATTACAAACATGTACGCAAACTGCTTCAGTCTGTGGAAGGGACTGATCACAAGCTTATTTCAGACGGAATATCCATTCATGGTGTGTCATATTCCCGTTTGCCCAGATTTTCAGTAACCGCTGATTACCATGGTAGATATGGATACTTGCGTATCAATGAAGAAGCTGTTTGCAGTTTCTCCGATGGTAGATACCAATCTTCTTCGCTACGGGCTAAACTCTTTGAAGTTGAAGAGATCCTTCTAGACTATGATTTGCAGTCACAAACCAGGGACAATTTATTTCACATAATCAGCACACTTGTCCACAATGCTCAGTCTATGAAACATGGCTGTACTTTCATACTCGATCTTAATACGGTACCAGCTAAAATTTCTGGTCAGATGTTACGCAACCCTATTGATCTCAATAATCCTGATTTCATTGAATTGGCCAGTGGCTTTTCCCGTGTCGACGGGGCGCTGCATATTTGCCGTGATCAACACCTCCACAGTTTTGCCTGTCTACTCGACGGGCGGGCGATTGAGGCGGAAGACCGGGCTCGTGGCGCCCGATTCAACTCAGCTCTGCGTTTTACTGCAGAAAACCCGAAGACAGTAGTGGTTGTTGTCTCAGTTGACAGACCGGTTTCAGTGATACAGGGAGGTATGGTTGTGGATGGTCAATGTCAATGGCGATCCAAGCCAAACATTACCCTGGCACCAAGACTATTGAAGGATTGGTTGAAAGCTACAAAGTGACAGTAGTCTAGGTTTACTTCCAATCTCTTACTGCGATTTTTCAGGTAGAAATTAAACTTCACGTAGAGAATATGCTTAAATATCCAGTGCCCAATTGGGGATGCGGTTGAGGATATAATCCTGAACGTTTTCTTTACTATCCTTCTTCCCCTCATCTTTAACTGCTGCCATAACCTGGTCGTAGTCAAACCAGCATATTTCTTTGTCTTCATGATTATAGACTGTCAAAATGCGCCGATTTGGCTGTTCGACATCTTCTTCTTCTTGAATGGCGGCAACGATCTTTGCCGCCTCATCATAGGTGAGAAAAGTAATTTCATTATCGCTCATAATTCCACCCTAAATTGAAAAAGGCGAGAAGAACCAACGCTCCCTCGCCTCTGATAATTGCGTTTAATGAAGTATCAAGCAGGTTTTACTACTGCCCCCGAACGAATACAGCGGGTACATACTCGTGCCTTGGTAACACCGCCACTATCAGTCATCATTCGCACCTTCTTCAAGTTTGGCAGCCACCTTCTTCGAGTCTTATTGTGGGCGTGCGAGACGTTGTTGCCTGTTACCGGTCCTTTACCGCATATCTGACATTTCTTAGCCATTACTCAATCTCCTTTTATATCACCGGCCAGTGGCGTTACCAAACGCACATAAGGGCATATTTGGACTCACTGGGATCATTGCATCTATTCTAGACCATCGCGTTACAAACGCTGCAGCTTACATCTATTTCGACACAATTTCAAGACCAAAAAATGTTTTTCAGTTAATTCGTCTGGTCAGCTATCAGGAGCAAAGCACCTAATGTCTAAAAAGAAGTAAATCATGTAGTTCCTTGATCTACTTCATTCTTCCAGAGGGCAGGTGGAGACCTTAATACTATCACCTTCGATTACCAGCCCGTACCTCCTTAGTGGTGGTGAGTCATGATTGAGACATTCACCTGTTTCCAGATTATACTTCCATTGATGACGGTGACATGTTGCTATATTATTGACAATTGCTCCTGCAGTGAGATCGGCCCCCTGATGCTTGCAGGCTATTTCTATGGCATAAAAACTGCCATTTTCTCTTTTGATAATGCCAATTTTTTTGCCAAAAAGATTATAGGAGCGAATAGATGAGTTTTTAAAATCGCTCACCCTGGCTATGGCTATATATTCAGATTCATTCATTAGAATTTCAATTATTAGAACGGCTATTCTCGAGGTTGTATGTCCTTGGGCGTCGTTGTTCAAGCAGCATAAGGTCTGCTAAAGCAATAGCAGCAGCACTCTCGATGATAACCGGAATACGCAGGGCGATGCAGGCATCGTGACGCCCTTCAATAATTAACTCTTCCACCTCACCAGTCGAAAAATTAAAAGTGTTTTGTGGGAGACTGATCGACGACGTCGGTTTCACTGGAACGCGGAATACTATATCGTTGCCATTGGTGATTCCACCATTAATTCCCGCGGCATTATTACTCTCCGTTTGCCCTGAGGCCGATATTATGTTGTCGTTATGTTCACTTCCCCGCATACGAGCTGCCCTGAAACCTGAACCAAACTCAATACCTTTAGTTGCCGGTACAGAAAATATCATATGGGCAATCATTGCCTCCACCGAATTAAAAAAAGGTTCTCCTAAGCCAGAGGGAAGACCGGTACAGCAACACTCAATAAGTCCCCCGATCGAATCACCTATCTCCAGTGCCTGCTCTACAGCATTACTGATGTCCTGCTGACCGCCAACCTCGAGCAATGTAGCATGAATCCGAGCCGGAGCAAGGATCTTCTTGGCGATCACCCCTGCTGCAACCAGACCAAGTGTTATTCGCCCGGAAAAGTGTCCTCCTCCTCGAGGATCTGAATAACCGCCATATTTTTTCCTGCTTGTATAATCTGCATGGCCTGGGCGAGGGTGATCAACCAGATTATCGTAATCTTCGGATTTGGTATTGGTATTTTCAAAGGCCACCGTAAGCGGGGCTCCGGTTGTTTTGCCTCGGAAGACACCGCTGACGATGCGTGGTAAATCAGGTTCTATTCTTGGCGTGGTTCCTCTGCCACCAGCCTTGCGACGCTCAAAATCATTTTTCAAGTCATCTTCAGAAAGCGGTATACCTGCAGGACAGCCATCGATAACGGCTCCCACCTGTATGCCATGACTTTCACCAAAGATAGATACCCTGAACAAATTACCAAAACTGTTCATTATCCTTTCCTCACATTTTCAGATAATTTTATATTTCTGTTACTTAGTAGCTTAATGATTTTATACGAACACGTTCTCAGCCTAAAAAGATTCGCTATCTATTACAATAATTCCCTTTCATTCTCAGCAAGAATCTTTTATAGCCTTTTCTGTTGCATTAGGTATTTCACCATGGTAGCAATTAACTCATACTACATAGTAACTATTCTCATTATTTAACTTCCATGAAATCATCTAACCCATTCTGGAATTTCTTCGCCTCCGTCAAACTAGCACTATTCACCCTGGGCTGTATTGCAGTTACTTCGATCATCGGAACTCTCATTCCGCAAAAAGAGCCGATGCAGTTTTATGTGAATCAGTATGGATCTAAAGTCGCAACATATTTTCAGTTGCTGGATTTCACCGATATGTATACATCTTGGTGGTTTCTTGCCTTACTTGGATTATTGTCCATAAACCTCATTGTTTGTAGTATAGATCGTTTCCCTATTACCTGGAAACAGATCACCCAGGATAATTTGGAGCTGCCTCTGGAACGCCTAGAAAAATTTCGTCTTTCAGCCTCCTTTAATACCCAGTTATCGGAACAAGAAGTCATCACAACTCTTCCTAATATGCTTGCTAAGGCAGGTTGGAAAATAGAATCTCGAAACCGTGATGGCATCCATCTATTCTTCGGCCAGAAAATGCCATGGAGCCGAATTGGTGTTTATCTTGTTCATCTTTCTATTCTTATCATATTTACAGGTGCAGTGTATGGGCAGCTCAACGGCTTTCGCGGAAGCATGATGCTACCTGAATTGCAAAGCAGCTCAACTGTTTTTCCGTTTCAAAGCTCTTCAACAATCAATCTGGGGTTTACGGTCAAATGCGAGCGCTTCGAAATAGAATTCTATGACAATAATATGCCTAAGGAGTATCGTTCACTGCTGACGGTACTTGAGGATGATCAAGTCATTGTTCAAAAAGAAATTGAGGTTAATACCCCTCTTAAATACGAGGGCATAACTTTTTATCAGGCGAGCTACCAACCTTTCAATGATTTTATTTTTACCATAGCCGAGTCAACCAACTCTCCGACTATTTTCACCGGTGAGTTCCAAAAAGAAATTAAATGGTTGGAAAACAACGTAAGTTTCGGAATAATCAACCTGGAAAGCGTCCGCGACCAAGCCGTCAGGCTCAAAATCTGGTTTAGCGATCCCACTGGCGAGCCAAGCGAATTCTGGATAGACGCCGGTGAGATGATCGAGTTTCAACGAGGTGACAGTGTTTATTTTTTCAGCGCCAAGCAGCGGTACGCTACCGGTTTGCAAGTAGCCAAAGATCCAGGTGTCTGGATCGTATATGTTGGTTTTTTGTTGATGATTTCCGGTCTATATGTAGCCTTTTTTATGTCCCATAAAAGGTTATGGCTTATAATTAAAAATAGTGGAACAAAGACTCAAATAGAGATACGAGGCAGTACAAACAAAAATCAAGCCGGTTTTACAACTCGTTTTCAAGATCTTGCTACAGCTCTTGAAAACGAACTATAGAACTCTTTAATAAATACTTCTAGGTATTTCATTCGAGTTAAAAACAGATTTCGCACTTTGGAGCACTCTAATGGACAGCTCAACACTCCTGGGTATAACAACATTTACCTACCTGTTTTCCACCGTTCTCTACACGATATTCTATATTTTTAAAATGGATAAACTTGGCAAAGTTGCTACCTGGTTCACCGCAACAGCATTGCTTATCCAGACCATTGCTATAGGTTTGCGCTGGTGGGAGTCCTACGAGATGGGTATAGGTCGGGCACCGTTAACTAACATGTATGAATCGGTCGTTTTTTTTGCCTGGACTATTGTAGCCCTCTACCTCTTCATTGAATGGAAATTTAAATTGCGAATTATAGGAGTCTTTACCGTTCCCTTCGCTTTCTTAGCCATGGCCTATGCGTCCTTGTCAACCGACATCAATAAGTCAATAACGCCCCTAGTTCCAGCACTTCAGTCCAACTGGCTGATCGCTCATGTGGTAACCTGCTTTATCGGTTATGCAGCCTTTACTGTCGCAGCAGGATTAGGAATTATGTATCTGATCAAAAACAAGAATGCATCCTCGACATCTGGGTTGATTAACTCACTTCCTTCCTTGAAAGTCATCGATACGATAACCCATAATGTTATGGTCTTCGGATTTATCTGGCTCACCATAGGTATAATTACCGGAGCTGTCTGGGCTAATTCCGCCTGGGGCCGTTATTGGAGCTGGGATCCCAAAGAAACCTGGTCTTTTATAACCTGGGCAATCTATGCAATCACACTGCATGTCAGATTCACCCGCGGCTGGCAGGGTCCACGTATTGCCTGGTTAGCCATTCTTGGTTTCATTTCAGTAATTTTCACCTACTACGGAGTCAACTTCCTGCTCTCCGGCCTGCACAGCTATGGCTCAAGCTAAAACTCCTCAAAACTTCATCTTTAATGGTCCGCAAAAGAAGCGAGTAGCTGTGAATCAATTTGAATAATTTTAAAATCTATTGTACGGTGGGTGGAAGTAAGACGAAAGTCAGAGGAAGGTTGGAATTATAATTGTTAGTATCTTACAATTAACCGAGACTCGAGAGAGGTAGATTATGCGCACCAAATTGTTTGTCTGTGCTCTGTGTGTCGTTGGGCTGATATTTGCGTTTTCAAGTCAGGCCCTCACCACTGGCACAGCACCTGAAAACATGGAACTGACCAGCAGCCAAAGCTCTAAAAAGCCACCCGCTGTATTTCCCCACAAGTTTCATGCTGAAGCCTATGAGTGTGGCGAGTGCCACCATGGCATGGCTGATGGTAAAGCAACCCCTTACGTAGAAGGTATGGAAATTAAAAGTTGCGAATCTTGTCACAACCCAGATGTCCTTGGCGGCAAGACAAAAGGCAAATATAAGCTTGACACCTACAAAGGTGCAGCCCACGCCAACTGCATTGAATGTCATAAAGAAATTGCCAAAGAAGATCCCAGTAAAAAGAAGCTGAAAAGCTGCAAAATCTGTCATGTAAAATCATAATTCAGCTCAATATTCATCCAATCCGCACTAAAAAAGGCCTGCCAGGTTTTCCTGACAGGCCTTTTTATTGTCTCATTCTTTGTGTCTTGTTTTTGTTATCCCTCTTGCTGCATTTTTGAAATGTCGCCGATATGCAGGACAAGCTCACGTAAAGCGGTGAGAAGATTTAGTCTGTTCTGACGCACTTCACTATCCTCAGCCATGACCATTACTTCATCAAAAAACGTGTCTACCGGTTCCTTTAACTTAATAAATGACTCCAGTGCGGCATAGTATTTTTTGTCAGCCAGCATCGGCTGCATCTGCTCTCGGACCTCAACGCAGAGATGATAAAGATCTTTCTCAGACCCTTCAACCAGCAGCATTTCATCAACACTATCGGTCTGATTATCCTTGGTGATGTTTTTTATTCGCTTATAGGATGAAGCGAGAACACTGAAGGCAGCATTTGTTTTCATCTTGCCCAATGCTTCGATGCGTTGACTGCAGTCGTTAATGTCGTCAAACCCTACAGCCGTTGCTGCTGCTACAGCTTCAGGATCAAGACCCTTGGCAACACAGTCATTACGAAAACGCTCTTTTACAAAGGCAAGAACACCATCGACGGTTGTCGAACCACCATCCACCTTATCGCCATAGAGTGCCAATGCTTTATGAACAACCTCGCGTAGCGACAGGCGATATTGAAATGCACCGATAATATTGATGATAGCCAAAGAGATCCGCCGTAAACCAAAGGGATCTGCTGTACCGGTCGGTATTTCATTGATACCGAAGCATCCGGCCAGGGTATCAATTCTATCTGCAAGCCCTATAAGGGCACCCAAGGCGCTGGTTGGCACCTGCGAACCTGCCCGTACGGGCATGTAGTGTTCACGTATGGCAAGAGCGACATCTTCTTTCTCTCCTGCCAGGGCCGCATACGCATGACCCATTATTCCCTGAAGTGAGGGAAATTCACCCACCATATCGGTAAGTAGATCGGTTTTGCATAATTGGGCAGCCCGACATGCATCTTCTGCTAACTCTGGTGCCAGCATTTCAGCCAATATGCGGGATAGTTTGATCAACCGCTCGCTTTTTTCAAACATGGTGCCAAGCTTTGCCTGAAAAATTGAACCCTTGAGCTTAGGTACAAGATCATCCAGCGGACGATTCTTGTCACTCTCAAAAAAGAAGAGTGCATCCTCAAGACGAGCTCGTAATACCCGCTCATGGCCCATCCTGGTTAAGGCTTCATCTTTAGTTTTGGTGTTATTCACTGCAACGAAGCCAGCTAGAAGCTTAACTTCTTTGTCAACAATGGGAAAATATTTCTGGTTTACCTTCATAGAGGTGATAAGTACCTCATCTGGTAGAGCGAGAAACTTTTCGTCAAAACTGCCACAAACGCCAAAGGGCTTCTCAACCAGGTAATTAACCGTATCAAGGAGATCGTCGTCTATATATACATCACCTTTTCCGGCAAATACGGAACCAGCTACAGCATCTTTTACCGATACCTCGACATCTTTTCTTCTCTTCACCTGGTCGACCACTACGTTGACCTCTGTAAGCTGCTGCTCATAGCTCTCGCTGGTGTTGATGACGATGGTATCATTATTGAGAAAACGATGGCCTCTGCTCTTATTGGCGGAAACCAGGCCTTCATGTTCAATTGTGATCAGTCTGTCACCGTTTAAGGCCAGTAACCACTGAATAGGACGGGCAAAAGATAAAGTATTGCTTCCCCACCGCATGGATTTGGGGAAGGAGAGACTGACTATTAATTTGGAAAGTATTTCGGGGAGAAGATCATCTACCAACTGCCCACCTTCCTCTCTTACCAGCATCAAGTACTTACCCCTGTCAGTATCAACTATCTGAAGCTCTTCAGGAGAGTAGCCTTTGGATCTGGCGAATCCCTCAGCCGCCTTTGTAGGTTTTCCCTCTGCGTCAAAACCGGCTTGCGCTGAAGGACCGAGAATTTCCTCATGAATGTCTTCCTGGCGCTCGGCGAGATTATCAACAATCATGGTCAATCTTCTCGGAGTGGCAAGGGTCCGGATAGAACCAAAGGAGATGTTCATCTCTTTCATCTTGTCACTAAAATTTTTCTCTATCTGGGCCAATGCCGGTTCAATGTAGCCTGCTGGAATTTCCTCAGTTCCAATTTCAAAGAGTAAGTTGCTCATAGCGTAATTTACATTTCTCCAATTAGCAAAGATCAGAGTTATTTTTAGATTTCGCCACTCTCCAGGGTAGCAAATGTGGAATATCCTTCTCCAAGATTTTCAACTTCGACAGAGTACCACTTTAATTCTTTTTGTGTCGAGAGTTTTTCCGATATTTTTTCAGTAAGTAATTCAACGGAGTAATCACGCTTTTCATTGTCTGCCTGCTGACAGGTCTCATAGATGGCTTTTTCGGTCCATGAAATCAGATCTTCAATCCAGATAAATTTTCTAAAGCGTACGGAGATCACCGAGTTACCCCATTGACCACGAGAACGTGATATCCCTTGATAGTTTTCTTTTTTGAGTAACCTGAAAATTGGCACTTTGAAACGAAATTCCAACTCATCGGTACGCTCAAGTGATCCGTGCATCTGGCATTCGTAACGGCATGTTCTCAGTGATTCCTCACGATTTTTCTGCTGTAAAAAATAGGGGAAACTGATTTCAATATGAGATGCTTCTGCATCTAGACGAAGTTTCATTTCCTCCAGTATTTTCTGAAAACAGCTTGGATCAATTTCACCGTGAAACTGATTGAGAATCTCCACGAATCGACTCATATGTGTACCTTTGAACTTATGGGGCAGATTCACATACATGTTCAGCGAAGCGATTGTGTGCTGGTGATTATTCTCTTTGTCGAGGAAAGAAACAGGGTAATTTATCGTTTTCACACCTACTTTTTTGATATTTACCCTTCTATGGTCGAGTTGGCTCTGAATATCTATCATGTTAGCCTTCTGATGTGTGCTGTGCCGTTGTTAAAGGGACTGTGGAAAATTAATATGTGTGCATATGTCTAATCAAGATATCGATGTACAGCATCCTTTAATCTCTGCAAATCTGATGATTTTACAATATACTCCTCTGAAGCCCAGGCACCAAGATCCTGCTTAAATTCAGGATAAGCACTGCAAAGAATTACAGGAATAGACGAGTTTTTCGTTTTCATGCGACGCAAAACTTCGATACCGTTCATACCTGGCATCTGAATGTCGAGTATGACCAGATCGGGTGAGTCGTTTTCAAACAATTCTAGTGCTTCTTCACCATTTGCGGCAGAAATCACTCGATATCCTTCTTCCTTGAACTCTTCTTCATAGACAAAGCGTACATTCACTTCATCATCAACGAGCAGGATGGTTTTCATATCGACTCTCCTTTGTTAGAGAGATTCACGTAAAAAGGCTGCAGCTTCCTCTGGTGGCATGGGGTTAATATAGAATCCTGATCCCCACTCAAAACCGGCAATGGAGGTAAGCTTGGGAACTATCTCAAAATGCCAGTGGAAATGTTCGAGATTTTCAGATCGTAATGGTTGGGTATGCAAAACGAAATTATAGGGAACACCTGGGATGCAGCGATCGAGCCGTTGGAGGCTCTCACTGAAGATTTCAGCTAGACCGTAAAGCTGTTCTTCATCCTGCCTACGATAGGAGGAAGAATGCGTTTTGGGAAGGACCCACATCTCGAAAGGTGTCTTCGGTGCAAATGGGGTAATGGTAATAAATCTATCGTTCTGACAAACGACTCGAATCTCTTGCTTTATTTCCTGCCTGACTATATCACAGAAAATACAACGTTCTTTGTAATTGTAATAAGAGAGCGAACCTTCCAACTCGGATACTAGCAGACGGGGTAAGACCGGCAGGGCTATAAGCTGGGAATGAGGGTGCTCGAGAGAAGCACCGGCGGCTCGGCCATGATTCTTGAAAACCATGACATACTGGAAGCGCTCATCCATGGCCAGATCCTCGATCCGATCACGATAGGCCCTGAAAACCATTGCCATTTCAGCAGGATCAAGATCAGCGAAGTTGATATCGTGTCTGGGACTCTCAATAATGACCTCATGAGCTCCGATACCATTCATCTTGTCATAGAGTCCTTCTCCTTCCTTATCGAGGTCTCCTTCAATGACTAAAGCAGGAAATTTATTCGGAACCACCCTTACCTGCCAGCCAGGTTCATTTATTTTGGCAAACTGGTTTTTTCGATAGGCCAGGACTTCAGAAGGAGTGGTATTCTCGTTTCCAGGGCAAAGTGGGCAGAACCCTCCTGTGGTTTCAGCCTTTTCCACCAGGAAGTCAGTTGGCCGCTTGCTGCGCTCTTTGGATATAATAATCCAACGGCCAAGCACAGGATCCTTCCTTAGTTCAGGCATGATTTATTTTCCCTGAGAGCGTTCTTTAGTTTCCTGAATTGTCTTACAATCTATACAGAGAGTAGTAACTGGTCGAGCCTCAAGTCTTTTCAGACCAATTTCTTCTCCGCAATCCTCGCAGATACCAAACTCGCCCTCGGCAACCCTCTCCAACGCCTCATCTATCTTAGAGAGTAGCTTGCGCTCACGATCCCGAATACGCAATTCAAAACTTCTACCGGACTCAATGGTCGCTCGATCATTGGGATCAGGTACATTTTGATTTTGATCCGTCATGTCAGAGAGAGTTCTGCCGGCTTCATTGAGTATTTCTTCTCGCTTGGCAATGAGCTGTTTCTTGAACTTTTCGATTGTTTTTTTATCCATACAGATACTCCTAAAATAACAATTATTTGAAGCCAGGAGAAAGTTTCAGGCAATCATTCAGCACTCCTTAGATAATCGCCACTTTTACCGCCCCGTTTTTGCAACAATTTAATATCACTGATTAGCATGGATTTATCAACTGCTTTACACATATCATAGATGGTTAACGCTGTAATTGAAACTGCTGTTAATGCCTCCATTTCAACCCCGGTTTTCCCGGTGATTCCGACAGTCGCCAGTATTTCAATGGCACATTCAGCATCATGGAAAATATACTCTACACTTGATTGAGTAATCATTAGCGGATGAGTCATTGGTATCAGACTGTCTACTTTTTTTGCAGCCATGATCCCTGCAACCCTGGCAACACCTAGAACGTCTCCTTTCCCCATGGAGCCGCTTTTTACCATTTCATACGCCTCACAACTCATGCTTACCTGTCCAGAGGCTGTCGCACTTCGTTGCGTATCTATCTTATTACTTACATCGACCATCATAGCATTGCCGTGTTGGTCGAAATGGCTGAATTTTTTCTCATCCGCTGTCATTACTTGCCCATAACCTCACTGAAAAGTCGAGCAAAAAAACCCTCATGCTCCTTGTGCTGACCATGCTTGGCGCAAAGGTTATCGAAGTTTTCAAGAACCTCTTTTTGTTCCTTGCACAGGTTCGTTGGGGTAAGGACCTGAAGTTCAACAATCATTTTCCCCTTTCCACGTCCACGCAGGCTAGGTACTCCCTCTTTGTTGAGGGTAAAAAGGTCTCCCGACTGACTGCCTTCTGGAATACTTAGTGTACGTTTACCATGGATTGTGGGCACTTCCACTTCGCCACCCAGGGCAGCTTTTACCATCGGCACCGGCAGTTTGCAGAATATGGTGTCGCCCTCACGCTTGAAGAACTCGTGTTCTTCAACATGAAGAACCACATAGAGGTCTCCAGCCGGTCCACCTCTCCTACCGCCTTCGCCTTCTCCGGTAAGACGCATTTTTGCGCCGGTATCAACCCCTGCGGGAATCTTGATAGAAACGGTTTTAGCTTTATCAACAAGACCTTGTCCCCCGCAATCATTGCAAGGTTCGGTGACGATCTGTCCCTCGCCTCGACACTGGGGACAAGTTGAACTCACCTGGAAAAAACCCTGTGAGCGGATTACCTGACCCCGTCCACCGCAGCTTGGGCAATTTTCGCGTGAATACCCCGGCCTGCAACCGGTACCATCACAGGTCCAGCAGGTGTCCTTTTTGGTGATCTTCACTTCTTTATTAACGCCATGCACTGCCTCCATAAAAGAGATGGGCAGGTCATAACGCAGGTCATTTCCCTGGATCGGCCCATTTCTCTGGGCTTGGGTGCGGCCGCCACCAAAACCGAAAATATCACCGAAAATATCACCAAAACTTGAAAAAACATCTTCAAAATTACCAGGCCCACTGTAACCACTATTTTTCAAACCATCATGACCATACCGGTCATAAATCTGTCGCTTCTGCGGGTCACTGAGAACTTCGTATGCCTCGGTACACTCTTTAAAATAGGTCTCCGCCTCTTTATCACCTGGATTTCTATCCGGATGATATTTCATCGCCAGC
>JASJDT010000190.1 GCA_030065655.1 Desulfocapsaceae bacterium | reverse complement strand
GCGGAAAGGTGAAAATGAATTTCTTCGATTTCTTTAAATTCACATATCTCCAGTTGTTCAAGATTTTCATACAATACTCTTCGCCCGGAGAGAATAATCTGCAGGAGAGTCTCCTCACCATTCATCCTATCAAGCAGCTTTCGCAGTCGTTCAAGCATGGCCAGGTACATCTTCTCAGCGTTGTCAAAAATAATCACCAGCCGCTGTTTTTTTTCCCTGAGAAAGAGAATCAAATCCTCTTCCTGGGCCGCCACCTCCTTCTGGCTTATCTCGCGACTGAGGCCAACCTGTCCTGAGAACAAACCGATAACATTTTCAAATGATTCAATATTTTCAGGAACATAAACACACATGTACCTGTCGGCTATCTCTTTTTCCACAATCCGACAAATCATTGTTTTTCCGGTACCCTCCTCCCCGGAAATTGAGAGAAAGGTCACTTCGTCATGCAAAGCAGCGAGCACATCATCAACCAGCTCTTTTCGCTGAGCACCCGGAAAGAAAAGATTGACATTGACGTCTTCCTGAAAGGGAATCCTTTCTTCCTTTTCTTTGTACGTTTTTGCAGCCATAGTAAGGTTTTTGTTGATGATGAAGAGAGCTTAAAATTCTCCATTGACAAAGTGAGAAATCAACACCGATTTTCTGGCCTCGTATAATAGCATCAAGACCACTGTGAATCAACTACAACCGGCAGGAAAAGATGCAAACTGCAAACGGCCGGTGATGATCAGCAGAATCATATTCTTCGCTCGAAATCTTTAACCAACTGGTTAATATAGTCACCAAGATAAACACTATATGTACATCAAGGCGGATAACTTGGTAAATGCTGATAAAATGAGGCATACAAGTCTGCAAACATCATTGTTTATAAAAAAAATCAAGAAAAGCGGCAGGTAATATACTTATCTCAAAGGATTATGGATTAAGGAATAAATATAGTCATGCCGGTATTTCGTTTGACTAACGACATCATATTTCCCCGTCCTGAACTGGCTGAGGAAAACGGTCTGCTAGCAGTGGGTGGAGACCTGAGTGCCGGACGGATACTGACAGCTTACCGTTTAGGCATATTCCCGTGGTATTCGGATGGCGATCCAATCCTCTGGTGGTTCACTTCACCCCGCCTGATCATTTATCCCGAGCAATTCAGAATATCGAAACGACTGGCCAGATATATCAAGAAACCTTTGTATCGGATTACTATGGATGAAGCCTTTGCCAAGGTAATTAAGGCTTGTGCCTCGGTCACCAGAGGAGAAGGAGAAGGAACGTGGCTCACCTCTGAAATGATCGAAGCATATATCAATCTGCACGAACTGGGGTACGCCCATTCTGTTGAATGTTGGCATGAAGATAAGCTCATCGGTGGTTTGTACGGCGTAGGTTTGGACCGGGTGTTTTTTGGTGAATCCATGTTTACAACAATGTCCAATGGTTCTAAAATAGCTCTTGCCACTCTGGCCAGGTATCTTACAATGCGGGGTTACCAGATGATTGACTGCCAGATGAAGACAGACCATCTGCTCCGCTACGGTGCCTGTGAAATATCAGGCCGGAGTTTCAGAAAACACCTCGAGGATTTTATTCAACAACTCACCCCTGATGGAAAATGGAAATATGACCAAACGTACCCCCCCGGAAATATGTGATGGCTGTGGTGCCAACACCAAAGTCCATGAAGTTGGCGGCAACGAATTGTGCCAGGACTGTCGGATAATCGCTGAAGCCCTGTCCCGTGATCCTGACACAATTGCACGGATCATGAAACTAACTGGACTGGACACAACCCCAAAAAAGATTTTTGACAAAGAAAAGGCAACGTCGTTTAGCGGACTTCCCGAGGTCCTCGATGCGGTACGTTTCCGTACCCGTGATCGCGACCTGAACAAGTGGTATGTCTCGATAAGTGAAATTGAAGGACAACCTGTGGAAATATTTGCCTCCACGGCATTTGATCGAGATCATCATCTCCAGTCTCGCATCTCCAACCTTACTACTATTACCAGACTTATTTCATTGATTCTTCGCCATGTTTTTCTAGACGAGGTACTTACCCTGGAAAAAACCCTCAAACAGCTACACAGAAGTTCCCGTCAGCCTAATGATCTGCCTGATATGCTGAGCCAGGTTTTAGGCAAATATGCATCTAGCAAATATAGTACCGTCGATTCGGACGACAGTCATCCTGTATGAACAAATCGGCAAATCATTGAGCAGGGGGAGTGATAAATACAGCGAGAGAGCTACCGATCTTCTCAGACTCAGTTAATAATCAAATTCGAACTCGAATTGAATCGAAGATTTCTCGAAGTGATTTAAGACATCCCGCAGTACGGCAAGGTTGGGAACCTTGAAAATAAGTTGCCAGGCTGGTGTTTTGGTTGGTGCCGATGAGAGTACGGTGAGCTCTTCGATGGTCATATCACGCGGAGCGACTCCAGCTATCATCATAAGACGTTGACGCTTGGCCTCCAGGATATGCATGGTCTGTGGTTTCCTTATTGCCGTACCTCTAAGATTCCAGCTTACATTGATGCCATCTTCTCGATGAAATTTTATCTCCTCGAGCCGAGGACAATTTTTTCGGTGAACGGAAAGCCTCTCTCTGGTCAACAAGGCCATATTGTTCTTTTCGGTGGGAAGCGGTTTACAGCAGGATGAAAGTTTAATGGAGACGGGATCCAGCGTTGTCAAAACCACATCGTTGAACTCCTCCCCGGCAGCGACTGTTTTGAGAGATTCGAGACCAAATTCAAGTTTGAGACGGTGAATGATCTCAGGCAGGCGCAAGCGACCATCACCAAGATGTTCAGCCAGTTCATCACCATTCTTTACTGAGAAAAAATTATAGACCTGCTGCATTTCAAAACTGGTCAGGATATCCAGTGGAACTCCGTACCTCCCCATCTCCTGGGTAAGGGTAGCACGACCAACTTCCCTAGCTACCTGCCGTTTACGTCCTCTAAAAACTTTGGACAACTCGGCTCTCGTCCGTGGCACTTTAACCACTTCAAGCATCTCCGGATCGAACTGCAAAGGTTTGCCAGAACGAATAATGCGCACCACATCGCCGTCTTTTAGGACATGATCGGCAGTTTTGCGTTTGTTGCCGACCATTGCGCCCAAGCAGGAATGGCCGATGTCGGTATGAACACGAAAAGCAAAGTCCAAAACAGTGGAATTCAGGGGCAGACAAATTAAATCACCTTTTGGTGTATAGGTGTAGATCTCTTTCTTGCCGCTGGCCGCAATGACGTCTCGATAGGAGAGTGATTCGTCGGAGCCGATTACACCAAAGAGTTCTTTAATCTCATGAATAAATCTGCGTTGGTTGCGGTTTTTTGAACTCCAGTTACGAAAGAGGCCGCGTTGAGCCCTACGGGCCATATTTTCTGTACGAATCTTAAATAGATATTTCTGTCCTTTGATTATTGCTCGGGCATGCAGCCCCTGATATCCGGTTGGTTTCGGGTTTGCGATGAAGTCACGAATGGTTCTGGGAATAGGTCTGAACGTCTGATTGACAATGCCTAGAGCTTGATAACAGGAAGAGGTGTTCTTGACAACTATCAGGATTTCATAGGGAAAATCAATTTCCTGAAGAAGAATATGATTGTTGTGATCGTAGTAAGCCCATAGTTCTTTGACCCGCAGATCGACTCTTGCATCACATCCCTCTTCTACTGTACGTTTTCGTAATGTCTCAATTATTTCATGCGAGTCGGGAGATTTTCTGAGTGCATCGATATGGGCAGCCAACTTAACCCATTGTTTTCTGAATTTATAGGTCAAGGCGAGATTATACATCTCCCGCTTCATGTTAAATAAGCCGAAGACCGTAGCCAATGGTGCATAAATGTCCAATGTCTCATCGGCAATTCTCTGCTGTTTACTCTTTGGCATTGCATAAAGGGTTCGCAGATTGTGGAGTCGATCGGCAAGCTTGACCAGCATAACTTCAGGGCGAAGAGCAGCTCCTGAAAAAATCTTACGATGTATCCTCTTATACTGGAGTTGTCTGTCCCCGGATGTCTGGGTAACTTTGGTACATCCCTCGACAATAGCCTGGACATATTTTCCAAATTTTTTTCCGACAACCGCCCCTGTTACCTCTTCAACATCTTCGACGGTGTCATGCAGGAGGGCGGCAGCAAGAATTTCCGGATGATGGATATCCATTTCGGCTGCCAGGATCATGGCAACTGAACAGGGATGAAGTATATAGGCATCACCAGACTTTCGCCACTGATCATCATGGGCTTCCGTGGCAAAATCAAGCGCATCCCAGAAGACTTGTTCATCGGTTACACCCCCGATGTAGCTGCGCATTTGGCTACGGTATAACTCCAGATCAAAAGGGATTTGCTGCATGTTGGAGGTCGCTTTATTCAATTAAAAACCAGAAAGAAAGGTTGCTCTGACAACTGATGCTTATCGCTAACAGCTTCTGCAAGAGCCAAACGAACAGTTTAAAACAATAATGACTTTTGTTACCTAATCCAGTGTGCTACTATAAATGGAAATTTCCACAACGCAAAACAGGTAAGGCAAAGATTCTAAGACGAAATGACCAACGTACATTATCGTAGCTGAAGACCTTGTTCTGTTGTTTCCCCAGAGTTTCGCCTCTTACTTCCCAGCTGATATAAAGGCAGACGTAAGCGAAAACGCAGATTCTTGTCACTTCATCTCAATGGTGCAAAAAGAAAAGGGCGCCGATTATTTCTGATGAATATTCTATTTGCGGTGTTACTCTTTATGCTGCCGGTCAAGCTCTATCATCAACAATGATTCATACCATTTAATAGTTTAACAAAATTCCACATTCAGGAAAGAGAAAAAGTCCAAATGTCCAAAAAAAGAAACATTTCAAAACGAAAATACCGTTCAACCTCACGCAGACGAAAAAAATATGATGCACCTAAAAGAGATATTCCAACCCCAACAAAGTCCATTCTCACTTATGTCTTCAAACAAAAGGAACCAATTACAATAAACGATATCTATGCCAACATCGATTCTGGGTTATTCAGCAAAAAACAGATTCGTGAGGTTGTTTTAGGTTTGGTCAGTAGAGGCGATCTTTCAGCGGTCGGAAAAAAACGTTATACCATCGATGCCAATGCCAATATTTTTTCAGGAATAGTTGAAAAAAATCCACGCGGCTTTGGTTTCGTCACTTCCCTGCAGCCACGTCGGACAGCAGCCTCACTGAAGAAAGACCCTTTTCTTTCGATAAAACGAATCGGCTCGGCCAATCACGGTGATGAAATTCTCTTTAGGGTAAACAGAGTGAGGAAAGACGGTCGACCCGAGGCAGAAATCATAGCGATTCTTAACCGATTTACCGACACCCTTACCGGCTACTACCAACAAGGCTCTCCTCCTAAGGTTATTCCCGAAGACCCTCGTTATCCCAGCACCATTTATATAACAGAAATGGTTGAAGAGCAAATTCCTGATAAGCATGTGGTTATCGTCCAGGTACTTCCCGAATCTTCGCCACAAGGACATGTCCAAGGAAAACTAATTGAGGTTTTGGGACCTGCAGAAGATATCGATGTACAAATGCGTATTGTCATCGAAAAACACAACCTGCCCCATATTTTCTCAGCCGCTGCCCTGCGTGAAGCTGAACAACTAACTGTTAGTAACGACGCAACGGACGACAGGCTTGATTTGCGCGCTGTTTGCCATGTCACCATTGATGGAGAAACAGCCAAGGATTTCGACGATGCTGTGGCCGTTGAAAAATTGTCAGAGGGCTATCGACTCTATGTTTCTATTGCCGATGTCTCTCATTTTGTAGCCATCGGTTCAGCTTTAGATAAAGAGGCATATGAACGAGGTACTTCCATCTATTTCCCTGGTAGGGTTATCCCCATGCTTCCGGAAAAACTCTCCAACGACCTTTGCTCTTTGCTCCCCAGACAAGACCGTCTGGCTTTTTCGGCTATACTCGACTTCAATGAACAGGGCAAACTCATCACTAAAAAATTCACCAAGAGTATCATTCAAAGCAAAAGTCGTCTCACCTACTCAAATGTATTTAAAATGATCGTTGAGAAAGATGCTGATTGCCGCACGGCCCATGCAGATCTTATTGAGTCCCTCGATCATGCCAAAAAACTTGCGGAAGCTCTACTTGCTCGACGAATGAAGCGTGGCTCTATCGGCTTCAATATCCCAGAACCGGAAATTACCTTGGCCGACAACGGTAGGATTGAAAACATTAAACGAAAACAACGCAACTTTGCCCACCAGTTAATAGAGGAATTCATGCTGGCAGCAAACGAGGCGGTGGCAGAATCATTCACAGCAGCAAAACGCCATTTTCTCTATCGTATCCACGAACAACCGGATGAAGAAAAGGTTTCAGAATTTGCCGAATTTTCTCAAACCATGGGTCTGGATCTTCCACCTCTGGACAACTCACCACCCTGGTTTGCCAAGGTACTGGAACATGTCAAAGGACAACCTGCCGAATACGTGGTCAACAACCTCCTTCTGCGTACCATGCAACAGGCTAGATATTCATCTGGTAACACTGGTCATTTTGGTTTGGCAGCAACTGATTATACTCATTTCACCTCCCCCATCCGTCGCTATCCCGATCTGATTGTCCATCGCCTGCTTTCCGCTCTTATAGAAGACGTTCCACTGCAGCAGTTGCCCGGTGAGAAAAGATTAGTTGACCAGGCGGTCCACCTCTCCAGTCGCGAACGATCTGCAATTGCTGCAGAGAGGAACGTGGCCGACAGATTGAAAATCTTTTTTATGGAGCAATTTATCGGTGAGCGGTTCAAAGCGGTAATCTCGGGGATAAACGAATCGGTTATTTTTGTTGAACTCATCGATCTTTTCGTCAGTGGCGCTGTCGACGTGGCCAAATTGACTGATGACTATTACCTTTTTGATGGTAGACGACACAGGTTCATAGGAGATATAAGTGGAAAAATCTATCAACTTGGTGCTGCAATTGAAGTGGTGCTGTTGGACGTTGATCTGCACCGCCAGAGAATCAATTTCGTCCCAGCTTAAAAATACGCTATAATGGTGAAAGGCATGATGCTGAAGAAACAGCACTTTCTTTTTCAATATTGACTTGGTACAATGGCTGGCATAATGCTAGCAGCACGCCTATATTAAGTTTATTGGTCATTTGAGACTACACCTGTTGGGGGAATTCCGTCAGGTGTAAATAAGCACTTTGGAGGAGAGCAAACATGGAAGAAACCAACTGGCTCATGACAATCATCAGCAATCCATTTGCAAAAGGATTGGCGTTGGGCATTATTTTCTGCGCAATTATCTATGTTCGCGGTTTCCTGCGCCGCCGTGAGTTAACAAAAGAAGTAGATCGGCTGCGCGCCCATCTTCACACCAAACTCGAAATTGACTCAGCAGACAATGAGAGAAGAAAGCAACAACTCGAAAAACTCAAGCAGGAGCGAGACAATCTCCAAATAACCGTGCAATCTCTAAATCAAAAACCCGGTCGCAAAGAAATCAGGCAATATTATGTCTATCAGACCGCTCTAGATATCATGTTTGAAAAAGCCCCAGGCTTTGCTCCAGCCTGGCAAATAACCCTCAAGGAGGCCGAAGAGCTTTTCGAAAAATCTGAAAGAGGTGTTGTGCCCCTCCTGAAGAGACTCAGACCGACAAGCCCAGATAAGCAGGCTGAAGAATATCAGAAAATCAGCCGCATCTCTATAGAAGATGGGGTGAAAGCCGGCTCCGCCAATTCCTGAGATGTTAGTTTAGTATTGGTTTCGGGTGTGTTTTGCCATCCGTTACCTATGTCTCCGGAGTTGTACTGATATAGTCTTTAGCCTATAGAAGTGGAGATTTTTCGATACCTAAAAAAACCTAACCACTGCTCCTCTTCAACCGCAGATGGAGCAGTGTTTGACAATTTAGCCAGCCATAAGCGATTATCCGCAAAACATTGATGTACATTGACACTTCCATTCTTAACAATGTTGCCATTGTTCTGGTTCGTCCCAAGTTCCCTGAAAATATTGGTGCGGCGGCTCGCAGTGCCATGAACATGGGTCTTTCCCGCCTTATTCTCGTAAGTGATAGAGAGCCAGATAAAGAGGCCATGGCCAAAATGGCCACCCATAAAGCCTTACATATCATCGAAGGCATGGAAATTCACAAAAATCTCGAAGATGCACTCGCTCCCTTTGCCTATATTATCGGCACCACAGCACGTAGAGGACGACAACGAGGTTCAGAGCGCAGTCCAAGGCAGCTCATGGGTGAACTTGCCGATTTTCTGCCAAACAACCAGGCAGCTCTGATGTTCGGTCCGGAAGATAGCGGCCTTAGCAACGATGAACTCAAATACTGCCAAGCTGTTTCAGCAATCCCGACGGCAGGATTTTCATCGCTCAACCTGGCCCAAGCCGTGGCTATACATTGCTATGAATTGTATCACTGCCTGATCCATGACCAAAAGGATCTTGAACCGGTTACTAGATGCGCGACATCATTTGAGCTCGAAGGAATGTTTCAACATGTCGAAGAAGCATTGGTAGAGATCAACTTTCTCGAAGAAAAAAACCACTCTTACTGGATGAATAATATTCGGAAATTCTTGGGGAGAATGCAGCTTACCTCTAAAGAATCCAATATTATCCGTGGTATATGCAGACAATTTATGAGGTATCAGGAACACTACGAAGACAGGTAACAGATAAAGGACACGCCATGCAGGCAACTTTGACACCACTCAACTCTTCGATTCCATCGAATAAATTCTATCCGCCGCATATTGATGAAAACCAGTCCCTTTTTCGCTCACACCTCATCGAGTCCATCCTGCCGGGAGAAAGCCAGCGCCATAAAGTCATTGCCATCGAAGCCCAGGCCGGCCAGGGAAAAACTACTCTCGCTTATCAGTACATAAATCATTATAAACACAGTCATATATGGTATCAGATAGGCAGGGAAGACGCTGATCCGGTCCTGCTTCTCTCCGGTCTTCTTCACAACCTCAGCATGACACTCCCCGGTTTCTCAAGTCCCAGGCTCGAACATATCGTCAACCAGGGAGAAATAGGCCCCATGGACCTGATGCGCTGTGCCAATATCCTCCTCAACGACATAGACCGTCACCTCACAGGACGACTCTACATTGTCTTTGATGATCTTCATCTTATCGACAGTGCAGAGTTAACCAACAACCTTATCGCCCATCTGCTGGACACTTCACCGCCAAATCTTCACTTTGTTCTCACCAGCAGGCATCCATTTGAACTCAAGTCAAAGACCATCAGAAACCGAAACGCCGTCGCCTATCTGACCACCAAGGATCTGGCCCTCAACAGCAATGAGATAGAACGTTTATTCAACGATATTTTCAACAGATCCATATCAATCTCGGAAGCGCGAAAAATAGAGGACGTAACCGCTGGATGGGTCATGGGGATTGTACTTGCGGCCCACCCCATTTCCGGCAAGAAGTCGATGGCCCACTCCGACGTCTCAGCTGTGCCTTTTCTTGATTCACCAACGCAGAAGGATATGCTGGAATATTTTCAGGATGAAATTTTCAGTCATATTTCTGAAGACTTACATATCCCCT
>JASJDT010000189.1 GCA_030065655.1 Desulfocapsaceae bacterium | reverse complement strand
CAACCTGGTCAGCTACGCCTACTGCGCCGAAAACATTGATCATTTGCTCGGCAAGAAAGGCTAGATTCAGGCCATTACCTGTTTTTTGCGGCCGGGTGAACATAACCAGATCAAGACGGGAAAACACCATATTCTATGCGTGAAAAGCTACGACGAATTACTCTACAGCACCAAGGTCTTACGACCCTGCGTCCATTTGGTAAAGGACTCCAGGCAACGCAGCGGGCAATAGAACATCTCGGCTACATTCAAATTGACACGATTTCCATTGTTGAACGTGCCCATCATCATACTCTCTGGACTCGCATTCCTGGCTACCAACCAGCTTATCTCGCCAACCTGGTTAGCCAACGCAGGGTCTTCGAATATTGGTTTCACGCCGCTTCCTTTTTACCGATGACCCATTATCGTTTTGTATTACCGCAGATGGCGGCGATAAGACGCGGAGAGTCAAGATATTTTGGTGATGTAGAGGAAAAATATCTGCACAACATACTTGAGCGAATTCGCCTCGATGGACCATGCAAGGCCAGAGATTTTGCCTCAACAACAAGGCGCAATTCAACATGGTGGGATTGGAAACCGGCCAAGCGTGCTCTTGAAAAGCTTTTTATGCAGGGGGATCTGATGATTACGGATCGCGATGGCATGGAGAAAGTCTATGACCTGACCGAAAGAGTCCTGCCCAATAATATAAATACCTGTGAGCCATCGGTGATGGAGTTAGCCGAATACCTGCTCAAGGCAGCATTACAGGCAAATGGATTTACTACCCAGAAACAGGTGACTCACTTACGACCGGGCAATCCATTACGAAAAGCTCTCGCCACAGTCTTGCATGACAAGATGGCTCAGGGAGAACTGCAAGAGTGTCAGATAGATGGGATGCCAAAGATATATATCACACCGGAGATTTTTGAGGCTAAGAGGAAGAAACCGACCAGAAACGTGCGAATTTTATCTCCATTTGACAACGCCATCATTCATCGAGACAGAGCTCAGCAATTATTTGGTTTCGAATACAGGCTTGAATGTTACACACCAAAAGAAAAACGTAAATTCGGCTACTTCTGCCTTCCTATTCTCTATCAAGATAGCCTGGTTGGCAGAGTGGATTGCAAGGCTCATCGGAAAATGAAATCTCTTGAGTTGATTCATTTGCACCTTGAGTCTCAAGAAGTAAATCTTGAAAGATTCATCCCTCATTTTGCTAAAGAAGTCTACCGCTTTGCCCATTTCAACGATTGCGAAACCATTCACCTATCAGCGTGCAGCCCGAAGAGACTGGCAAACACATTTAGAAAAGTCTTAAGCAGAGTTGCACAAGAGCCGTAAAAGTGGAGATGATGCGAAAAAATTCGATTTCCTTGAGCAAAAAAAGTAAGAGTTAAATATGAAGTTAATTGCTTTACCAAATTTGGGATGGAGATAAAGCTGGGAGCTGGAAAATGGATACTGCCAACAAACTAACGGATCGCACCGTTAAGGCAAAGAAGAAACTCATCAAGGAACTACTTATAATTTTCATCCTCTGTGTAATTGTGTTTTTGTTCGCTGCCTATTTCGATATTTTAGAGAAAATTGTTGCATTTTCACAAGCACATGAAGAATGGGAAATAGATGAAATTGTTACCACAGCGATATTTTTCTCGTTTGCATTGATGATTTTTTCAATTCGGCGTTGGATTGAATATCGAAAAGCGCTCCAGGAAATCAAACGGCTCCAAGGGATATTGCCGATATGCTCGGTATGTAAAAAAATACGAGACGACGCCGGCTATTGGCATCAGATCGAGTCATACATTCACGATCACTCCGAGGTGGAATTTAGCCATAGCATCTGCCAGGATTGCCATGAAAAACTGTATCCGGATTTTGTGCGTCCGGAAAAAAGAGAAAACCAGCCCAGCTAGGCGGCAATAGGTCCAGGATTGCCCCTGCCGCCGCCCATAATTGCTTATCCTCAATGTTCTTGCTGAATTCTATCGAGATGCCTGTGGTCTAATTAAAGGTATAGCCAAGGGTAAACAAATATCTGGAATCATCTTTTTCTTCTCCCGGCGAAGGGTTATTGTCATAGTCATAATCGTATTGCAGGGTTGCCTGAAAGGCTGGGTTTAAAGGGAATCGCAGGCCCGTGCGTGAGCGGATGAAAAGTTCCTCACTCTCTTGCAAGCTCTGGTAACCCTCATGAAAATGAAAGAGTTGGATATATTTCTGGTAAACATATCTGTCAAAATTAACCGCCCAGCGACCGGCACCACTGTCTTCGTCACTGGCGTCTATGAAATCCTCGTTGACATAACCTAAACCCGCTTCCAGAGAGAGATTGGTTAACTCGCTTTCGTAAAACTGATAGCCCATACCTGCACCGACGGTTGAGCGGAGATTAAGGTCTTTAAATTCATTTTTTTCAAAGAGAGTGTTCAGATAACTGTACCATTTATCATTAAAAAAATGGTCATACTTGGCATAACCAATGTACTCCTCTTCAGTGACTTGATCGTCGTTTTCTTCACGGTTGTACTCGATGCCAGCGGTATAGCGATTGGTCTTCGTGCGGGCAACAATTTCACCATCAACGTGATGTGATTCCGTTTCAGTATTGCCACTACTTTTAGACAGACCTACATTTGCTCTGCCCCTGAACTTCACTGCCGGCTCATCTACGCTCTTGGGGTTGATGGCCTGGACATCGTCCAAATCAAAGGATACCGTCTCAGCGGTCTTGCCCATGGCAAGTTCCATTTTTCCAGGTTCAGCTTCCTGAGGATTGCCGCTCAGAGAGGTTTGATCATTGAGCACAACCTGTACTGTCTCATCGGTGACAACTCGTGCAACCTGGCCCCAATCCAGGGTAATCTCTCCGGCGTATGGTGTTTCAATTATTAACGTCCCCTCCTCCATGGAAACCAGTCGACCTGAAATTCTATCCTGGTTAACAAGTACAATCGTATCAGCAAAAGTTTCAGTAGTGGCGATTGTCATAAAAAGTAGAATAGAGACAAAAGATGCCAAATCCAATTTCATACCTTTCTCCTCAGTATTGGATTGTCTAAAAATCATTCCAAGCTATGGCAACAAAAGATAAATTCCAGCCAATAATAGACATGTTCTTAAAATTTCCTATGGGTCCACCGTTAAATTGAGGATTTCAATCCAAGTTTAGACCCTCTTAGAACTTTTCTTTTGGCAGGCCTTATCCCAAAACATGAGAAATTGACTTCTGCTGACAAATGAGAATGATAAGTATTCCGAAAAACCTTGCAAATGTGTTATAGTTAGTTTTCAAACCACACAATTTTGGAATCACTACTCCCCTTTTTGTGAATTATTTCAGCAATTATTATGACGATATACAACTCACTCGAATACAAGGATAATTGTGGCTTCGGCCTGATTGCCCATACCTCCGGCAAAGCCAGCCACCGCATTGTGCGCACCGCTATCTCGGCTCTCAGCCGTATGAGTCACCGCGGCGGCATCGCTGCTGACGGCCGGACTGGCGATGGTTGCGGACTGCTTATGCAGAAACCGGACAGTTTTTTTCAGGCGCTGGCCAAGGAGAACGGCTGGAATCTCACCAATCGCTATGGCGTCGGCATGATCTTTCTCTCTCAAGAGGCCAAAAAGAAAGAGCATGCCATAGACATCATCAATCACGAACTGCAGAACGAAACCCTGACCGTGGTCGGCTGGCGGGATGTCCCGGTCAACCCTGATGTCCTGGGCGAGGTCGCTCTCTCCTCCATGCCTGCAATCGCGCAGGTTCTGGTTACCGGCCCAAGTGGCTGGGGCACAAAGGATTTAGAGAGAAGACTCTACATGGTGCGGCGGCGTATTGAAAAACGTATTACTGACGATCCTGATTTCTACATCGCCTCACTCTCCAACGTCGTTATCATCTACAAGGGTTTGTGCCGTCCCGTTGATCTCACCAGCTTTTATCCGGATCTTGCCGATCTGCGTATGCAGGCCTCGATTTGCCTCTTCCATCAGCGCTTTTCCACCAACACCCTGCCCATCTGGCCGCTGGCTCAACCATTTCGCTTTCTCGCCCATAATGGCGAGATCAATACCATTGCCGGCAACAGACAGTGGGCCGAATCGCGAACCTATAAGTTTCGTTCCCCTGTGTTGCCCGACCTGCAGGAGGCAGCTCCCTTTGTCAACACGGAGGGTTCGGATTCTTCCAGTCTCGACAATATGCTCGAACTCATGCTGGCCGGCGGCATGGATATCTTTCGGGCCTTCCGGCTGCTGATTCCTCCAGCCTGGCAGAATCATCCGGCCATGGATGATGACCTGCGAGCCTTTTACGACTTCAACTCCATGCACATGGAGCCCTGGGACGGACCAGCCGGTATCGTCATGAGCGATGGCCGTTACGCCGCCTGCGGTCTTGACCGCAACGGTTTGCGACCGGCCCGTTACGTTATCACCCGGGATAAGCTCATCACCCTTGCCTCGGAAGTAGGCATCTGGGATTACGAACCGGACGAGGTGGTAGAGAAGGGACGGGTTGGCCCGGGAGAACTACTGGTGCTTGACACTCTCACCGGTAGGCTCTGGACGTCCTGGGATATCGACCGCGATCTGAAGAGCAGGCACCCTTATCGACAGTGGATGCAGAATAACAGCCGCAGGCTGGCATCGTTTAATGAAGTTGATGAGAGGTTAAAAGGCAAAGCCGAACTCGATGCACATACGCTGCGCATCTACCAGAAAATGTTTGGCTATTCCCGCGAGGAAATCGATCAGGTCATCCGCGTTCTTGGCGAAAATGGCCAGGAAGCGGTAGGCTCCATGGGCGACGACACCCCGATTGCGGTGTTGTCTGAACAGCCCAGGATGCTTTATGATTATTTTCGACAGAAGTTCGCCCAGGTCACCAACCCGCCCATTGACCCGCTACGTGAATCCCATGTCATGTCACTGGCCACCTGCATCGGCCGCGAGCAAAATGTCTTCAACGAAACCCAAGGTCACGCCCATCGGGTCCTTTTCGATTCACCCATCCTCATTCACAGCGATTTTCAGCAATTGCTTGAACTCGATGATGATCATTACCGCTCAACTATCCTGTCGGTACAGTACAGTCGTAACCTTGAGCTCAGAGATGCCATAGTCTCGCTGTGTCGGGATGCGGTTGCCGCAGCTCAAAAGGGAACCGTACTCATTGTGTTAAGTGATCGCGATATCGACGAACAGAAACTGCCTATTCCCATGCCCATGGCCGTGGGTGCCGTACATCGAGCGCTCATCAGCAACGATCTGCGCTGCGACGCCAATATCCTGGTGGAAACTGCCAGCACCAGGGACCCCCACCATTTCGCTGTACTCCTTGGCTTTGGCGCCACCGCCATCTATCCCTTCCTGGCCTATGAAATATTGGCTCAGCTCACAACCGTCGGAGTCTTTACCGATGAGCACAGAGCCATTAACAATTTTCGCCAGGGCATCAACAAGGGACTGCTCAAAATCATGTCCAAGATGGGCATATCCACCATTGCCTCTTACCGCTGCTCCCAGCTTTTTGAGCTTCTCGGTCTGGACGACGAAGTGGTAAAACTTTGCTTCTATGGAGGAGTGAGCAGAATCGGCGGTGCCGGTTTCGTCGAGATTGAGAGGGATCAACAGCGTTTTGTCCGGGAGGCCTGGAAACATCATCAACCTCTTGGCCAGGGCGGCCTGCTCAAATACATCCACGGCGGTGAGTACCATGCCTATAATCCGGATGTGGTAACGCTTTTGCAGAGAGCTGTAAAAACAGGTGAGTATAGCGATTATCAGCTCTATGCCGACTGCGTTAACAAACGCCCCATATCCAGCCTGCGCGATCTGCTCGTCCTGAAAAGTGGACCGAAGCCCATTCCTCTCGATGAGGTGGAAGCTGCGGAAAAAATGTTTCCCAGATTCGACTCCGCTGCCATGTCTATCGGTGCACTCAGCCCGGAAGCCCACGAAGCGTTGGCCATAGGTATGAATCGCCTGGGCGGCAATTCAAATTCCGGGGAAGGCGGTGAAGATTCTGTAAGGTTTAACACCGAGCGAACCTCGAAAATCAAACAGGTTGCCTCCGGTAGATTCGGGGTCACCAGCCATTACCTGATGAACGCCGAGGTGATTCAAATCAAAATTGCCCAGGGCGCCAAACCCGGTGAAGGCGGCCAACTCCCCGGTCATAAGGTCTCGCCGCTGATTGCCAGGCTGCGCTTTTCACTGCCGGGAATCGCCCTTATCTCGCCACCGCCGCACCATGATATCTATTCGATCGAAGATCTGGCTCAGCTCATCTTTGATCTCAAGCAGATCAACCCCGAAGCTCTCATCTCCGTCAAGCTGGTCTCAGAGCCTGGGGTTGGCACTATCGCCACTGGAGTAACCAAGGCCTATGCCGATCTCATCACCATCTCCGGTAATGACGGCGGCACCGGCGCCAGTCCAATCACCTCCTTGAAATATGCGGGAAGTCCTTGGGAACTCGGTCTGGTGGAAACTCATAGAGCCCTGGTAGATAACGGTCTGCGCCACAAGGTGCGGTTGCAGGTCGACGGCGGTCTGAAGACCGGTATAGATATCGTCAAGGCCGCCATCCTTGGAGCTGAGAGCTTCGGATTCGGTACTGCACCTCTGGTTGCCCTGGGCTGCAAATACCTGCGTATCTGTCACCTCAACAACTGTGCCACCGGAGTGGCCACCCAGGATGATACCCTGCGCAGCAACCATTTTCATGGCATTCCCGGCATGATCATGCATTACTTCACTTTCCTGACTGCGGAAACCAGGCAGATCATGGCTGAGTTGGGGGTCGCCAGGCTCACCGATCTGATTGGCCGTACCGACCTGCTGGAGTGCCTCGATGGCGTCACCACCAAGCAAAAGAAATTAGACCTGGCCGAAATGCTGGAGACTCCTCAGCCATCGCCGAAAACCGCGCTGTATTGCCGTGAGGATAACCGCCCCGACGATCCGGGGGAACTCAACCTTCAGCTCGTGAAGAAACATGGTGACGCCGTGCAGGAAAACCGCAGCGAGCACGGCAGCTATACCATCCGCAACACTGACCGTTCCGTCGGGGCCAGGCTCTCCGGCTTGATCGCCCAGGTGCATGGTAAAGACGGTATGACCGATGCTGAAATCACCATTGAACTCTCCGGCACCGCCGGCCAGAGCTTCGGAGTCTGGAACAGTCATGGGTTGAACCTGCGGCTCACCGGCGATGCCAATGACTACGTCGGCAAAGGCATGTCCGGTGGTTTACTGGTGATTAAACCGCCCCCCGGTGTCTCCTATAAATCAAACGAGGCAGCCATCATTGGCAACACCTGCCTTTACGGGGCAACCGGCGGCAGACTTTATGCTGCGGGCCGAGCGGGCGAGCGTTTCGCGGTGCGGAATTCCGGGGCCAGGGCAGTGGTGGAGGGAATCGGCGACAACGGCTGCGAATACATGACCGGTGGTATTGTAACCGTTCTTGGTGAGACGGGCGTGAATTTCGGTGCAGGAATGACCGGTGGTTTTGCCTATGTTCTCGATGTACATGACCGCCTTGAGAAAAAGACCAATCCCGAACTGGTCGAAGTGCTTTCCCTGGCTAAGCTGGCTATTTTCCAGGAGCATCTGCGGGGCATAATCAGCAGGCATTACCGGGAAACCGGCAGTGAATACGCAGAATACCTGCTGGATGATTTCATCAATTACTGTTTGCGTTTCAAAATGGTCAAACCCAAAGCATTGGATATTAAGAATCTGCTGGGCCACCGGGACGGGTCTATTTCAGCAATGCAGACCGAGGCTGCTTAGCCGGGTCGGAAAGAATATGAGAGATTTACCATGAGCAAGAATGTTTATCAGTTTGTCGAGGTTGACCGGCTAGAGCCGCAAAAGAAAAGCTTAAAAAAGAGGGTCAAGCTCTTCGATGAGATCTACAGCGGCTTCAGTGAAAACCAGGTGCAGATGCAATCGGACAGGTGCATTGAATGCGGCAACCCCTACTGCGAATGGAAATGCCCGGTGCATAATTACATCCCCGATTGGCTCAAACTCGCCTTTGAAGGACGAATCATCGAGGCGGTGGAACTCAGTCACATGACCAACAGCCTCCCTGAAGTCTGCGGTAAAATATGCCCTCAGGAGAAGCTTTGCGAAGGCGCTTGCACCCTTAACGATGAGTTTGGCGCTGTGACCATCGGTAATATAGAATCCTATATCACTGAAACAGCCTTTGAAATGGGCTGGCGCCCCGATCTTTCCGAAGTGGTGATGACGGATAAACGAGTGGCCGTGGTCGGTGCGGGTCCTGCCGGTATCGGCTGTGCCGATGTTTTAATACGAAACGGTGTGAAACCGGTGGTCTACGATCGTAACCCGGAGATCGGCGGTCTACTTTCCTTTGGTATACCTCCCTTTAAACTTGATAAAGATATGATGACCCGGCGCCGGGAAATCTTTGATGAGATGGGTATCGAGTTCGTGCTGTCCACTGAAATAGGCAGCGACCTTGCCTTTGAGACTCTACTGGCCGACTATGACGCTGTTTTCATCGGCAACGGTGCCTATACCTCGATGATGGGGGATTTTGGTGAAAGCGGTCTGGTCGGAGTGTATGAAGCTCTTCCCTACCTCATCGGTAACACCTGTAAATTGCTGGGCTATCATCAGATGTATGAATTTATTAATCTGAGCGGCCGGGAGGTGGTGGTACTTGGAGGTGGTGACACCGCCATGGACTGCGTGCGCACGGCCATCCGCCAGGGTGCGAAAAAGGTTACCTGTGCCTACCGCCGGGATCGCGAGAATATGCCCGGATCAGCCAAAGAGGTGGAAAATGCCATGGAGGAGGGGGTGGAATTTCGCTGGAACCTTCTGCCGCTTGAACTGGTCGGTAATGGCACCAAGGTTACGGGGGTGAAAGTGGTACAGACCGAACTTGGTGAGCCGGATAGTCAGGGTAGAAGATCCCCCCAACCGGTTGCCGACTCGGAACAGATTGTTGAAGGAGATGCGGTGATCGTTGCTTTCGGGTTTCAGGCAAGTCCACCGGAATGGCTGGAGAACAACGGTGTTGAACTCGACGACAGACGCCGAATCAAAGTTGCTCGAGACGGGGCACTGCCATTTCAGACTACCAATACGAAGATCTATGCCGGCGGTGATGCAGTACGCGGTTCCGATTTAGTGGTCACAGCCATTGCCGAGGGTAGGGAGGCAGCCCAGTCGATCTTGAAATACCTGGGAATAGACTTATGATGATCTGTTTCGCAAGATGCAGGTAGTGAGAATTGATGTTATGCACCTACTTGACTTTTTCTGAATCCTGCCGGTCAGACTCCAGCCCTGGTAAAGTTTAAGGACGATTGCGCAGACAATAAGAGCGGATGCTCTTTCTCGCCTAGCAAAAATAAACCTCAGCACATTTTTCCGATATCCTTTCATTTTTTGATTCATTTCTTCGCTAGCAAAATCAAAACC
>JASJDT010000188.1 GCA_030065655.1 Desulfocapsaceae bacterium | reverse complement strand
TATCCGAGTGTTACATTGCGCTCAGTGTCTGCCAGAGTTGCTTTGAGCATCAGACGGTTTTCCACGTTGACTGGCCCGGAAAGAATGGCATCAAGCGTTTCCCGGGTTTCATCCCGGGTTAACTCGGTAAGAAAACCAAGATGACCAAGATTTATGCCTATAACGGGGATGGAGTATCGTGCTGCCTGCTCCGCTATTCGCAGAAGCGTCCCGTCTCCGCCCAAAACAACCAGGATACTCTGTTCGGAATTGATGGTGTTTAGATCAACGCCGACGTTTTTTTTCTCCAGCCAGCGTCTGAGGTCTTCAGCAAATTCAGCGGCTTGTTCATCACTTTTTTTGGTTATGATGCCAGCAGACCGGATAGAGAAATTGGATAGCGTTCTAAACTGGGAAGAAAACTGGGTCATGATTGTTTACCAAGTTCGATAGATTTGTTAACAGCTATTTCCACAGCGTCCATGATGATGCCATTAAAACCTTTTTTCTCAAGAAAATGATGCGCGGCAATACTCGTACCACCAGGAGAGGTGACCATAGACCGTAAAACAGCGGGATGCTTTTTCTCTTTCTCCATGAGTCGGGCTGCACCAAGAACGGTTTGCACCGCCATGGTTTCGGCAGAATAACGAGTCAGACCAACTTTGATTCCGGCATCAATCAATGCCTCGATAAAGGAAAAAACATAGGCTGGGCCGGAACCACTCAAGCCAGTGGCAGCGTCAAGGTATGTTTCATCAAGAAGAACAGAAATTCCCACGGCATTAAAAATATTTTCGGCAATCTGCAACTCCTTGTCCGTGACATTATTGTTGCAACAGATAGCAGATGTTCCTTCAAGGACCAGGGCGGGAGTATTAGGCATTACACGGATAATTTTAAAGCCGTTGCTTCCCAGTTGAGTTTCATAAAAACTTATAGGCAGACCTGCAGCGATGGTAATGATGATCTTATCATCCGTGACAAAGGGCTGGGCGGCAGCAAGCACTTTGCTCATGACCTGGGGTTTCACCGCAATTAGAACGATATCACATTCACTCCAGAATTTTTCATGTGATTCGATGCATTGCAACCCATATTTGGATTCCATGAGTTCCCGTCGGATAGTGTTTGGTTCAATAAGATAAATATCATCGGCAGAATAGAGTTTGGCTGCCAGCATGCCCTTGATCAGGGCCTCGGCCATTTGCCCTCCACCTATAAATCCAATTTGCTTGTTCATTTGCTACCTCGGCAGAGAAGCTGAGTGTCTCAGCTAACAAAATTGAGTTGTAGTTCTTTCTGTGTTGTTTCGTCTGGTAAAATAGGGAAATAACTCTACCATTATAATTGTGATCAGTCCAGTAGTCTGACAAAAGACCATGAACCAAATGTGATATCTATTATCTTCATGATAATAGTGCTAGCGACGTAATCCGGTTATCATTATCTCAATGATCTGAAATTCAAAAATTTACCAAGAGAGTGTATATCCGTCGGTGGTATGAGTTGGCTACCACATTGGGGCTTAAGTATACCTTTATAGTTGATCGATATTATTGACAGAACTTAGTATTTTCTGGTAGTCATGGGCTGTACAATACATATAAAAATTCAATAATAGGAACCGCTATGATTAATAAAGATCTTCTCGATATTTTAGTTTGTCCGAAATGCAAAGGACCAGTGACATTAACTGAATCACAGAAAGGACTTGTCTGTGATGAATGCAAGCTGGAATATGAAATTCGGGATGATATTCCAATCATGCTCATTGAGGAGGCAAAAAAATTGGAGTAGAGCTGTAGGGATCAAAGTTTCGTTGATAAACACCCTACCTTGATCAAAAGATCAGATTGGCAAATGATCTGAATAAGGCGGAAATGGGAAATTCGTAAGATCTGAAGACAGGAGTAAAATAATGACTTCAATAGAGCAATTACAGCACAAGATTGAAAACATGCTGGAGGCGCCAACGTTTGCTCACCAAGATTATCTCGGAATGATCGCAGAGCTTGTTCAAAAAAAAGAGGCTACTGGACTTGCTTGGCAAACGTATGTCGACAGATTGTATACAAAAGTGCACGAAGAGATCATTTGCAATTCAGGCAAACCTGTTTCTGACGTGTCTTTTGGGACTTCTGGTTGGCGTGGTATTCTGGGTAAAGATCTTTTTAGTAAATCGGTGGCCCAGGTAATAATGGCTATTATTGAAATGTATAAGGAAGCGGATACCGAAGGCGACCTCAACGAAGCTTTGGGAATAGAGAGTTTTGCCGAAGCCTGCAAAAGAGGCTGTGTTGTTGGTTTCGATAATCGTTTCGGAGGTGAATCCCTGGCCGCTGTTGCTGTAGAAGTATTAGCAGCGGTAGGAGTACAGGTCTATTATGCCGGAGAAACAACGACCGGTGCACTTTCAGCTGCAGTTCTGCAACTACAAGCAGCATTTTCTATAAATTTTACGCCCTCTCACAACCCACTTCAGTATGCTGGACTGAAATTCAACGCTGCCGATGGTGGTCCGGCAGCAGCGGAACTCACCCATTGTATCACTACGAAGGCGAGAGCTATAATTGCCGAAAACAGACTACCAGCATCATTCGAGGCAGGCAAGCAGTATGAGATACAGTTTAATTCTACTGTAGAGAAGATAGATTCGTTAAAGCTTTGGCAGAAACATGTGCAGATGAATTATGATGCCCATGGCATCGCCTATGATGATGTTATAGAAAAGTTTGCAGAAAACGAGAATTTCGTTGTGGTGGTCGACTCGGTCCATGGTGCCAGCAGGTTGCATATACAGGATCTTTTTTGTCGAACAACGTCCTCCAGGCTCGTTCAACTCCGTGAAAATGATGATGTTACATTTGGAGGCGTTGCTCCGGAACCATCAAGTGAAAACATGATTGGCACCGTAGCAGCTTTACAGAGAAGAGATGAAAAACTCAAGCTTGGCGCAATCATAGACCCGGATGGGGACAGGATCAGGTTCACCGATGGCACTGTTGAGATAAGTATGAATCAATTCGGTGCAATGGCCTATCATTTTCTACATGAATGGAAAAAGAAAAAGGGAATGGTTGCCAAGACCGTCGCCACCTCAAATCTCGCCAACAGCTTGGCAACGAGCCTTGGTGAAGAAGTCTATGAGCCGCGGGTAGGATTTAAGGAATTTAAACCGGTAATAAATAAGGCACTGGTTTGTTTTGAAGAATCAGATGGTATTTCAATCATCGGTCATACTCCTGAAAAAGATGCCTATATTGGCTTGTTGCTAGCCTTAGACATGATTCAAACCACAGGTAAAAACCTTGGTGAATATCTCGAGGAAATTGAGAATACCTATGGTTTCTTTTATCCAGCAAGAGATGCCATTAGCGTAACTTTGGAAGGAGAAAAACTTCATACAGCTCTTGCCGGACTAGCAAAATATCAGCAAAGAAGCTCTGTGGAGATTGGTGGAGAGCTCAAATCAATTACCAAAGTTATAGATGTCGATGGGCGGAAAATACTATTTGAAGATGGATCATGGCTGATGATTCGGCCATCAGGCACAGAACCGAAAGTGCGTTTTTATGTTGAATCGAGAAGTCCAGATGGCACGGAAGCGCTTATTCGTGCAGCTAAAGATATGTTGAGAGAAGTAGGCTTGCTGTCGTGATCTAAACCTTGTAGAGGCCCGGCTGTCACTCCCGTATCAAAGGGCAGGGAACAGCTTACACGTGGTTATTATCAGTTGATTTTTAGGTAAGCAGTATTATTTTCAACTGGTACGCAGAGACAGAGATAATTAACCTTAGGAGCAAAACATGTGGGAATATACGGATGTCGTACAAGAACATTTTTTAAAACCAAGAAATGTTGGCGAAGTTGAAAATCCAAGCGGTATCGGTGACGTTGGTTCCTTGGCTTGTGGCGATGCCTTAAAGCTGACGATAAGGGTGGATGATAATGACACCATAGTCGAAGCCAAGTTTAAAACTTTCGGATGTGCCAGTGCTATTGCCTCATCTTCTGCTCTAACTGAAATGATTAAAGGAATGAAGGTTTCAGAGGCTGAGAAAATCACCAATGAAGATATAGCTGATTTTCTTGGTGGTTTACCTAAGGAAAAGATGCATTGTTCGGTTATGGGACGAGAAGCCCTGGAAGCAGCCATAGCTGACTATCGGGGAATAACATTACCCATGGCAGAGGGCCAAATTGTCTGTGAATGCTTTGGAGTCACCGATCTGGAGATCATCCGAACGGTGAAAGAATCAAATCTGCGGACCATTGAAGAGATTACCAACTTCACCAAGGCAGGAGGAGGGTGTGGTAAGTGTGAGGAAAAACTGCAGAACATACTTGATGAAACCCTTGGTGCAGTTAAGGAGATAAGCGAGGCGGTTAAGCAGCCGCAACGCATGACGACATTACAGAAGATTAAAAAGATCGAAGAAGTTCTCGAACGCGAAATAAAACCTGGATTACGCCAGGATGGTGGCGATATTGAATTGATAGATGTCGATGGAGATACGGTGCTGGTTTCCATGCGCGGTGCTTGTACGAGCTGCGCTAAATCGCAGACAACCGTTAAGGAATTTGTTGAGAAAAAACTCCGGGAACTTGTTCTTGATACCTTGACCGTGGAGGAAACGCAATAATGAAGACAATTCCTGGCGAAGAAGTATACATGGACAACAATGCAACTACCAAAGTTGCACCAGAGGTTGTTGAGGCAATGATGCCGTATTTGACCGATTACTATGGTAATCCCTCCAGCATGCACATATTTGGTGGACAGGTCGGTGAAGCCATGAAGAAAGCACGGCTACAGGTTGCAGACCTGCTTGGAGCAGAACCCGAGGAGATCACCTTTACCAGTTGCGGGACGGAGAGTGATTCAACGGCTGTTCTATCTGCATTGCAATCATTCCCCGAAAAACGACATATCATTACTACCAGAGTCGAACATCCTGCTATCAAAACCCTTTGTGAGAACCTGGAAACGTTAACTGGCCATAAGCACCGAGTTACCGGTCTGAAAGTTGGCCCGGATGGCATGCTGGATATGAACGATTATGCCGAGGCCCTCTCCGATGACACGGCAATTGTCAGTGTAATGTGGGCAAACAATGAGACCGGAGTTCTTTTTCCAGTGGAAGAAATGGCAAGAATGGCCAAGGAAAGAGGCATTCTGTTCCATACCGACGCGGTCCAGGCAGTTGGTAAAATCCCAATTAACTTGAAAGAATCGGCCATTGATTTTTTGGCAATATCAGGACATAAGCTGCATGCCCCCAAGGGTGTCGGCGTGTTGTATATTCGACGAGGTACACCTTTTGTACCATTCTTGGCAGGTGGACATCAGGAAAAAGGACGCCGGGGTGGCACAGAAAACGTTGCTTCAATAGTAGGAATGGGAAAAGCTTGCGAACTGGCAGCCGCGAAGATGGAAGAGGAAAATACCAGGGTCAAGGCACTGCGCGACAAACTGGAAGAAGGTTTACTGTCAAAAATTCCGAGATCGATACTTAACGGTCATAAAACCGAAAGACTTCCAAATACAACCAACATCAGTTTTGAGTTTGTTGAAGGGGAATCAATTCTCCTACACATGAACGAGTACAATATTTGTGCATCTTCTGGTTCGGCATGCACATCTGGTTCACTGGAGCCTTCTCATGTCCTCCGTGCCATGGGGGTGCCATTTACCGCAGCGCATGGTTCCATCCGCTTTTCCTTGAGTGTGTATAATACAGAAGAAGAAGTTGATTTCGTGCTTGAGAAAATTCCACAGATCATTGATTCATTACGGCAGATGTCACCATTTTGGACGAATGAGGAAGTAGCTGCAAAATAAAAAGAGATTTTCTTGTGATTCTGGTAAATAACTCGCTGTAGCATCAGAAAAACTTAGTGCTCAAAATAGAAACCCCCGGCAGGATAAACCTGTCGGGGGTTTTTTTAATTATTATTGAATCTGGCTAATTAGAATACACCTTCGACCTCACCAGTCTCGGTGTTGACATCAACACGTTTGAATGCGGGATTGGAACCGGTACCAGGCATTAGGCTGATTGTTCCGGCCACCGGTACGATAAAACCAGCACCACCATAGGTCAGAACTTCGCGAATGGTAAGCCGCCATCCCTTAGGTACGCCTTTGAGGGCGGGGTTGTCAGACAGGGAAAGGTGGGTTTTTACCATACACATACCAAGTTTTGACAGTTCCGGGTCCGCCTGAATTCTCTCGATGGCCTTGTTCGCTTCAGCTGAGTAGTCGACGCCATCGGCTCCATATACTTCTTTGGCGATGAGCTCAATTCGCTCTTTAATAGGCATATCAAGCTCATAGAGGAATTTGAATTCAGTTTTCTCCTCGCAGGCCTCAACAACGGCTTCAGCAAATTCAATAGCACCATCGCCACCTTTTTCCCAATGCCTGGACAGAGCGACTTTTGCTCCTTCAGCTTCGCAGAGCTCACGAACCTTGGCAATTTCGGCATCGGTGTCGGTGTAAAACGCATTAATGCAAACAACCGGGCTGATGCCAGCTTTACGGACGTTTCTGATATGATGAATGAGGTTTGCACAACCGGCAGCAACCCACTCAACATTTTCCTGCTTGTATTCCTCCGGCATAGGCTTGCCAGGTACAGGAACAGGAGCACCACCATGACATTTAAGTGCTCGGATTGTCGCAACGACAACGGCACAGTCAGGTTTGAGACCAGAAAAACGGCATTTCAGATTCCAGAATTTTTCAAAACCGATATCAGCGCCGAATCCAGACTCGGTGACATGATAGTCAGCTAGCTTCAGGCCGACTTTATCAGCAATTACTGAACTTTGCCCAATGGCGATATTGGCAAAAGGTCCTGCATGAACAATGACCGGCTGGCCTTCTAAGGTTTGCATCAACGAAGGATTCAAGGCATCGACCATCCATGCGGTCATGGCACCGGCAACCTGAAGATCTTCAGTGGTCACAGGCTTGCCTTTTTTAGTGTAAGCAACAACAATTTTACCCATCCTCTCACGCATATCCTTCAGATCAGAAGCAACGGAGAGAATTGCCATAACTTCAGAAGAGACGGCAATTCCGAATTTTGATTTCATCATAAAGCCGTCTGCCTTACCATTAACCCCATCAATACCGATGATGATGTTCCGTAACGCCTGGCAGCAGAAATCCATGATCCAACCCATTTCAACATTTGTTGGGTCGATGTCAATGCGCTTCATGCCTGACAGTCTTTCGAGCTGTTCATCCGTATAGTTTCTCTCGTGCTGCAAGCGTGAGGTGAGGGCGACCATGGCGAGGTTGTGGGCGTTCATGATAGCATTGATATCGCCTGTGAAACCGAGAGAAAAAGGAGTCAGGGGAATACACTGGGCCAAACCGCCGCCGGCGGCGGATCCCTTAATGTTCATGGTCGGACCACCAGATGGTTGACGAATGGCGGCACAGACATTTTTCCCGAGTTTGCCAAGTCCTTGCACAAGCCCCATGGAAGAGGTTGATTTACCTTCACCCAGAGGAGTAGGGGAGATAGCAGTTACGTCAATATACTTGCCATTTGGCGCATCTTTCAATCGCTCGAGAACCTTTCTGAAATCGATTTTGGCAATATAATGCCCCTGAGGTAGAAGTTCTTCTTTGGTAAGACCAAGCTTCTCGCCAATTTCATAGATGGTTTTCATGCTTTTTTCTGCTTCCGCTGCAATTTCCCAATCCTGATGTTTGGTTGGATCTAATGGCATAATTCACTCCTTTTGTTGAATTCGACACTGCTGTTAAATGTATGTTACCGAAAAGGGGTGAAGGCAGCGATACAATCACAATCCTTCACCAAGCACTAAAGCACTTGCGGTTGAGGTGATGAGCCAAAAAAAATCCGGGAAGAACGAAAATCCCTTACGTTCATCCTGGTTTCATGACTCTATCTAAGAACCGCTTCGTATCACAATCAGGCAAAAGCGCATCGGCAATAGCCTTATGCTGAAGACACCTAAGTCAGTAACATTTGCCTTATCCCGCGTTGCCGAGAGTCCGGATTATCATGTGATTAAGCCGGTTTATCTCTGGCATGACCGCATTGATCTCTGAATGGTTGTGTTTTGTCAGCAGTTTGTCTAACTGAGCGATTGTCGGTTGTGCTGCTTTTTATCAGATTTCTGTCTATTCTCGAAGACCAGTATCAGCATATTAATTACAGGTTTACCGAGGAGAAGGTCGACTATTTTTGGTAAAAAATTTGATAGCATGTGTGCAACACATTTCTTCTCAAGAATTTCCTACCATAAAAAAGAAATAGAGGCAATTTTTAAGATACGTAAGTTAAAAAAAACTGTAATCATTAAATAAAAACGGAAATAGAGATATACCGAATTTGTTAAAAGAATCGCATATAAGGCATATTTGGTACAATCAAGATTAAACTCTTTGGAAAAAGATTTTCTAAAAATTTCAGATAAGCGTGTTGATCGTGTGCATTTGAAATGAGAGGAGGCACAGCTTGTGCGAGACACCCTCGTCCAACATATTTTAGGTGGAAGAGAAAAAGATAAATATGATTACTGGTGGTGCAGGACAGTCTCGAATCTCTAATAAACGATATTGCAAGAGTAAATCCAGGCTATCAGGTGTGTAGAGTTACAAGAGCGGATATGATTTATTATCTAAGCAGGAAAAGAGTAAATAATTTTAAGAATTTGGTCGTATTTCTTCGTTTGAGAATGTTTGAATATCACCCTCTGTAGTCATAATTGTCCAGTTACCATCCTCATCGCATGCTTTTACAAGACAGGGGATTTCCTTGCCTCCAACGAGTCGTATTGAGCAACTCTGGTCGGTGGTCATGTTTTCAACAGATTTAAACTTTTTGTCCATTGCCAGCTTTTTGAACTCGGTTGCGGCTTGTTCTATCTTGAGCATCTTTTGGTATTCCGTTGGATACAAAGTGTTGATTTCGGCTCGCAATCCATCTATCTCTTCCTTGGCTTTTGCTATTTTGGTGACAATCCCTTCTATTTCTTCCTTATTGTCCGAGGGAATGGAAAAGAGAATCTGTTTCTGGATTTCCACTTCGGCTTCGATATAATTTATTTTTTTTAAAAGTTGCTGTACAGAGGCTGTTGACATAAAATTTATCTCAAAGAAATTGTTTTGGTAAGCAATTAAATTGTTAAAAGCAATAAGTTGTTATTTAAGAATAATTTTCAATTGTCGATATAGAGATACATCTATATTTTGTCATATTGTTGCTGAGCGTTGTTTTATGTAAGAAAAAAGAAGTTTTATTCAAGAATAACTTGTACTATAATTCGATTTGTTAATAAAGTGCTAACGTTAATTCATCCATGGTTATTTGATGACGGTAAAGACAAATACAGCTGCTAGAAAAGCCTCTATCAAGAAAACGGTTAAGGATCAGTCTGGTGCTGGAAAAATAAAAATCGGCGAACTGCTGAGCAAGGCAGGACAAATCACCCCATCTCAGCTTGATTATGCCAAAAAAGAGTTGAAGAAGAGTGGTG
>JASJDT010000187.1 GCA_030065655.1 Desulfocapsaceae bacterium | reverse complement strand
ATACCCACTGGTAAGTCCTGAAATACCGCTACCTATTATTGCAATTTTTTTCATATATTTACCGTACCTTTCTCTCATTTCCTCTGAGTTGTGCAGACAAGAATAACAAGGAGATTAATGAGATACGTTTATTCTCATAAAAGTTGTAGTCAATTTTCTTGTTATGATTTATCTGCCAGTTGTTTTAATAAATTTTTCTGCAAAGATTCTGATATTGGTTCTTTATCACCAAGCCAGATACCAAAATATAGACTGGCAAATTCAGCTGAATTTACTTCAGCAACAGTAGATCCGTTAAAAAATAATTCTGTTTTGGACAATTCGGCGTCGTAACAGAGAGCGTAGCTGTCACCTTCACTTACATCTGTGTAACTTTGGTGGATAGTCTCAATAAATTGCCTTTGTTCCTGAAGTGTCTGAGAGTCGTGTTGACGTGAGAGAACAACATTTGCTCCTTTGATGATATCTTCGGCAGATATTGATAGATTGTATTCGATCACCAGGCACTTTGACATCTCTCCGCTAAGAATATTTTGTTTATCCATTTCGCTTTGTGCGAAGAGTTTGGCATCATATACTTTGAAAAGGCCGAGATAATAGACGGAGCCCTTACCGATCGCATCAAGCTCCGTCAAGCTCTTGTCAAGCCGGGTATCTATCTGAGCGCTTGTTTGTAAGGGTATCAATATCATTAATAATACTAGTATTATAATGTGCTTCATATCATCCACCTCATTGAATGTTTTTAAGAAATACAATAGTGATTTCACCCACCTTAAAACCAAATTTGGACATGACCGCTTTATTGATAAGAACATTGTCAGGCTGGAGGAACATCCAATCGTCGAAATGTATTTCCCAGGTTCGACCGTCCACTTCCAAATTGAGCCGATACTGCCAGTTAAGAACATTGCCGTACGCTTCACCCTTAGCACTGTCGATAACATCGGCTGCTTTGCCTGTGTATGATCTTTCTCCACTTCTTCCGATGGTCCAGATACGCTTTTCCTGTTCACCATCACGCCAATAAAAATCTTCGTCAAGGACAAGTTCGCCTTGCTCGTTAACTGTTCCTTTGATATCAACTACAAATTGGCGCAGTAGATTTCCCTTTCTATCCTGAACAATTCCCCATCCTTTAGTTTCCCCTTTGAAGTATTCGTAGAGCAAAAATTGTGGTGTATCTCCCTCATACTGTTTTATATCAACAGCTGAACATCCGGCAAAAATGACCAATGCCATGGAAAAGATAACTACGCGCTTAATTAATATATCCATTTGATTTTATTAGTTTTGGAAGGATAAAATAATCACTTCATTTATATGTTTTTGTTTTTCTGAACGAAAACAACTCATTGCTAATTATCACAATAAGCTCCAATTGCTCCATTACAACTGGTGAAAACAGACAGCAGATTGATAGTTTTTCCTACAACTGTTATTTGCCGGCAATTGACTAAGAATTTATCTAATAAGAGCAGATAACCCCTTAACATGCTTGGTGGTACAGGCAAAGATAATCATGATTAGCCTGATATTCTGGTGAAAAATTGATAATGAACAACGAGGAGTGAAGCAGGTTGGATGGTTAGGGAAGGGCTTACATTAAAAAACAGCGGAAGAAATCGGAATGACGATCTCTTCCGCTGTTAGAATATCAATTGTGATGACGTTTCCAGTGTCGAATATGATGTTTACGTTTGTCAAAGCGCTTTCCATGGCCTCTATAGTGATGCTCGTAGCGATGGTGCCTTCGCTCTTTGTATACGTTTTTCCTTACCTTATGGCCATCATCATATTTATAGACCTTCTTGATAACAATACGGGTGCCAGGATGACCGTAGGAATAGCGATCGTGACGCCATGATTTGCGGTAATGCCTGGAATGATCGCGGTAATAATGCTTGCGATAGTGTTTATAGTGCGGACGATGATAATGCTTTCTGTAGTAATGGTCGCGATAGCGGTAAGGTTTGTGAACCCTGTGGTAGGGACGCGGATGATATGAATTATATTTGAAATGTACGGACGATGATCCATAGCCACCATGGTGCAAGCTGCTTGCTGTCAGTCCGATTGCACCACCTATTACCGTGCCGAGCAAGGTGGATTCAGTGTCACCGCCAATCGCCTGGCCAAGGAGTGCGCCACCGCCGGCTCCCATGAGTGTACCAGCCAGAACTCGATCATCGGAGTATGCCTGAGATGTGGCAATCAAAACAGTTAGGAGAGTTGTTACTGCAACAATTGACTTTTTCATTTTTAACCTCCTGGCTAAATTTACCGCTCTCTTGTAATAAGACAATAGTCTCTCAATTTGGCATTTCTTTAAAAAAATGATCTTGCATGCCTATTATTTATGCCCAAGAAAGACAAATAACCAGCTGACATCGGTCGAAGTCGCCTCGTCATGTGTAGATGTCTAGTCTATGTCTAGTTATTAACTCTATGAAATGAATATAAATATGCTCTTTGAGGATATTACTGGTTTGACGGTGCCATACAGGTAAGAGTAGAATACTTTTTTGTTGTAAGGTAAAAAATGCCTTGAATTGAAGTTCTCGTCTTAGGAAGGTCGTTTCAATTTGACGATAAAGATGTACGATTCGAGATAATCCAAGTTGAGAAAGATCACCGTTCCTCAGTGGGAAACAGGTTTTGCTAGCCCTATAAATCTGAACGTGTTTTGTTGATTAACTTAGTTGTTATTTTTCCAAGAATATTATGAAATATCGATACATTATGGTCTTTATCATTTTTTTTCTTGCCGCATCCGAGGTTTATCCGGCGGTAAAGCAGAAAAAAAATGTTCTCTACATAAATTCATACCATCACGGCTATCAATGGTCCGACGAAATTCTCAAAGGTATTCGCGATGTGTTGCAGACCAGCAGATACAAAGTTGATCTGCAGATAGAATATATGGATACCAAAAAGTATCTCTATGAACCCGTCAACAACAGCCTTTTTACTCTCTATAAAGAGAAGTTTGTCAATGAGGATTTCGATGTGATCATCGTCTCTGACAATCATGCCTTTAATTTTGTCATCGAACATAGAGAAGCACTTTTTGCTGATATACCTTTGGTATTCTGTGGAATGAATGATTACGAATCGGCCGACGTCTCTTCCGGCAACCTCACAGGTATAGTAGAGAGCTTTGACCTGCCCAATACCCTCAATGTTGCCAGGAAACTGCATCCCGAGAAAACCAAAATGGTAGTCGTTGGCGATCAATCATTGACCGGAAGATCAATTGAGCAACAAGTTTATAAGATGCTTGAGGAATATGATGCCCCACTGGAAGTAGAGTTCTGGTTTAAACTCTCGCTCGATGAAACCAAGCATAAGGTGGAGCGTTTACCCAATGATACGTTCTTATTTTTCTCCCCCTGGTATCAAACGGTAAAAGGGAAATTTTATACGGCAGAAGAAGTAATGGAAGATATTTATGATCACTCCTCCGTGCCCATCTACACTACCTGGGAATTTTTATTGGGGCATGGTGCTGTTGGCGGCAGCCTGCTCTCCGGTTTACATCATGGCAAAATTGTTGCAGAAATGGCCTTGCGTATTCTTGATGGTGAACCGGCGGACTCTATCCCGGTCATCGTCGAACCGGCCGGAACGTACAAGTTTGACTATGAGGTCATGCAGAAACTCGAAATCGATCAATCCCTTCTTCCTGAAAATTCAATTATTATCAACAGTCCGAAGGCGTTTTACGAATTGCCCAAAGAGGTTTTCTGGGTAATTGTTGTAAGTTTTCTGCTTTTGCTCACGGTTATGGTTTTTCTGGTGTTTACCATGGTTGAAAGAAGAAAAGTACAGGCAAAGGTTCAGGAGCAACTTTCCTTTCAGGAAACATTGATGGACACTATTCCTCAGCTTGTTTCCTGGAAAGATACTTCGGGTATTTATCTCGGTGCCAACCAAACCTTCTCTGAATTCTTCGGCATAGAAACTCCAAAAGGCATGATTCTTAAGGCTACTGAGGATGTCATTGCCGACAAGGACTACGTGCAGTGGTCCGTCGAGGCAGACACGGCTGTTGTCCAGAAACAGAAAGAATTTCGTAAGCTCCGCAAACAATTAGTCGATTCAAACGGTAATGCCGGCTGGCTCGAGGTGAATAAGGTGCCTCTGCGCGACCAGGCGGGGCGTATCATCGGCATATTAACCACTGCTGAAAATGTGACCAAAGAGCAAAGTTTGGAAAAACAGCTCTTGCAGTCGCAGAAAATGGAGGCCATAGGCACTCTTGCGGGTGGTATTGCCCATGATTTCAACAATATTCTCACTTCAATCTTAAATTCGACCGAGCTTGCCTTAGGTGATGTTGAAGAGGGCTCGCGTACCGCAAAAGATCTTGAACGTGTTCTCAAAGCTGCCCGCCGGGGAAGTCAGGTTGTTAAACAAATTCTTTCATTTAGCAGACCATCCACGGAGGGATTTCGGCCGACTGATCTCACTATGGTTTGTCAGGAAGTGTTAAGTCTAATGGATGCCTCTCTACCATCAAACATAACTATTCATTCAACGATACATGCCACCGGAATCCTGGTGGATGCCGATCCGACCCAGATTCATCAGGTCATCCTCAATCTCTGCACCAATGCCTATCATGCTCTCAAGGAACATGGCGGAAAGATCCATGTCCATCTGGAGAAAGCTACGATCAATGGAGAGCTTGCTACCTCGATGAATATCGATCCTGGAAATTACCTCAAGATTTCCGTTGTTGATGATGGATTTGGTATACCTCCTGAGATACTTGATAATATTTTCGACCCGTTCTTTTCCACAAAGGATATAACCGAAGGTACAGGTCTGGGGCTCTCGGTTGTGCATGGAATTGTCAAGAGTCATCGTGGTGGTGTAAGGGTTGAAAGCAGACCAAATGAGGGTACCCAGTTTGAAATTTATCTTCCTCAGAGCAGCCATCAGGATATAGCCATCCAGGAGATTACAAAGGCGAATAACTCAGAAAAATTCAAAATCCTGTTTGTTGAGGATGACGAAGATCAACTCATTTCGGTTCCCCGGGTTCTGGAAAGTCTTGGTCACACCGTCGAAGCAATCGCCGATCCTGTTGATGCTCTGAATAAGGTTGAAAAGGAAGGTGCTGAGTATGATTTAGTCATTTCCGATTATGATATGCCCACCATGCGCGGAACGAAGCTGGCAGAGCAACTAAACCAATTGCCCTTCATAATAGTTTCAGGCAGAGATGATGCCATTTCAGCCTCCATACCCTATAAGAATATCTTCAAAGTTCTCATAAAGCCTTATGATAAGATGCAAATACAAGGGGCGCTGAGCCTTGTTCACATCCAGGAGTAAGCCAAAATGGAGAGAATACTCATCATTGACGATGATATAGAAGCGTGTGAAACCATTGAAAGCCTCATTTCAAGGCTCTCACACCATTGTGACATGGCTCACACGATTCATGAGGGCCGAAGGCTATATCAGAAAAATGACTATGACGTGGTTTTTCTCGATGTCGGCTTGCCCGATGGCAGCGGCTTGGATCTACTGCCGGAAATTGTTCAGATAAAGGATGCTCCGGAGGTTATTATTCTCACAGGAAAAGGGGATGCAGATGGAGCCGAACTTGCCATTAAGGGTGGAGTCTGGGATTACTTGCTTAAACCTTCCAGTGTCAGGGAAATAACTCTGACATTGAATAGAGCTCTGAAATACAGAGCTGAGAAAGAGTCGAAGTCGGAAAAGGAAGAAGTTCAGTTCCAGTCTATAATTGGTGAGAGTCAGGGTATTCAGGCAAGTTTGAAAATGACCCGAAAGGCAGCCCGATCAGATGCCAGTGTACTCATCACCGGTGAAACCGGCACCGGTAAAGAGCTGTTTGCCAGAACCATCCATGACAACAGCAAAAGGGCAAAGAATAAATTCGTCGTCGTCGATTGTGCTTCTCTTCCGGTTTCTCTTGTGGAATCAACACTATTTGGCCATGTAAAAGGCGCATTTACCGGGGCGCAGAAAGATACCGCAGGTCTGGTAAAATTAGCAGATGGAGGAACCTTGTTCCTCGATGAAATTGGTGAAATGCCTCTTTCGCTTCAGAAAGTTTTTCTTCGCGTACTCCAGGAACACCATTTTCGACCTGTAGGTGGGGCGAATGAAGAAAAGAGTAATTTTCGGTTGATTGCCGCAACCAACCGTGATCTCGAGGCAATGGTGGATGAAGGGAAATTCCGTAGTGATCTGTTCTTTCGTATAAAAACCATGAGGATTCGCTTGCCCGCCTTGCGTCACCGCGTAACTGACATTAGGCCGCTCATTGAATCGCGTATGAAATATTTATGCAACCAGTATGGACTGGAGCCGAAAAATTTGGGAGACGACTTCCTAGCTACTCTCAGTAGCTATTCATGGCCAGGTAATGTACGAGAGCTTTTCAACATACTCGAGCGTGCCATGGTTGACGCAGGTGATGAGCAAACGCTCTTTTCTGTTCATCTTTCCAGAGAGTTACGCATCCAAGTGGCAAAGATGCAGATCGAAAAAATGACCGGCAAGGAAATTCTTGCCGAAGACAATGGAGTAACCATCAATGAAGGTGTCCGAAAAATCGGACAAAAAATCTTTGAAGATATATTTGATAGTGAACTCCCTCAGTTAAAGGAATTTAAAGCCACAGTTGAAAAGATCTATTTAAGCGAACTCATTCGTCAATGTGATGGTGAAATAAGTAAAATCATCGAAAGATCGGGTCTGTCCAGATCACACTTCTATACACTTCTTAAAAAATATGGTCTAACTATATGAGATAATATTAAAATAAATGGTCTTGAGAAATACCTCCAGAAGTTGTCTGAATTTTAAGACAGTGGTGCTAGGCCAGTTTACCATGTATAAAGAAAAAGATTGTTGGATAATCCTTGTTGTAAAACAGATAATATTATATAAAATCAACAAGATATGTTGATTGTTTCTGCTTCTTTCAGGCTGTTGACATCTATCCAGTAAGGTCACTAAAAATATCTTTGTCCGATTTTTAGGATAAACGGCTCATTTTCCCTTCCATGAAATACCCTTATTCATATTCTTTATTGCAATATTTTATTGTTATACCGTAGAATTATGAAGTGCACCAAAAGATGGCATGATATCTGCTTTGAACTCCCGATGGTGATGAACAGACAGAGTGGAGAATCTGTTCGTTGTTCTAACAATTGCATCTGATGAACAGATGCAATGGAATCATTACAAGGAGGAGTTACATGAAACGTTTTCTTACTGCAGCACTGACCGTAACTTTAGCGGTTGGTGTAGGTGTAGGTACGGCAAATTCAGCCAAGCGTGAGAAGTTCGGTAGTGACGATCGTCATGAGTCAGCCAAGCGGGTGAGTTTCAAGCCCTCGACTGAGAAGGTTCGTTGGAAGATGGTCATGCCCTGGTCCAAGGGTCTGCTGTTCTACGATATCGCCGTTCACTTCGCTGACAGTGTACGCCTTGCTTCTGCTGGACGTCTTGACATCAAGCCGTTTTCTGCAGGCGAACTGGTCCCGGCCATGCAATCCTTTGACGCCGTTTCCAAGGGCTCTGCCCAGGTAGGTCATGACTGGCCTGGTTACTGGAAGGGCAAGAACGAGGCTTTTGTTGCCTTTGCTTCTGTTCCTTTCGGTCTTGATGCAGAAGGTTACAACATCTGGCTCTATGAGAAGGGTGGAATGGAACAGATGCAGGATCTCTATGGTCAGTTCGGCCTCTACGCTCTGCCGGGCGGCCAGCTGGGTCAGGAGATGGGTCTGTTCTCCAACAAGCGTGCCACCAAGATGGAAGACTTCAAAGGTATGCGTCTGCGTACCCCGGGCTGGTTCATGGACATCATGAACAATCTCGGTGCTTCCGTATCTCCGCTGCCAGGCGGCGAGGTTTATCTCGCTCTTGAGCGTGGCGTAATTGATGCTGCAGAATTCTCCTCACCTGCGATCAACTACCCCATGGGCTTCGATGAGATCACCAAGTATGCCATTCAGCCTGGTGTTCATCAGCCTGGTATCCAGTGTGCGTTGTTCTTCAACCAGAAGGCATGGGATGAGCTGCCCCAGGATCTCAAAGAGATCGTCAAACTGGCAGCTGCCGAGACCCAGGCCTGGTCCTACAACTGGATCAACTCTCTGAATGCTGAAGCGATCAACCGTTTCAAAGAGAAAATCGAAATCGTCAAGATGGACAAAGAGACTCTGGTTGAGTTCCGTAAGGTTGCCAAGACCTATCTTGATTCCGTCAAGGCCAAGTATCCTGATGTAAAGAAAGCCCTGGACAGCCAGGAAGCTTTTATCGAAGAGTATGCCGTCTGGCGTGATGCTCGTTCAGGAGCCACTCCCTGGCCATATGAAACCTATATTTCAGGACAGATTACTGAATAAGACGGTCTTACAAGCTCTTATTTAGTTTGCAGGATAACCTGAAAGCAGCCCTCTCCGGCATCGCCGGTGAGGGCTGTCTGATTACCACTTGAGAAGAAGGATACAACAATGTTCTCAAAAATCGCCAGCGGCATCGAGAAGTTGAACCTGAATCAGGGGAAACTCACCTCGATGCTTATCTTCCCGCTGTTGCTTGTCGTCCTCTACGAGGTGTTCATGCGCTACGGCTTCAACTCTCCGACGGTTTGGGGCTTTGAGGCAACGGCGTTCCTCTACGGCATGCACTACATGTTCGGTCTTTCCTACACCGATGTTACCAAAGGTCACGTCCAGGTCGATATATTCACCTCACTGGCCCCGAAGAAGACCCGGGCGGCGATTTCAGCGCTGACCACCCTGGTTTTTTTCCTGCCGGTGATGGTCTGCATGACTATTTGGACCACCAAATTTGCAATCTATTCGGTGGAAGGTCTTGAGAGAAATTCAACCAGCTGGGCTCCGGCAATCTGGCCGTTCAAGATTGTCATGGCCCTCTGCTTTTTCATATTGCTTCTGCAGGGTATAGCCAACCTGATTCGTGACTTGCAGACAGTTTTCGGTAAGGAGGAAAATTGATATGAGTCTTGAATTCATGACGTTGGCAATGTTTGCCACACTCATCATCTGTATTGCCTTTGGGCATCCCCTGGCCTATACCCTTGCGGCCGTGGCTACTCTATTTGGTCTGATCGACAACGGCTGGAACTTCGCCGGTCTGTTTGACATGTTCGCCAACAACACCTGGGGGCTGATGAACAACTATGTTCTGGTGGCCATCCCGCTGTTTATTATGATGGCGCAGCTGCTCGATCGTTCAAAGGTGGCCGATAAACTCTTTGAAACGCTTTTTGTTGTCCTTGGCGGACTCAAGGGCGGGCTCGGTCTTGCCGTCGTTGTGGTCTGTACGGTATTTGCGGCGACCACCGGTATCATCGGAGCCTCCGTTGTCGCCATGGGTCTTCTGGCCACCCCGGCCTTGATGCGCAAAGGATACCAGAAAGAACTCTCCAGCGGTATCATCTGTGCCGCGGGAACCCTGGGCATTCTCATTCCCCCGTCGATCATGATGGT
>JASJDT010000026.1 GCA_030065655.1 Desulfocapsaceae bacterium | reverse complement strand
CATCATTTCCCGTATGTTACTTTTGTAGGCGTTGTTTGGGCTGATGGTGGTTTGAATATGCCGGACTTCAGGGCTGCCGAAAGAACCTACCAACTACTTTCCCAGGTGACCGGCAGAGCTGGTCGTGATGAATTGCAGGGTCGCGTGATTATCCAGACAATGCTACCGGATCACTATGCCATTGCTTTGGCTACGCAACACGATTATACAGCGTTTTATCAACAAGAAATCTCTTTGCGTAAAAAACCGGCTTTTCCTCCCTTCATTCGGCTTGCTTGTCTTAGAATTTCAGGACAAAACGAATTCAACGTTAGAAAAACATCTACCAACATTGCCATTTCATGCCGCAAATTACAGGAAAATGAAGACTTCTATCTGAACGTCCTCGGTCCTGCACCTTCTCCACTTGGTAAAATAAAGGATAAGTACCGCTGGCAGATTCTCTTTAAGGCAGATCGGGTCGCAACGCTTCACTCTGTTTGGAAACATGTAATGGAAAACTCCAAGCAGCTGGTCCTTGGTAGGTCTGAATGTCGCTTCGATCTCGATCCGGAAAATATGATGTGATCGATATTGTTACAATGGTGTTTCTTTGAAAATGTAGGCCAGTGACTGAAGATTGTCGTCAAGTTCGAGGTGGAGAATTTGAGCTAGACAATTGAGAATGACGATAGCATTCCTGTCAGCGTCAAGCCGGGTGGCACTCTTTATCCTACGAAGGATTCCGCTATTCACTTTTTCTATCTTATCATAGTAAGATTTGACATTTTCCAGGTGGAAATCACTTTGACCCTGATCGAGATAGATGAAATATTGCCGCAGCAGATAGACTGAAACCGAGCGAAACAATGATTCATCGATGGTAGCAAAGGGCAGATGGAAACGAGCCATTGGCTTGAGAATATTCATAATGGGACAGCCACTGGTTGCCATGATAAGTCCCATAATTGAACTCAAACCATCCTGTACCACAGTTTCTTTGGTTACGAGTCGCTCCATGCTGCGGCAGGAAACCAGACATGAATCATAGGATGCCGTTTGTTTGAACTCTGTTACGAGATCGGCAAGATTAACTGCTATGGGGCAATTAAGCACTTCAGCCGAGGAAAGTGGGCAGCAGTCACACTGATTATAGGAAAGTCTTGACCATGCAGGTGCAGAAGAGCCTGAAGGAGAAAGGAGAAGGAGCGTTGTGTTATCTATTTCGAGAACAAAATTTCTGTTATCACCACTGGGAAAAGAAAAGCAATATTCATAGATGATGTTTTTCATCTTCACTTCGCCGGATACTACTTAGATTGACGGGATTTCATCAGAATTTATACCATTTCTTCTTCGGAGAGTATATTTGGGATCTGTTCCTTCCAGCTTCTTTAGCACCATACAATGCATGGTCGGCTCTGTTGATAAACTCGTCTTTACCGAAACCATCTTCAACAGCCGGCCTGCTGCCAGCTACACCGAAACTGGCAGTAACCGAATAGCTTTCACTGCCGTCATCGAAAACGGTATCTTCAATAGCCACACGTAGCTTTTCGGCAACAACAAGCGCTTCGCTTTCCTCTGTCTCAGGCAGTATGATCGCAAATTCTTCTCCACCATAGCGAGCAAGAATGTCATATTTGCGCAATTGTGAAGTAAGTGTGCGGCAGAATTCTTTGAGAACAAAATCACCAGCCTGATGCCCGTAATTATCGTTAAAATTTTTGAAATAATCAATATCGCATAGAATCAAAGAAAGGGGATTGTCTTTCCTTTCGGCACGGCTTATTTCCTGATCAAGGCAGTTCTGAAAATATCGATGGTTAAAGACCTCGGTTAAGCCATCGACATTGGCAAGATTATCCAGGATACGGTTTTTTTCTTCAAGTTCTTTGGTCAGGTTTTCAAGCTCAAGTTTTGTCTGAATGAGCTGCTTATTCATCTGATCATAATTAAGATTGAGCAAACTCAAGCGGATGTTTGCTTCTTGGAGGATTTCTTGGACTGATCTGGTATTTTGTATTTTTAGACCAAAGTATTTTCCTGCAATCTCAATCTGATTATGAAAATCCTCGAGTATTTTTTCGATATCCTCAGGTGCGATCTTCAGCATTTTCCTGGCGTCTTTACGGAATTGCTTATGATATTCCTCAGGTTTGTCTGAATAGAGAATATCTGTAAGAATATCGCTGAGGTGGACAGCATTGACGGTCTGTTTAATTTTAACTTCCTTGCCCTCATATTCATCCGGTGAATGGTGATAAAGTATAGGGTAAAGCAGTACTTCGGGAAAACCCCAGCTTTTAGCAACCTCAAAACCAATCTGGCAGTGATTGGCACCAATAATGGATTCTTCTATTTCAAGGTGATCTTGCTTGTTATCCTCAATTTTTTCAAGTACTTCGTCATATTTTTCCGCAAAAGTTCGGGCAAAAATCAATTCACCGAGGTTTTGCAGTAGGCTGGAAATAAATATTTCTTCCGTGTCTGCATTCTTGACTTTTTCGAGGATGAGTTTGGCAGCAACAGCTCTTGCCAGCGATCTTTGCCAGAATTGCTCAAAATCAAATTTTCCAGCTTTTGAACCGGCTTTAATTGATAGAAAAGAAAAGGAGAGCACCAGACTACGGACCGCATTAGTTCCAAGTATAGAAACCGCCTGGTGAATAGAGCCTATCTGCTGAGGAAAGGAATAAAAAGCTGAATTGGAAACTTTTAGAATCTTAGCTGATATGCCAATATCCTTAGAAATAAGATCTGCTATATCGGCAAGTGTCGTATCTTCCTGGGAAGTAAGGGTGATGAGTTGAGAAGCAACCGTTGGTAGAGTTGGCAATTCATCTGATTGCAGTACTGCACGGAGAATGCTTTCTGTGGTCATTTTTGGGATCCTTATCTGGATATACAGTGGTATACTTAGTTCTTCTTAGTTTATAGAGTTTATGGAAAAAATCAAACCATTGAAAAGAATGAGTAGATGTTTTTTAGGTAATCACAAGTTCATAACCTCGGAAATGATTTTACCCTGAGTCTTTGGAAATAAATCCTCAGGCATGAATACCTTTGGTTTGATGCGAAATAATTGAATTATAATTCGTTGTAAGTTTGCTCAAACTTGGTAAACTTACTTGTTGGATGCCTCCTTTAGTTGCCTCAGCTGTTTCAATACTTTTGAAAAAATTACATGTGTGTTGAAAGCCATTGTAGCATCATTAAAAAGGTATTAGAAAAAACAGGGAAGGAAAGGTGAAATAAACAGCCAATGCCGTAATAACTTGTCTGGTGAGCATTCCCTTTCCGCACTTGTTAACTAGGGGAACCCGGCAAGATGACCAATGTCTGTTTCGTGACGAACATTAGCGTATTGAGGATAGTATATGGGGACCAACCAGTATAGATTTAAATACGACGAATATGGCAATACCAGAGAGATACTGGTCTACGACAGCGGCCCACCAGTTCATGGTATTAGTTTTGTTAATAAAGGAACTGCATTTAACAAGAAGGAAAGAGAAATGCTGGGGCTTGAGGCTGTTTTACCTCCTTCGGTGCGCAGTCTCGACAGTCAGGTGGAAGCCACTATCACAAAGGTTGCTGCCCGGGAAGATGATGTTGATAAATTTCGTTTTATCCGGGAATTGTTCGATCGCAATGTCACTCTCGCCCATGCTGTAATCCAAAGCGATATTGAAAAATATATAGGTATTATTTACTCCCCAACAGTAGAAACGGCCGTTCAGCAATATTCCTCAATGTTCAGGCAGGCAAATGGGATTCATTTTTATCCAGGCAATATCAATAACGCCGAAGATATATTAAGAAGGTATAGTCATCGTGATATTCGCATTGCTGTCGTTACTGATAATCAAGGAGTGTTGGGCATAGGTGATCAGGGAGTTGGTGGAATCGCCATTTGCCTGGGTAAGCTTATGCTCTATACTCAAGGTGCAGGTATAGCACCGTGGCATTGTTTGCCCATATCTCTTGATGTCGGCACGGATAATAAAGCCTTACTGGACGACAACGATTATCTGGGTTGGCGGCACGAGCGATTGCAAGGCGAAGAATATCTCCAGTTCATAGGCAGATTTGTCCGGGCATTTCGAAATGTTTTTCCCCAGGCAATTTGCCAATGGGAGGATTTCTCCAAACAGAATGCCTATTCAACTCGTGATGCCTTTGCCGATGAATTGATATCTTTCAATGATGACATTCAAGGAACAGGTGCGACGGTGCTCAGTGCCATTCTTACAGCCATGAAAATAAAAAAAGAAAAACTTCAGGATCAGGTGTTTCTTATTCATGGTGCCGGTACCTGTGGGATTGGTGTGGCTGAGTTGATCGAATTGGCCCTCGTTGAAGAGGGAATGTCGGAAACTGAGGCAAAAAGAAGAATTTTCGCACTCGACTCTAAAGGGGTTGTCACCGACAAAAGTGACTGTGATCTCTACAAGAGAAGATATGCAACTCAAATTATGGAACATCCATGGCTGCAAAATGAATCACTGAGTCTGGATGAAATTATCCATCATAGCGGGGCAACCGTGCTAGTTGGTACCTCGGGTCAGGGTGGATGCGTAGGCTGTTTTACTCAGGAGGTAGTGGAAGCAGCTGCTAAAAATACCTCGCGCCCCGTTATTCTGCCCCTGTCTAACCCTGAATCGGTAATTGAGGCAAAACCGGCCGATATATATACCTGGACGAACGGCAAAGCGCTGGTATCTACAGGTAGCCCTTTTGATGTTACTAATATTGATGGCAGAGTTTATAACACCAGACTGGCGAGTAATGCCCTGGTTTTTCCGGGGATTGGACTTGGTGTATTGGCATCCGGGGCACGAGAGGTTCTTCCCAGCTTTTTCACGGCCGCTGCCCGAGCTGTTTCAGAGTTTGTACATAAAGAGGATATGGCTAGAGGTTGTCTTGTTCCTAGAGTAGCTGAAATAAAAGAAGTTTCTTTGAAGGTTGCTCTTAATGTTGCCATGACTGCTGTGGAAAAAGGGGTAAGTAGACCCTGTGTTTTTTCAGATTTTCAGCACGAAAACGATGAACAACGCATGAAAAAACTCATTCGCAAGATGAGGTGGGAACCAGACTATCTGCCTTTGGTGGCGATGTAGACAAGTAATCTTTGTATCAAATCAACATGGTCATTGGGATTACCGCAACAGGATAATACTGTTATCTGGTTTAAAGTTCTCATAGGTTTTTATAATTTTTTAGCATTTTAAGCTATTGCATGGTAAGTCAGCAGTGTGTTGTTTAGGGAGATGGCACACAATCTAAACATGCACGTAGCTATAAACTAAGTTAAACTTGGAGCATTGTAGGTTTGATACGCTGTACTAATAAGCTGTAGCGTTGGAGAATGAGCTGTGAAGAACAGTTCGAGAAAAGAGGGAGAAATTTTACGATAAGCTTTAGGAAGAGGTGAAAAAATGACAGCTAGAATTGTTAGTGGTACTGAAGTAGCCAAAGAGATTAGAGAGGAGCTCAAAGCTGAAATTACGGAGTTGAAAGAAAAGCATAATATTGTTCCAGGTCTTGTAACCATTCTGGTCGGCGAGGACCCTGCCTCACAGTCTTACGTTTCTGCCAAGAATAAAACCGCTCATGCTATAGGAATTAATTCCGAACAAGTTACTCTCGATGCGGACACTCCTGAAGAAGAATTGTTGTCATTGGTGGAGAAGTATAACGAAGACGATTCCATTAACGGAATTCTCGTTCAATTGCCCTTACCAAAGCACATTGACGAAGGCAAAATTCTCAATACAATCAATCCGGATAAAGATGTAGACGGTTTTCATCCAGTCAATATAGGCCGAATGGTGCTCGGTGAAAACTGCTTTTTGCCCTGCACACCACACGGCGTTCTAGAACTACTTGCCCGAAGTGGAGTAGAAACAAGTGGTGCTGAAGTTGTCATTCTCGGTAGAAGTAATATCGTAGGCAAGCCCATGGCTAATCTCATGCTGCAAAAACGTGAATCCGGCAACGCCACGGTCACCTTGTGTCACACCCGCACCAAAGATATGGCAGAACATTGTCGACGCGCAGACATCATAATAGCAGCGGCAGGTGTGGCGAAGCTGGTTACTGCCGATATGGTTAAGGATGGCGTAGCGATAATGGATGTAGGCGTGAATAGAATCGGTGTGACCGAATCAGGAAAGGCGAAACTTGCCGGTGATGTTGATTTTGAAAGCGTAAAGGAAAAGGCTTCGGTAATCACTCCTGTTCCTGGCGGTGTTGGACCTATGACAATTACCATGTTGATGAAGAACACAGTTCAATCGGCCAAAATGAAAGCAAACCTGATCTAGCATAAGCTTTACCCTTTTCTTTATACTGCGGGAAGACTCTACTCTCTCGTTGGTTTTCCCGCAGTTTTTCTTTTCCCAGTGCGAACTTTCCAAGGAAATTGACCTGCTGCATCTACTTCATATTATTTCCTGCTGATCTTTGACCAGGATCGGTTTCTCGGAAATGGTTGTGAAAAAGTGTTTTAAATCGGAAAAAGATTTGCACTCATAGACCTGTTTGCGGATGGTTGAACTATGTTCAAGGTTTTTAAAGTATCGACCTATATGATTTTTTACCACTGCAAAAAGGCGATTCACATCGAGGTAGCACTCCATGAGATAAAGGTGTCGCAGAACTCCTGGTAAGATTTGAGCATAATTGACAGGACGGCCTTTTTTACAAAAAACCCAAGGGTTTCCAAGGGCAGCTCTGCCAATCATGACACCATCACAACCACTATTTGCTATTTTTTTTCTGGCGTCATCATAATTGGTAATATCACCGTTGCCGATTACAGGTATTGAGACAGAACTTTTAACCCTGCCTATGGTTTCCCAATTGGCAGAACCGGTAAATGCCTGAGCCCAGTTTCTTCCATGCACAGTGATAGCAGCGGCGCCACTCTGTTCTGCCATTTTTCCAAAATCGATGCATGTTTCGGATTGATTGCTCACTCCTGTACGGAATTTAACCGTCACCGGACTCTCACTATTTTGAACTACTTCACAGATTATTTGCCGGGCTAGCTTAGGTGTGGCCATGAGGGCGGCACCGGCACCTTTTTTGGTTACTTTTTTAACAGGACAGCCCATGTTTATATCAACCAAATCGGGCTTAAATTCGTTGAGCAAATCCGCGGCTTTCGCCATAGTGTAAATATCCGCACCGAAAAGCTGGAATGAAACCGGTTTTTCCTCACTCACGGAGGCGAGCATTTGCAATGTCTTTTTTTGTTGATATACCAATCCATGACAACTGATCATTTCGGAAACACAAAGACCTGCTCCAAATTCGCGGCAGAGAATACGGAAGGGCAGGTCGCTGTAACCTGCAAGAGGAGCAAGAATTAAAGGTGAGGAAAGTCGAAGATGGGCAATGGTACACATTGAAGTGGAGAAGAATATGATTGAAAGGTGAATATCTAGTATAAACTATGACGACTACATAATATGTTTTTGTTTTTATTTGGAAATACTGGCAAGTGTCCGTAAATAAATGTCCTGGGACAATTCATCAATTATAATGGCTAAGGCTTCGTTCTCATTGGCTGCTTCTGTGGTTGCATCTCCCCCGACAACGTATTCCTCTACGCGCAGTTGATTTGGTTGCTGGAAGAGTATTTCTCCGCTGCGCAGATCTTTTAGAATATAACGAATACGGAGTCTCAACTTGACTTCCCGGGTAGTATTATTGGCACCGTAGGAGAGGCTCGGAAGATCTATGGAAATAATTTCACCACCGATGATAAGGTCAGCCTCATCTTTATTGCGGACTACATCAATGGAACCGCTTTTCTGATACCACTCGACCAGCGATTGGTATATCTGGGCATCAAGTTGTAGTTCGTTGGTTCTGTTCTGCCATGAAGCTATATAGATCGTCCGGTCTGGTCCGCTATAAACATAGGGATTGCGATAGCCACAAGATGAAAGCATGATAAGGGCTGTCAAACTGATTATTACCGCATAGCTGGATAATTTCAAAACCACCTCCACCGCAAAAGAAAACAAGAATATCGCAGGCTTTGTCGAAATATGGTCAGAATTCTAGCAATAGAGTAAGGCTAACATTCGTTAAACTACTATATTGACCAGTTTATTTTTAACAACGATAACTTTCCTTATAGACTTGTTCGCAATAAACTTCTTTATCTTTTCATCGCCGAGAGCCATTGACTTTACATCTTCATCTTCTACTCCTGCGACAACTTCAATTCGCGAACGCACTTTTCCATTTACCTGTACGACAATGGTTAATAAATCTTCCTTGGCTGCATCTTCATCAAAATCAGGCCAGTTCATCTGTTCGATGTCGTTATGGTTCGCACATCTTTTCCACATCTCGGCTGTAAAATGCGGAACCATTGGTGCCAACAGCAGTAAAATAGTATCGATGGTTTCCTGAACGACTGCATCATCGAGCTTGTCCTTTTCCATCCTCATGGAAGAAACCGCGTTGAACAGCTCCATGACAGCACTTATTGCTGTGTTGAAATGGAAACTTGCTTCTATATCCTGGGTTACCTTACGTATGGTTTGATGACATTTCCGATGGAGATCTTTACTTCTGCCCTGGTAATCATGAGATACTTGGCCTCTTGCCTGAAGTGTCTCAAGGTTTGCTTCGATGAATCTATAAAGACGGTTAAGAAAACGCGATGCACCTTCGACTCCCTGAGAAGACCATTCCAAGTCCTTTTCAGGGGGAGCCGCGAAAAGGCTGAAAAGACGGACAGTGTCTGCCCCGTAAGTAGCCACCAGATCTTGAGGATCAACGACGTTTCCTTTGGATTTGGACATCTTGGCCCCGTCTTTTATTACCATGCCTTGGGTAAGAAGTTTGGTAAAAGGTTCGGAGATATTAAGATAGCCAAGATCTCTAAGAACCTTGGTGAAAAACCTGGAGTACAGTAGATGAAGAATGGCATGTTCCACACCACCAATGTATTGGTCAACACCAAGCCAATAGGAGGTTTTCTCCTTGTCAAGCGGGGCTTTCTCAAAACGTGGACAGGTATACCGAGCAAAATACCAGGAAGATTCGACAAAGGTATCCATTGTGTCTGTTTCCCGTTTAGCAGGTCCAGAGCAGGTGGGGCAGGTAGTAATTTGAAATGATTCCCGAAGGTGCAAAGGAGAACAGATACCATCTTTGGTTTCGTTATCTTCCGGGAGGATGACGGGAAGTTGTTCCTCTGGCACCGGTTGAATGCCGCAGGAATCACAATAAATTATAGGAATGGGTGCGCCCCAATAGCGTTGTCTGGATATTCCCCAGTCCCTAAGACGATATGTGGTCTCGGCAGTCCCAAATCCTTCTTTACGGGCATGCTCAATGATTGCAGTTTGAGCATCTTCACTGTACATACCATCGAAATTGCCAGAATTGTGCAATATGCCGGGCACAATAGAGGCTTCTTTCATATTCTCTGGATAAAGTTGACTATCTTCTGGTATGACGACGGGTCGAATCTCAAGGCCATACTTGCGGGCAAATTCAAAATCTCTCTGGTCATGGGCAGGTACAGCCATGACCGCACCGGTCCCGTATTCCATCAAAACGAAGTTGGCAACATAGATGGGAATTTTTTCTCCATTAAATGGATTGATGCAGTACCTGCCAGTAAAAAGCCCTTTCTTTTCCTGCTCTTCCTCATAATTTGCCTTCTTCTTCTCCTGGATAATGCCTTCTGCGAAGTTAGAGACTTGGGCAGCGGTATCCGTATTATCAATTAATCTTGGTAAAAGAGGGTGTTCAGGCGCAATAGAGAGAAATGTTGCCCCAAAAATTGTATCCGGCCTGGTTGTGAATATAGCAATGGCTTCATCCATACCAGCTACCTGAAAATCGCACTGCAAACCGGTAGACTTGCCAATCCAGTTGCGTTGCATGGTTACCACTTTTTCAGGCCAGCCGTGTAATAGGTCAAGATCTTCGAGGAGCTCTTCAGCGTATTCTGTTATCTTAAAAAACCAACCACTCATTTCCCGCAATTCTACATCCATATCACAGCGCCAGCAGGCACCTTCAATTACCTGTTCATTGGCGAGGACCGTTTGGCACGAATCACACCAATTCACCTTGGTAATTTTTTGATAAACCAGACCTTTCTGATACATCTGCAAGAAGAGTAATTGTTCCCAGCGGTAGTATTTTTCGTGACAGGTGGCTATCTCTCGGTCCCAATCATATGAAAAACCTAATTGTTTTAACTGATTACGCATGTAATCAATATTGCGATATGTCCATTTAGCGGGGTGGGTATTGTTTTTTATGGCAGCATTTTCTGCGGGCAATCCAAAGGCATCCCAGCCCATGGGATGAAGAACATTGTAGCCGCGCATGCGTTTATATCTGGCTACAACATCACCTATGGTGTAGTTTCGGACATGGCCCATATGAATTCGCCCTGAAGGATAGGGAAACATTTCGAGCACATAGTACTTTTCTTTATCAGCATCCTCTGTTACCCCATGAGTCTTTTCGCTGTCCCAGGTTTTCTGCCATTTTGCCTCTATGGTTTGAAAATCATACCATATGGTTTCCGCTGAACTTTCAGTCATCGAGAAATCTCTCTATCTGTATTTTTATATTTAATCACAACTAGATATATTGGTGATGATATGGGTAATAATTGAACAAACAAGCTTGAGCAAATGTCTGATCTGCATGAGTAGATAAATGTGAAGGATATAGCAAAAGCGTTAAAACAATGACCAGCGCGTTTATCTAAGCGACGGAGTTGTTATACTGACATCGAAAAATAATCGTATCAATGCAGATCGGATTCTTCATATGTACTCATGTTCTCAAACATAGTGAATTCCTTAAGGAATGTCAATTTCACCACACCTGTTGGACCATTCCGCTGTTTGCCAACTATGATTTCAGCCGTACCTCGTTCCGGATTATCTTCTGATTTGTTATAGACTTCATCACGATAAATAAAACAGATGATATCTGCATCCTGTTCGATAGCCCCTGACTCACGAAGATCAGACATCATTGGGCGTTTATCTGTTCTTGACTCAAGTCCTCGATTTAACTGAGAAAGTGCAAGTACAGGCACATTGTGCTCCTTTGCCAATGCTTTTAGTGAGCGTGAGATGTCGCTGATCTCCTGGGTTCGGTTTTCCGTTGTGCTTCGGCCTCGCATGAGTTGTAGGTAATCTACCAATATCATACCTATTGGATGTTGAGAGGCAAGGCGGCGCACCTTTGAACGAACCTCAAGAACCGAGATCGCCGGTGTATCATCAATATAAAGTGGGGCATCTGTTAACATGCCAACAGCTCTGGTGAGCTTTGGCCAGTCTTCGTCGTGAAGTTTACCGGTACGAATGCGCTGAGAGTCAATTCGTCCTACCGAACTGAGCAGACGCATGGTCAGCTGCTCTTTTGACATTTCCAAACTAAAAATAGCAACTCCGGTTTTTTCGACTAAAGCTGCGTGCTGAGCGAGGTTCATAGCAAATGCAGTTTTACCCATAGACGGCCGACCAGCTAGAACAATGAGGTCAGATGGTTGAAGACCGGCGGTCATTTTATCAAGTTCAAAATAGCCGGTTGGTACCCCGGTGATGAGTTCTTTACGTTTATAGAGTTGCTCTACCTTTGCAAATGCTTCGGGAATGATATCCTTGAGCGGAGTGAAGTTTTGCCCGCTTTTCTTACCGGCAATATCAAATATGGCCTGTTCGGCCTCGTCAACCAGTTGATCTATTTCTCCTTGTTCCTCATAACATCTACCGGCAATTTCAGTGTTCACCTCGATCAGTTTGCGCAAGACTGATTTTTGTCTGATGATTTTGGCGTATGAAGCGATATTGGCTGTCACCGGAACGATTGAGGTGAGATTAGCCAGATATGCTGCACCACCGACTTCGGTCAACTCATTTGTGTCTTTGAGGTAATTGGTAAGAGTGATAAGATCATGCGGTTCATTCTTTTCAAACAGAGCTACCATTGCTTTAAAGATGATCTGATGAGCAGGTGAGTAAAAATCTTCCTCTTTCAAGGTCTCAATCACTTGACCAAAAGAACTGTCTTTGAGCAGAATTGATCCCAAAACAGATTGTTCCGCCTCTAGATTCTGAGGTGGTAGTTTCGATGCGCCTATATTTGATTGGTAGTTGCTCATAATGATCTTAAATATTTCAATGATCCCAAACAAAAACACACCATAGATAACGAAGATCTTATGGTGTGTCGGTCAAGCTGATCATTCAGAAAAAAGTGACTTTTACTTGCCGGTCAGCGTTTTTTCTAAACCTTTTTAGCCAAAATACTATTCTGTTGCGGTTTTGGCGGTCACTTTCACCATTATGTCAGTGGTGATGTCAACGTCGACCTTGATCGGCACAGTATGTTCACCAAGCGTTTTTATGGGGTCGGTGAGCAGTATGTTTCTCTTATCTATGGTGATATCAAGATCCGCTAGTTTGCTGACAATATCGGATGTTGTAACTGATCCGAACAGACGTTCATCTTCGCCTACGAGCTGTGCTGTTTCAATAGTGATACCGGCAAGTTTCTTGGCCAGAGCTTCTGCTGCCTTTTTCTCTTCGGCAATACGTGCTTCAATAACGGCTCTGTTTTTTTCCAGAATTGCCTTGTTCTGGGCATTGGCGAGTACAGCTTTTCCTTTGGGCAGAAGATAGTTACGACCATATCCGGGTTTGACGCTAACAATATCGCCTTCCCGACCTAACGCACTGATAGTTTCTTTTAGAATGAGTTCCATTGTTTGGCTCCATCAAATATTTAATGAAAGAATATCTTTTATGTTAGTATAGTTATTATTTGGAATCCGCATGTACGTATTGCCTAAAGCGTGAAAACCTGCGTGTATCGAACCATACATGAGCTGTATACATCTGCTATACAAATTATAATGAAGAGGATTGTACCAAATGATTACAGAATTAGCATCTGGTACATACCTATTCAAAAAAGTATTGGCAGTTTCCATTTAAAAAGATGCTGCTGCAATCCGTGTAAAAACCACTCCCCAGATCAAGGTGTCGGGCTGATTCCAGTATCGAGTATTCAGTGACAGTTGCGCTCAACTCAGCAGTAAAATAAAAACATTATCCATTACAACTATTAAACATGCTATCAACAGTAGGCCCGAACCAAATATTTGAGGCTCTATCCTACAAAAATCGCTGCAAGAATCATAAAAGTGGATAATTAGCGGATTCTACCTCCTAAATAATTGAATATGCAAAGAGACTAGTAGGGAAAAAAGATAATTGAGCAAATCAAAGCCAGTGGCATTAAGCTAGAAATGGCCCCAAAAATGCCTATTAGCGCGATATGATAAAAATATCTTGTCCCTTAAAGTTATCTTTCAACCTGCGTAGTCAAAATGCATTAACCTTTTCTACCTTAACTCTGTATTGAACCGGAATACGGCAGGAGAGCAATGTGCCGGGCACGCTTAATGGCCTCGCAGAGTTGACGCTGGTGGGTTGCGCAGGTTCCTACTATTCGTCTAGGAATAATTTTGCCTCTTTCAGAAACGAAATTTCTTAGCGTTTTTACATCTTTGTAATCAATTCCTAACTCTTTGTCTGCGCAAAAACGGCAGACTTTTTTTCTAGAGAAGAGTTTTTTTTGTGGTCGTTGTGCCATAGGTCACTCCTGATATCAAATAAATTATTCAGATCTGTCGCTATCGTCTGCGCTCAGGTCATCATCGGTATCGTCGTCTTCGTTGAGTTCAGTGGAAGAATCGGTATCATCGTCAGTAGATTCAGCTTCCACCGCTGCAGCCGCTTTCTTCTGCTCGGCCTGGGCAGTTGCCTCGGCTATTTCTTCTTCGCTGATGTCGTTATTGAGTTTGATGGTCATGTAGCGCAACACCGCATCATCAAGACGAAACCGGCGTTCCATCTCTGCAACAGCTTCCGGAGTGCTGCAATAATCAGAAAAGACGTAGAATCCTTGAGATTCTTTTTTGATTAGATAGGCGAGTTTTTTCATCCCCCACCGGTCAAGTTCAATGATCTTGCCGTCGCTGCCGGTGAGAATGGTCGTGGTTCGTTCGATCACCGAGTTAATTTCTTCTTCACTCAGTGAAGGACGAAGGACAAAAGTTGTTTCGTACCTGCGCATAAGTTCCTCCTCATGGACTCATGTTTATAGGGTATAAGACTACCCTGATCTGGCTCTCATCAACTAATGTGTCGAAAAAGAGCGAAGAGGGAACAGCTGGGATATCCATCTGTTCGTAGGTCACAGTCTGAACTGGACAATAATATATTGTATTGTGAAAAAACGATGCAGTTTAGAGCAAAATATGATCTCTGTCAATGGTTTTGTTTTTTCTCCTGCTGTTTAATAGTTTCCCATTGTTGTCGTAATTGCTCTTCATCCTTGACGTTGGCATCGCCAAATACATGGGGATGACGCCGGATAAGTTTGTCATTGATCCCCGAGAGACAATCAGTGTAGGTAAACAAGCCATTGTCTCTGCATATTTCCGATATCATCATAAGTATGTAGGTAATGTCACCAATCTCTTCACAGATGTTATCGGAATCTTCATTGTCAATAGCCTGCATTAGTTCATCTACTTCTTCACGGAGATACTTCTTCAGACTCTTGCTTGTCTGTTTTTGGTCCCAGGGACATCCCTGAGATCCACGTAGGCTTCGAATGGTAGCTAGAAGGGATTCATCTGCTAGAAGATCTTTTTTCATAATATGATATTTATTACTTGATTTAATTCTCAGATATGGCATAAAACTAAAGATGCCTTAAATTGTTAGAAAACAGCTGTAGTGTTTGTTATTGGTAAATTTAATAAAAACCTTGACAAGATTAACCTGACCAATTATTTAGTTTGTCAAACAGCTTTCCAGGTGCTACAATGTGGTACAGAAAGTTGCGTTGATTTACTTGATCGTGAAAGTGGCACTATCATAGAATGATTTATTAGCATAAACAATATTTGATGTTAATTTTTAAATAATACCTTAGTAAAAACAACAGAAGGAAACACGATGGAAGATGACAACAAGCAGAACATTTTATTAGAAAAGCACAAAGATATTGCCAGGATCGATCAAGAATCCAAGCGTACCCATGGTTGGTACGTTAGGGTAAGATTTCTTGGGAAAACTCATTCAAAATTTTTCTCAGACAAAAAATGCGGTGGCAGATATTCAAGCCTCCTTTCAGCTATTTCCTGGAGAGATAAGACTGAGGCCAAACTTGGCAAAATCCGTACAAATAAGCATATGGTAACGGTGAGCAACTCCGGTACAGGAGTTGTCGGCGTTCGTCTAAACGAAAAATTGAATCGCTATGAAGTAAGTTGGGTAACCGAGAACGGTAAACAGGGTAAAACTTCCGTTTCAATATCAAAACATGGCAAAAAGAATGCTTTCAACAAAGCCTGTTCGATTCGTAAGCAAAAAGAAATTGAAAGATTGGGTTACACGACCTGATCGTTTCTTAGACCTTACAGGCCAAAATACAAAAAACATGAGGAGTTTTACTAACCTCATGTTTTTTTTTGCCTGTTACATAAGTTTCATGTGATTTTATGGTTGATCATCTTTGAAAAATTATTCATTCGAAGTCGTAAGTGTTTCAAAAAATTATTGACATAAGGTGTTTCTACGTGTCATATAGAATGTTTCGACAAAACAATCCTTTTATATAGTAACAACACACCAAGGTGAGGTTTATATAATGTATGCAATAGTTCGAACCGGCGGAAAACAATACCAGGTTGCTCAGGGAGACCGACTCAGAGTAGAAAAAATAGTTGGCGAGGTCGGTGAAACCATCGAGCTCAATGATGTACTCATGGTTGTCGATGGGGAAGCCGTATCAATAGGTACTCCTCAATTGGATAGCGCCGTCGTAAAGGCAAAAATAGCTGAACAGGGCAAGGCCAAGAAAATCAGCATATTCAAAAAGAAAAGAAGAAAAGGATATCGTTTGAAAAAAGGCCACAGACAGCAGTTTACAGCCCTCACAATAGAAGAAATCTCTGCATAAATTAGGAAATCTGCATAGCCGCAATAGAGAAAGTGTGGCGGAGAGCATTTTTTAAGGAGTTTGTAATGGCACATAAAAAAGCGGGTGGAAGTTCTAGAAATGGTCGTGACAGTAGAGGTCAGCGACGCGGCGTTAAGAAATTTGGTGGCGAGGTCGTTCGTGCTGGAAACATACTGGTAAGACAACTTGGTACCAAAATACATCCGGGCACCAATGTCGGTTGCGGTAGAGATTATACCCTTTATGCCAAAATTGACGGTTTCGTTAAATATGAAGATTTTGGTAAAAATAAAAAGAGGGTGAGTATTTATCCCGATGCCTAGAAAACGGTAGGATTTATCATATTCTGCAGTATTTGGCCTTGTGCCGCACAGATTAAAACTCGACCTCATTTTTCTGAAGGTCGAGTTTTTTTTTGCTTTTTTTTGTTTCAATCCAGTACGAAAGCAAATCAATATTAAGATAACTTCTTGTGGTGATGAATCTATGGCATTCGTCGATGAAGCCAAATTTTACGTTAAAGCTGGAGATGGAGGCAATGGTTGTATCAGTTTCCGGCGAGAGAAATATGTTCCCAAGGGTGGCCCAAATGGAGGTGACGGTGGGCGGGGTGGAGATGTGGTTATTATTGCCAGTCAGAAACTGCATTCACTTATCGATTTTCAATATCGATCTCATTTTAAGGCAGAAAGAGGGATGCATGGCCAAGGAAAAGATATGCATGGCCGCAAGGGCAAAAACTGTGTTGTTACCGTACCTCAAGGAGCAGTTATAAAAGATGCCCAAACAGATGAAGTATTGATCGATTTATGCGAAGACGGGGAGAGCTTCATTGCTGCCAGAGGAGGGAAGGGAGGACTGGGAAACACCCATTTTGCCAGTGGAGCCAACCGAACCCCAAGAATTGCGACTGATGGAGAAAAGGGGGAAGAGAAGTGGTTGAAAATCGAACTCAAGCTTATCGCCGATGTTGGCTTGGTGGGACTTCCCAATGCGGGGAAGTCTACTCTTTTGTCAAGGTTATCTGCTGCCAACCCCAAAATAGCAAATTATCCTTTTACTACCCTTGAACCGCAATTAGGAGTGCTGCATTTCCCGTACTCGGAATCATGCATAATAGCTGATATACCAGGACTTATAGAGGGTGCGAGTGATGGAGTGGGGCTTGGCCATAATTTTCTGCGGCACATCGAACGTACCCGAATTCTCCTCCATGTTGTCGATGCTTCTCATGAAAACACAGTCCCTGATTTTAAAACTATCAATAGCGAACTTGAAAAATATAAAAAAGAATTGCTCGATAGAAAGCGCATTATTATTCTGAATAAATCTGATATCACCGAAGATAAAAGATTGGCTAACCTTGATAAATATTTCAAATCAATTGGCTTGCAGTCACTCCCCGTCTCGGCCAAAAGCGGGCATAATATCGATGCATTAAAAGAGCTGCTGGCAACACTGTTCAATAATCATTGAGCATGTGTCAGTCTCTTTATTCGTAGTAGTTACCCAATTCATCATCAGCTGTCCTTGTTATTTTTGATGGCTGTCTCATTTCATAATAGCTATGGCTAAGATCAATAAGCAATACAATCCAGACTTCTTGGTGGAGCGGCAAGAGCTATTTACTAAGGCAAAGAGGGTGGTCATAAAGGTCGGCAGTGCAGTCCTCACCAAAGAAAATGGTCTCAATCTTGCGGTAATTCAGCATCTGGTGGAAGATATCAAATACTTACAGGAGAGTGGCCGAGAAGTCATTCTGGTCAGTTCGGGTGCTGTGGCAGCCGGCAGGAAAAAAATAAATTTTCAGGAAGATCAGATTGTGACCCTCCAACAGAAGCAGGCACTGGCTGCCATTGGTCAGTCCACTCTCATGCATATATACGACAAAGCATTCGCTACCCATAACCTTCATATTGCTCAGGTGCTTTTGACCCATTCTGATCTAGCTCATCGCAACAGATATGTAAATTTTAAGAATACCGTTTTTACCCTCCTAAAAATGGGTATTGTCCCCATAATCAATGAAAATGATACCGTATCCACAGAGGAGCTGCAGTTTGGTGACAATGACAATCTCGGTGCATTGGTGACAAATCTTATTGAGGGAGATCTCTTTATTTGTCTCACGGACGTCGCCAGTCTCTACACGGCAAACCCGGATAATGATCCAACTGCAGCGCCGGTGTTCACTGTTGCAAAAATAGATGATTCAGTTGAAAAAATGGCTGGCAACACCACGAGTTCACTTGGCACGGGGGGGATGCGAAGCAAGATTGCTGCTGCTAAAAAAGTTGCCGGTGGAGGTGGGGCATCTCTCATAGGTCCTGGCAGGACCCCGGGAATCATCAAAAAACTGTTTTGCGGGGAAAAGATTGGTACCTTCTTTTTGCCACAGCGAAACAGATTACAAGGGCGTAAACAGTGGATTGCCTTTGTGCTCAAGCCACAGGGAAAACTGGAAATCGATGATGGTGCCTGTCGGGCCATCTGTTCAGGAGGAAAGAGTTTGCTCCCTTCCGGTGTTATTGCAGCAAAGGGAAAGTTTCAGGCTGGTGATTCTGTGGAGTGTTGCAACCGACAGGGGCAGGTTATTGCTGTCGGAACTATAAATTATCGAGCTGAGGATGTTCAGCGAATACAGGGTAGACATTCTGATGTTATAGAGCAAATATTAGGCTATCGAGACAGCGATGTTCTCATCCATCGAGATAACCTGGTCATATTACCTGATAAAGTTGGAGAAAAATAGTGAAAGATATAGAAAACACCATTATTGATATTTGTCAGAGGGCAAAGGCTGGGTCATATTCGTTAATGGCTGCCTCGACCCAGGATAAAAACAATACGCTGCTGAAAATGGCGGAGTTGTTGGATAAAAGAAAAGACTTTATTCAGCAGGAAAACCTCAAAGATATTGACCACGGAAGAGAAATAGGACTTTCAGCAGCAATGCTTGATCGTCTCCGCCTATCAGATGTGGTTGTTGCAGCAATAGTGAATGGTTTGCAAGAGGTCGCTGCCTTGCCAGACCCGGTGGGCAAGATTGTGGATATGGGGCGAAGACCAAATGGGTTACAAGTAGGTAGAATGCAAGTTCCTTTAGGGGTAATAAGCATGATCTACGAATCCAGACCGAATGTCACGGTTGATGCCGCTTCTCTATGCATCAAAGCTGGAAACAGTGTCATTCTTAGAGGTGGGTCCGAGGCCATCCATTCGAATAAGGCTCTTGCCCAAATACTGCAAGAAGCAATGACTGGCACGACTATAAACCAGGAAATTGTCCAAGTGGTTCCGTTTACTGATCGGGAGGCTGTTCGCACTCTGCTAAATCAAAAAGATTATATCGATTTAATAATTCCCCGCGGTGGAGAAGGGCTGATAAATTTTGTATCTGAAAACAGTAAAATCCCTGTGCTGAAGCACTTTAAAGGGGTTTGCCATATTTTTGTCGATAGACTTGCAGATGTTGAAAAAGGAATTGCGATTATTCACAACGCCAAGGTACAGCGTCCAGGTGTTTGTAATGCTTTGGAAGGAATTCTCGTGCATGAAGAAATTGCCGAAAATTTTCTTCTTCAGCTGACCGAGCATTTGCAAGAAGCTGGCGTCGAATTGCGAGGATGCCCTCGAGCTCTTGCTATTTCAAATAAAATTAAGCCAGCAGGAGAAACAGATTGGGGACGCGAATTTCTCGATCTGATTATGTGTGTCAAAGTGGTATCAGACTACCAGGAAGCCAAGGATTATATTTACCAGTATGGATCACAGCATACGGAGTGTATTATTACTGAAGATTACACCCTGGCTCATAGGTTTATTCGGGAAGTCGACGCTTCAGCAGTAATGGTAAATGCTTCCACCCGTTTTAATGATGGTGGACAGCTCGGTTTAGGGACGGAAATTGGCATAAGCACCACTAAGCTTCATGCCTATGGCCCCATGGGACTCGAAGAACTTACTACCAAAAAATTTGTTGTATTAGGCGACGGTCAAATCAGAGAATAATGAAACGTATTGGCTTATTTGGGGGTACATTTAATCCCGTACATTGCGGCCATCTTGAACTCGCTGAATATGCTCGGAAAGAAATTAATCTTGAAGCAGTGATCTTTATACCTTCAGCTTCGCCACCACACAAAACCGCGCATCATATCGAATTATTCGAGCATCGTGTGAAAATGCTCAGACTTGCTCTTAAGGATTCTGATTATTTCTCAGTTTCTGAAGTTGAGGGCCTGCTCTCATCGCCAAGTTATTCGATAGATATGCTCGACCAAATAGTTCAGAATACAACAAATGTAGTCGAGTATTACTTCATAATTGGTATTGATGCATTTCTCGAAATCCACCTTTGGAAACAGTTTGAGGAAGTATTAAACTCGGTACACTTCATTGTTGCTGCCCGTTATCGTATTACCCGGGATAAGATGGAGAGGTATGTGAGCGACCTTGGTTATGAAAAAAAAGATCAATACTGGTATAATGTTCGGAATGGCAAGAGTATTTTCTATCTCGAGAAGATGGTAAAGCAGGTGTCATCCTCTGAATTGCGGGATAAACTGGTAAATACAATCGCGATAGAAACACTGCCACCTGCCGTACGGAATTATATTGACATACATGGTCTGTATGGTCGCTAAAACCAAGCAGATGCAAGCTGAAGATAGCTTTTCTAGCTTGAGATTTGCAACCGATTAGCAACTATGTGAACAGTTGTCGAGAGCGTTTCTGTATCTATTTATGGATAGGAAAAAAATGGTGGAAAATAAGATTAAAGTAGTTATAGCCGATGATTCGATTCGCTATAGAACCATTTTAAAGAAATTGCTGGAGAATCATCCTCAGATCGAGGTAGTCGGTGAAGCAGTCAATGGAATCAAAGCACTTGAACTTGTTTGGGATATTCTTCCTGATGTCATCCTCATGGATTTGGAAATGCCAATCATGGATGGCATGACCGCTCTGCAGCATCTAATGATCCATATTCCTACACCGACCATAATGTTTTCAAGGTTGACCCAGGAAGGCACGGCGAGATGTTTTGATGCTCTCAAAAATGGAGCAGTTGACTTTTTTAGTAAGGATAGTCTCCGCTATAATACTTCGGAAAAAGATGTAAAACAGCTGCTCGCAGAAAGGGTTATCTGTGCTGCAAACGTTTTTGTCAAAGCAGTAGAGCCTGTATTTCCAAAAGGAAATATACCGGGTGATGCTGGCAAGGTAGTAAAAACGCTCGTTTTCTGCGAAGAGTGTGGTTCCCGTGAGGAGCTCGTGATCAGGGAAAATGAAGATCAGGGTGGCGTAATCTGCACTCGCTGCAGTGAATTTATTTCACTACAGCAGCGCAACAGATACCGACGGGCTAATTGTGCCTCGATCATTGTTGCCGGCCAGGGAGCATATTTCAATCTCCTGAAATTAATTCCAGAACTGCAGCAGGATATTAATGGCGCCATACTGGTAATCATTGACGGCAGTGTAGAACATGTAGATGCTTTTACCCGTTATCTCGATGCAATAAGTACAATTGCCGTAGTAAGGATAGCCGATGGCCTCAAATTACAGGGAGGCACTTGTTATGTGGGATGTGATAATGAAAATATCCACCTCAAGCCATATAGTGCTGACTACACCCTTAAATGCTCTTTCATGCCCTTTGAAGAAGAATTTCCAGTAGATAGGACATTACTGAGCGTTGCCAATATATTTCGTGAGCAATCAACCGCTGTATTTCTCTCCAGTAACGAGCGACAGGGAGCAGCGGGTTTAATAAGGGTAAATGAGCATCGCGGTAACACCTTGGTGCTTGACCCCAAAAAATGCCTCTATAAAAGAATGGGGTACAACATTCTCGATAATTTCACCGTGACTTCCCTCAGTGATGAAATATCTTTGGCCCGGGAAATCAACGCAATACACGGACGCTACCGTGATACGATTGTTATGGCTTAATAAACACCCAGATGTGAGGATGTCCTGATGCTATGGGAGGAACAGGTTCCGCTGCTACGCGAAGGTTTTCACAAGAAATTGGTGCACAAAGCATATGGTGAGTTAGCCGAAGGCAGAAACGTCTATCCGCCCCGTGAGAATGTATTTGACTCAATGCGTCTCACCAAATTCAATGAAGTTCGGGTAGTCATTATTGGGCAAGATCCCTATTTCAATGTTCATAAATCTCTTGGACCGGAGGCACATGGTCTATGCTTTTCAGTGCGAGAGGGTATACCGGCGCCACCCTCGCTCCAAAATATCTTCAAGGAAATAGCTAATAGTATCTATAATGGTAAACCTGAAGGGGAATTTTCAACCGATCTTACCAGATGGGCTAAGCAGGGCGTTCTTCTTCTCAACGCCAGTCTCACAGTTATCGAGAAATCGCCTAACTCCCACGCTCAGATCGGCTGGCATACCCTGACCGACAATATTATCGAGACCCTTTCCATACAACGAGAAGGACTTGTGTTCATGCTCTGGGGGGCGTTTGCTCAGAAAAAAGAGCGGTTGATTGATACCCGTAGACATTTCGTGCTCAAAACAACTCATCCATCACCGCTTTCCGCCCATAAAGGTTTTCTTGGTTCCGGAGTGTTTGTAAAATGTAACGATTACCTCAGAAAAAACGGTGTTGATCCGATTCGGTGGTAGCAAATAAGTTGGTTAGCCCGGTCAGAGCATATGGGATCGAATGATATCTCTTTTGCCGATGACCCCGACAAGCTCACCATCATCCACCACTGGAATTGTATGAATATTCTCTTCTACCATCAAGGTGGCAATTTCATCTATAGGGGTTTCGGGTCGGACGGTCTTAACATCTTTTGAATAGATGCTTTCCACGGTAACGCCGGTAATTTTTGCCATCTCTTTTTTCATGCGTTCCTGACTTTCCAGGTAGATGAATGAATCAAGAATATTGATGACAGTAGGTATGTGAACTTTTTTCTTCTGAAAAACCAAATCGTTCTCAGTCACAACTCCCATGAGCTTGCCCTCTTCATCGACGACTGGAACACCATTGATATTTTGAGTCGTCAATAGATTGGCAAGATCGTTAACACTTTTCTGAGGTTGAACGGTCAGTACATCCTTGGTCATTATTTCCCGCGCATATTTCATGGATTCTCCTGATGCAGAAACCTCTTTAGTGTAAGGGGAATACGATTGGCTACTTCACTGGCTGTATATCCGTATCCCGAATCAACGTGTAAATCGTCCGCAGCAATACCATGTAGGAAAACACCACCAGCAGCAGCTTCGAGGCACTCAAGACCTTGACTGATTAGGGAGCCAATAACACCACTGAGAACGTCTCCCATACCACCGGTTGCCATACCGGGGTTACCACTGGTGTTTATCATGGCGTAGCCGTTATCGGAAACAATAACAGTGCCGTCACCCTTTAGCACAATAATTACTTGTTCATCGTTATCAAATGACATGTGCGCATCTCGGGCAGCCTGAAGCCTGTTGTCCTGAATGACTCTTGGCGTTGAGTCAATGAGCCGTGCCAGTTCACCAGGATGTGGGGTTAAGATACGGGGACCTGCTGGTTTGGTGATTTTGTTACGGTTTGCTGCCAATATATTCAAGGCATCAGCGTCAACAACCAGGGGGCGTGAAACATTGTTGTAGAGGTGGATAACTAACTCAGCAGTTCTTTTGTCCTGACCAATACCTGGCCCGATGACTATGCAGTTTTTATCGTCGAGATGTTTGATAATAAAAGACAGATCACTGACATTTATTATCGAAGATGAAGTTGGCAGCGGCAAGGTCATGGCCTCAAAAATAGAGGTCTCAAAAATCGCGTTTAAATCATAGGGAGCAGCGAGGGTAACAAGACCGCAACCGCTTCGCAGGGCACCTTTTGCTGCCAGGATTGCGGCACCGGTTTTGCCAGCTGAGCCTGCGATAACAAAAACATGGCCATGGACTCCTTTATGTGAAGATTTATCTCGGATGAGTTTGCGTAACCACTTTCTGGCTATATCTTCAGTAACGAGTTCGGTGGGTATTGGTGATTTGACAAAAGCCTCGGGTGGTATGCCAATGTCGATGATCTGCAGTTTTCCGGTTAATTCTGAGCTGCCCTGCATGATTTGTCCAGGCTTCGCACACCCATAGGTAGCGGTCAAGTTGGCTACGATGGAAGTTCCCAATATCCTGCCACTATCAGAATCCATACCAGATGGGGTGTCAACGGAGACTACTGGAATATTGTGGGCAAAATCAGGACGATTTATAAGATTAATGGCGTCGGCAAAATGTCCTTCGAGTTTTCTGGAAAGGCCGGTACCAAAAATGGCATCGATTACGCAATAGCATGGTTTTCCGCGAGATTCTATTTGTTTGTACAGAACTGGTATGGTCTCTACACGAGTGGCGTTGTCAACGATATGAAAGGGCAATCGCAGTTTGCGCATCACATTGAGATTGGTTGCTGCGTCTCCTTCTAGAGAATCTGGGCTTACCAGAAAGAAAAATATCGGTACACAACCACGTTGATGAAGATGACGGCCTATAACCAGACCATCACCCCCGTTATTGCCGGGTCCAATGAAAATTATGGCAAACTTATCTTTGCAAGAACCAAGCTCCCTGTCCATCATTAAGACGGTGCCCAGGCCAGCATTCTCCATCAAGACGATGCCGGGGATGCCGAAATCTTCAATGGCACATCTGTCCAAAGCCTGCATTTCGTGTGCTTTTGGCAGTTTCATACATTTCTCCAGATTAGGTTATCTTCTCCCGTTAAAACGGAACAAGAACGATGGCATTAGAATGGGTGGATGAATATTTTAGCCTAAGTATCGCTCAAGTAACATATTATATTTTAACGTAATTATTGACTGATCGCTATAAAATTATTGAAAACACTGGGCTTCGAGGAAATTTATCCTTCCGTGATTAATGAACTGTCGTATGATATGAGTGACAGTTTTTCTTTAACTGATTATCTTAGCATAGCTGCTAAAATATCTTCATACCAAGAAATGGAATGAATGCATGAAAATAGTCGTCTTTCAACAAAATGGATCTGCTGAGAAGAAAACTGAAGGAATAAAGGCCTATGGCAGAGACATCGATATCCATGAGGTCTATTCAATCGATGTAGCATTACCGGAGATAGTGGATGAGCCTGAGCAGTATATAAATAGTGATTTCAGTGGTGATCTTGTGTTGAACTTCCTCAAACATCCAGATCTTTCCGCCTATCTTGTTGACTTATGCGAACAGAAATCAATCCCGGTTGTAACCACAGGAAAACCAGGTAAAGGGTACACTCCTTTTACCTGCTGTGGTCTTGGTAAGGCAGAGAAACTGGGTGATTATGGAAATCAATTTGGTTTCCCTGAATATAAGGTGGAAACCGATGACGGCATAATTCGCCATATTGAGGTTGTTCGCGGCGCACCTTGCGGTGCCACCTGGGCAGCCATAGTTGATATTCTCGGAATGAATGTGGATGAAGCTATGGTGAAATTGCCTCTGCAGGTCCAACAGAACTGTTTTGCCGACCCATCCTCATTTGATCCAATATCTGGTAAAAGTCCGGTTCATTATGCCGGCTATGTACATTTCGCGGCTTTAAAGAAAGCGGTAGAACAAGCCTCGAAGGGGAAAAAATAAAAAAGATAAGCCAATATATTTAAAATTGGCTTTTGGCGGGCTGGGATGTTTTT
>JASJDT010000186.1 GCA_030065655.1 Desulfocapsaceae bacterium | reverse complement strand
TCCAACAAGGGTGTCTCATGTTTTGCCATGATTTCCTCCTTTGAATTACTGTTTAAACTGCAACCTTGACCAAAATAATATACTTATTAACGGATTTCGTTTCATAAAGGGCGGATAGGGAGAGTGCTGACCAGATAAAAATCAGCGATCAACCACCTTTTTTACAGTGTGTTTTAACACGACCTCCTCAGTCTGAAAACACTATGAAACAATAAATCAGTGAATAATCATTCAGCGGCTGAGAATATCTTTGAATAAGCGTTTTGTCAACAAAAAACAATATGCGCAATTTGCACAAAATGAACAGCCATTCACCCCTCATTACCCTAAATATTAACCAATTGCGAATGCTTTGAGCAGCCTTCTTTCTGTGGTCTCATCACCATCTTGTCCTGGGCCCATCTCAACTAGCAGTCTGGTTGCCAGACTTTTGCCCAATTGCACACCCTCTTGGTCAAATGAATTAATATTCCAGGCAAATCCCTGAAAAACTATTTTCGCCTCATACAGAGCTAAAAGCGCTCCCATGACCTCAGGGGTGAGACGTTTCCCCATGAGTATACTGCTAGGCCGATTCCCCTGAAAAAGACGATTCGGGTTAGCACTTTTCTGGCCACAGGCAAGGGCCACAGCCTGGGCCAACATGTTGGCCACCAGTTTCTGCTGCGATGTCGTGCCTTGGACAATTACATCCTTCTGGCGTTGAGCCTCGCGAAAACCAATAAACTCGCTGGACACAATTTCCGTTCCCTGGTGAAGGAGCTGGTAGAAAGCATGCTGACCGTTTGTTCCTGGCTCACCCCAAACGACAGGGCCGGTCTGGTAATCCACCATCCCTCCCTCTCGATTCAGTGATTTTCCGTTACTCTCCATGTCACATTGCTGCAGATGCGCAGGAAACCTGTGCAGAGCCTGACTATACGGGAGAATAGCCAGCGACGCCATACCAAGGTAGCTGTGGTTCCAGATACCAAGTAAGGCTAATAATAACGCCTGGTTTTGGCGAATATCCTGCTCTTCCGCTTCCCGGTCAACAACAGCAGCACCACGCAGAAACTCTACCGCTTTATTATAACCCAGATAAAAACCGAGCATGACCAGACCAACCATGGAAGTAGTGCTGTATCTGCCCCCAATGTGATCATATATATAAAAGGATCGCACATATTTCTCTGGATTGTCAAGAGGGCTCCCCTCTCCGGTCACCGCTATAAAATGATGACGATAATCCAGCCCGGCCTGATCAAACTTTTCCCGAACCAGTATTTCATTGGTCAACGTCTCAAGGGTTGTCCCACTCTTGGAGACAATATTTACAAGGCTTCTGGAAAGATCCACCTGATCCAGCATTGCTGCTGCATCATCGGGGTCAACATTGGCGATGAAGACAACCCGTCTGTCAGGTAAACCGAAACATTTCAAAGCTTCATACACGGACCTTGGACCCAGGTCCGAACCACCTATGCCAACGTGGATCATGGTTGTGAAGCTTTCACCCTGCTGATTGCAAATAGCCCCGGAGTCGACTTGCGTTAGAAATTCCTTAAGTTTGGCCAGCTCAGCCTGAGCCAGTCCAGTTGCCTGCTGGCACCAGGGATTGTCAGAGAAAATATCACGATAGGCGGTATGCAAGACCTGACGGTTTTCACTCTCAACCCCAGCTATGGCATTCATTACCTCCCCGGATTTCATGGCTTTAAACTGATCGACCAATTGGCATTCTTCGGCTAGCTCTTGCAAACACTCAAGGACATCATCATCGATCCGTTGTGACCAATAGTGAAAGTCAAAATGCTTTGAGCAGAAATGATAATTCTGCAATCTTTTGCTAGAAAGTGTTGCCTCGGACGCTAAGCTGAATGGTTGCTGACTTAGCTGGAGAAGTTTTTGATGAGCCGCGGTAGATGTATAGGCAGGTCGCTGCTTCATAGCTTTATCTTCCTCTTTATCGGAGATTCGGGGATCTATCTCTTCCTTTGGTGGCAAGCTCCTTCAATTGCCCGATAATCTCCTGGTAATCCGTACAACCGTAAATTGCTGATCCAGCAACAAAGATATTGGCGCCAGCTTCCGCAGCATCACCTATAGTCTTGGGTCCGATTCCACCATCTATCTCGATGCCGACATCAAGACCAAGCTCGCTTATCCGCTGACGTAGCTGCCGTATTTTATCAAGAGTTGAGGAGATAAACGATTGCCCACCAAAGCCTGGATTCACACTCATCAGCATTACCAGATCAACTTCTTCCAGGATATATTCAAGTGAAGAAACGGGTGTTGCCGGATTGAGCACGACACCTGCTTTTTTCCCGAGTTCTTTGATCCTGGTGACGGTACGATGCAAATGTGGGCAAGCCTCGACATGTATGGTTATCCAGTCGGCGCCAGCCTCGGCAAAATCATCGACATAATGATCGGCATTGCTAATCATCAAATGGACATCCAAGGGCTTTTCCGTCACCCTTCTTACCGCCTTTACCACTAAAGGACCGATAGTAATATTGGGGACAAAATGGCCGTCCATGACATCAACATGAATGACGTCGGCCCCAGCAGCGTCGACGCCATTGACTTCGGCTCCGAGATTGGCAAAATCAGCGGAAAGAATGGACGGAGCTATAAGAATATCTTGCATGCCTTGACCTCGTTCTACGATCACCTTTCACAGCTAGCTGATTGGCAGATCAATTATTTGTTGAATTCTTAGAAAAAGTTAGAACCGACTTCTATCTCTGGTCCCTGCCTGTTTTGGATTAGATTTTAAACAAGCTTTAGGGGTAACTCGGAAAACGTAATTTTTCAATCCCATTCTTTCGACCTCATTCTGGATGCTATCTGATGCTTCTACTTGGGAAAGCTCATCACGTTCAGAGAACCTCCTGAAATTGGAATATTACCACGAGTCATGCTGCATGTGTAGCAAAGATGAAGTCAAACATAGACTTAGACCTCATGTTTACTCCTTTTCATTTCAGCTCTTCCTCTTCTCTTATGGCAATTCACCCAGCTTCGAGTTTGCGGACCTTATCACCTGGCAATATCTCAATGAAGCCGTCGAGTTCAAGAAGCAGCAAACATTCGCTGAATTGGCCTATATCCATGCCGGATTTATGCAGGACTTCTTCTCTGGTAAGAGGATAGGCTTCGATGACCGCTAGGAGCTCTCTTGCCTCTTTGCTTGGCAAGGGCTGGGCATCACTACCAACTGAGCTCGTCATTTTGGCGTGGGAATATTCACCAGTACCAATATCTTCTAAAATGTCATATTCCGACTGGACAAGTTTAGCACCCTGCTGAAGAAGTCCATGGACTCCTTCACTCTTGAAGGAATCAACCTGTCCTGGGATTCCATAGACTTCACGACCATAGTCCAAAGCCATCTGGGCGGTGATAAGCGAGCCGGATTTCCTGGCAGCCTCAACCACAACAACCCCTTTACTCAGCCCGGCGATGATCCTGTTCCGTGCTGGAAATCGGAATCCCTCCGGCCGAGTTCCCGGAGGATATTCACTGATTATGACGCCGCATTCGCCAATTTCCTTGAATAATTTGGTATGCTGACGAGGATATACGACATCTATTCCGCAACCAAGAACACCAATGGTTTTACCATTTGCAGCAAGGGCTCCGCGATGCGCTTCGGCATCGATGCCCAATGCCAATCCTGAGACTACGGTTATGCCGCTGCCAGCCAGATTCCTAGCCAAAGTGAAGGCTGTGCGATTACCATAACTGGAAGAGGCCCTGGAGCCGACCATAGCTACACAGCTTGTTTGCAGTAATCGCTTATCACCTCGAAAATAGAGAACCGGGGGTGGGTCTGTTATTTCTTTGAGCAACTCAGGATAGGCTTCATCAGCAAAGGTGAGCCAACCGCAGCCGGTTTCCTCCAGCCTGCGAAGTTGACGCCGGCAAACTCTTTCCACCTCGTCCTTTTGTGCTAATCCCTTGACCTGGTTCTTGCCAAGTTTAACTGCGGTCTGCAGCATATTGCTGGAAGAGCTTAACACCTGTGCGGGATTTTCAAACCGGTGGACCAACGACCAAAACGTCGCGTTGCCCACGCCAGGAATCTGGCTTAAAACCAACCATGCAAATTTGTCTTCCATAATCGCTTCCGCAGGGTAGTGTTATCATACTTGCGCTTGACAAAGATGGTCTGGCGGGCAGAATGGAGTTACGAATTTTACCGATGCACGGCTCACCGTGTTGCAGCGATTGCTGCTCCAATGAAAGCTGAGGAAATACATCCGCAGCTCAGTGATCTACCATAAAGACGCGAAGCTCTTCTATACGAGATGGGTGCTTCAATTTTTGAATTGCCTGCGCCTCAATCTGTCTGATACGTTCACGTGTCACGGCAAAGCACTGGCCGACTTCCTCCAGGGTGTGATCACAATCTACATCAATACCGTAGCGCATGCGCAGAACCTTGGCCTCACGCGGAGAAAGGGAGGACATAACTGTCTTCAGACATTCCCGCAGGCTATTAACCATACTCGCCTCGTCGGGACTTAGCCTGTCACTGTCTTCAATGAAATCACCAAGGTAGGTCTCGCCATCATCACCAACCGGCGTATCAAGCGAAATGGCATCCTTGGCTATTTTCAGTGCAGACTTCACTTTAGAAACCTCGGCACCAAGCTGCTCCGCCATCTCCTCCGGCGTAGGCTCACGGTGTTCTTCCAACATGAAATCCTTGGAAACTCTCAAGAGGCGATTGATCGTCTCAATCATGTGTACGGGAAGTCGAATAGTACGTCCCTGGTCTGCAATACCTCGCGTTATGGATTGTCTGATCCACCAGGTGGCATACGTGGAAAACTTATAACCACGATGATAGTCAAACTTTTCCACGGCCTTCATCAGGCCGATATTGCCTTCCTGAATAAGATCGGCAAACTGAAGTCCACGATTGATGAATTTTTTTGACACTGAAATGACCAAACGCAGATTGGCACGCACAAGGGCCTCCTTGGCCTCCTTACTTATCTCACGTCCGCGTTCAATCTCAACTAGAATATCTTGCAATGTCTGATAATCAATGCATGATTCCTCAAGAAACTGCAAATTCACTTTTCTTTCCAGAGCTTGGTAATCAATATCACCACCAAGGCTTTCTATCCTGAGCTTATAATCTTGCAGAACTTCAACCAGAACCGCCCGGAATCTTTTAGCAAGTTCTTCCAGTCCAGAGGCCACCGCATCCACACATGAAGCGCAAATCAACTGTTTACTGAAGAGATTTGCGATCTCAACACCGGTACTGTTTATATTTTCACGTAGATCAGCTAATTTTGCAACATCATCGACATTGAGGTCCGCCAATTGCCGGCGAAAGTCTTCCCGCTTTATATCTAGCTCAGACGCTTTTTTAACAGCGGTTAGAAAAGCAGATATTTCTTTCTTCGCCAGAGCAGGTTGATTGTCAGGCACCGCATTGACAATTTGGTGTATTCGCTTCTGGTCTTCTTCGAGTTCTGCGGCTAGTTGTTTGAGTGCGGGAATCGCTAGCGATGTGGAAAAAACGGCCTTTTGAATACGCTTTTTGCCATCCTCCATCATTTTGGCAAGCTTCAATTCTTCTTCATGACTAAGGAGAGTAAGCGACCCCATTTCGCGGAGGTAAATATTCATCGGGTCGACTGAGTGACGTGTCTCCTTATCGGCACTTCGCGAAATCCGTCGGCGATCTCCCTTGCGGCGATCTCCTTCAGGATTTCTTCGACGATCCGGAGTCTTTTTTGAACGCCGATCCTCAAAAACATCTTCGGGCAGATAAACAGGTTCTTCCTCGTCGGAGCTGTAGATACCTGTCAAATCATTAACATCAGAATCCTCATCGGACAAATCATGAAGTTCATCATATTCGTCTTCATGCTGATCCCTGCTATCTTGATGCTCAGGAGCCATAATTCTCCTTTTTCACCGTTGGCTCTCGCTGTCTGGAAATAACTGGAAAAGCATAATGAATCAGGCGCCACCCGTACTTCCTATCTTCCAATCAATCAATATATCAGATATATTTTAATGCGCAATAAGCTATGAAGAAATATCGAAAAAATCATCCCTTTCGCAAAGCGCAAAATTACCTGAATTTCCTCATTGCCGTCTCTATTTTTTGTTTCTCCTGGAGAAGATTGGCTAGTGAAGTGAAATCATCCGCCTGTTGTGCTTTGGTAATCTCTGCGCTGAGTTCCTGAGAACGCTGGCGCATCATCATGATCTCCAGCCATTCGAGTACTTCATTCAGTTCCTCTTTGAGTTGATCACTCTCAACACTTTTTGCAGCATTGATGAGGATCTCCGCCACCATCTTACGCTCAGGCCCCTCGGGAAGAACTTGAAGTATTTCTTCCGGTTGGGCGTCGATATTATCAGTCAGCAGCTTTTTGATCTGCAGATAGATTATCTCACCGACGCCACCCTGAAGTGCCTTTCGAATATTCTTATCGTCAAGATCATGGAAAAACTGAAGGTGTAAAACCATAAATTCGAGCAACCTGCGCTGGGCCGAACTTAGGGGTGCGGAAAACTGCTGCACTTGAGCTGCTCGAGCTGATGTGACAGAGGATGGTTGATTTCTGTCCAACCCTCTGCCCGTCTGCATATTGGCAACGGATTCTTCCAGTTGTCGGGCATCTATACCCAGCCGCTGGGCAACATGAGCGGCAACAACCGAGCGCTGCAATGGCGAAGCGGCAGCAGCGAGCAATGGTTTGATCTCTTCTGCTATTTTACTCTTGCCCTCCAGGGAAAGGCCATGGGCCTCCACGAGCTGCTCCATAACGAACTCAGGCAGTTCCTTGGCTGAATCGAGAAGATCGTTCAGTTTTGTCAGACCCTCACGACGAACATATGTATCAGGATCATCACCTTCCGGCAGCAGCGCAACCCTGGCGGCCATCTGTTCCGCTAAACAAAGCGGAGCTGTCCGCATAGCCGCTTTTACCCCCGCCTCATCGCCATCGAAGAGCAGGGTAATCTGTTCGGCATATCTTGCCAACAGTCGAATCTGTGACGAGGTAAGGGCCGTTCCCAAAGGGGCAACGACATGATCACAGCCATGAACTACCAGAGAAATAAAATCGAAGTTACCCTCTACGATGACTGCTCTTCGTTTTTTACGGATGGCCTCTGCCTGCTGGTAGAGACCCAGCAGGTTTCTGCTCTTGTTAAAAATAGGACTCTCCGGAGAGTTCATATACTTTGGCTGGCCTTCCCCAACAATACGACCACCGAAGCCGCAAACTCTCCCCTTGGGGTCGTAAATGGGGAAAAGAACCCGATCACGGAATCTGTCATAGTACCCGCCCCTGTCCTTTTTTACCAGTAGACCAACTCGTTCAGCATTTTTCGACTCTTCGCCAGAAAGCTTGCTGCCCAGATAATTCCATCCCCCCTGCTCCTTCGTTGGTGCATAACCAATCCCAAACCGCTCCTGTATTTCTTCAGGGATACCTCTATCCTGCAGATAGCGTTTTGCTGCTGCATTTTTTTGCTCATCAAGCAGATTATTACGATATATTCGTGCTGCCTTGGCTGTAACCGCATACATCTGCTGGCGCCTGGCTTCTTGTTCCTTTTCCTGCCGGGAGATATTTTTTTGGGGCAACTCGATATTGAGCCTATCAGCCAGATACTTTAAGGCCTGAGGAAAATCATAATTATGATACTTCATGAGAAAGGAAAAAACGTCGCCTGATTCGGCACAGCCAAAACAGTAATAAAACTGTTGGCCGCCGTGTACGGAAAATGACGGTGTTTTTTCACCATGGAAAGGACAAAGCCCCAGATAGCGAACACCACTGCGTTTGAGATCAACATATTCGCCGATAATTTTTACTATATCGGTCTGTTCTTTAACCCTCGCAGTTATGTCTTGACGTGACTCGACAAAACCCATATCTCTAATCCTGAGGAAAAAAGGTGAAACTTCTTCGCTTCTGCGACAAAAACATAACGCCGTTAAAGTCAAATGCCATATAATAATGTAAAAGGTGCGGGCAAACCAGAACTAACCAACAAAGAGACAATGATCGGCACTTCTCCTTGTAGATAACTATATGGAAGACATAGAAAACATTCTCACATTGGAAGTTAAATATGAAATTGCTAATCGCTATTTCGGCTTCCGTAGACTTATTGAAAAGGATACCGAAAACTATCTCCTCGAGGTACGCGCCGCTGCGGAAAATCTTGAAGTTACGGTAGGCTATGAACTCATCCGTATTTATCACCTCCTCGACCGCGAAGATCTGCTTACCAGGTTTTTCTCCCTTACCGGCCTGCCTGAAGGATTATTTCGTGATGCCTATATCAACACCGAACCAGTGAAAAGAAAAATCATCGCCCAACAGAATTTCAGGGGAATTACCAGGAAACGATGCTTGCACAACATTTTCTTCGATGCCTATGGTCATCTCCATGATGCTATCACTGTTCACAGGGAAAACTGTGATGTCCTGAAAGAGGAACAGCAAATTATCTGTGAGCAGATTCGGCTTTTCTACCGTAAAAATGACATTAATACAATTTTTCATTTTCTCCGTGGTTTGGACAGTACTACCACGGACTTAGGTTCTTCAGCAATCACCAGTGAATATAGCGGTTCTCTTGAGGCTAAATTGCAAATCGAGCCTCCCCTGCCCGTTGAAGACCTTCTCCCCCAGCTTCCCATCATTCCAACGGTTAAAAGTCTTCGAAAAGATTTAAAGGCCCTGATGAGCAAAGCCTATGATCTCCACACCGGTATGGACCTGCAAAACTATTGCCAAAAGTGAGATCCAGCCCTTACCAGGTGGCTTGACAAGCCCCCCAAACAGCTTACCATTTTTCTGCCCAACTGCCTTAATTTTCGACGATACACAGACACTAGCGATTTACCATCTTGTAACTAAAGCATGATTAAAACAAGCCCGCTAATTTCCCGCCTAACATTGATTCTGCCTACTGCAGGACAGGTTATCCTGGCAATGGAAAAACAGAAGACTACCCGCCGCGAGGAAGTTTGTTAGGTATAACCCTGCCAACGCAGCAAATAGTGAGTAATTTTTACCAGATGACTTGCTTTCTTTCTCTTAAAAGATATATACTTGAATCTACAAGACCTGACTATGCGACCTACTATTCCGATGAAAACACTCCAGGTCCCCTGGGATCAGTTCCTCCTAAAACCAAATGACAAGAATACTCCTAATACATTCTAAAAACAGTAGCAAAAGTGAACTCAAAGACACGCTGAAGAAACTCGATTATGAGCTAATGTTTGGCTCTCCAAGCGACAGTATTGGAGAAGTTGCGCTAGAACACGACATATCACTGGTTATCTGGGAGGTTGAATCTCCTGACAAAAAGATTAACACTCGAGACCTTTCCCTTTCAGACTCTCTTCCTCTGCTGATTATTGCCCCTGATCCAAACATAGAGAACCACGCTTTTG
>JASJDT010000185.1 GCA_030065655.1 Desulfocapsaceae bacterium | reverse complement strand
GGGTTTTTTACACTCAGCTCCAGACCGCAAATCTCGCATACAAACAAATCTCCTTCCTTCATGTCACAACAGTTAGCCATTTTTTTCTCCTCGTAAGGGGTTAAGTTTCTGTACCGGTATCAGTTCCCGGAACACAACAGAAGTTAGTAAACACTGAACAATCAAAACCGTATCGACAACTCGTTAATTTGATTGCTCTTACACTGATTAATGCACATAGAATGTACGGTGAAATTTATAAAAAGTCACAGAAACAGCAATAGCTGCTAGAACTCAGTTTCAATACAAACCCGATCTTGTCAGAAATCAAACCACTTATAGTGATGAACTCGAGCATAATTTCTTAGCAAAAACCGTCACTTTTATCACACTCTTATGCCTGCGCTTTCTTTACTGGTTTCTCCTGAAATCAATTACATCTCACTACCGGCAAAACGAATCTTATTAACAATCAGGGAAATTAAAAACGCAACACCTGAAACCATAATAATCGAGGCGCCTGAGGTGATATTGAACCTGTACGAAAGCCAGAGGCCGGTAACGGTAAATGCTGCTCCAAGTAAGCTTGACGCCACCATCATCTGGAAAAGGGATTTTGCATACTTCTCGACAATAAAAGGTGGGATGGTCAAAAGGGCGATAATGAGGATGAGGCCTACGACTTGCATGACTAGAACAACGGCGACTGCCAACATGCCGATCATACCGAAATAATATTTTTTTACCGATACGCCCCTGATTTTGGCGAACTCTTCATCATAGGACATGGCCAGCAGATCTTGATAATAGTAGGTGACAAGGAACACCATCGTCACGCTGATGAACGCCATGATATAAAGATCTGATCTGGGAACTGCAAGAATGCTGCCGAACAGATAGCTCATCAGGTCTACGTTATACCCCGGTGTCAGATCGATCAAAATTATGCCAAAAGCCATTCCGAGTGCCCAGATAACCCCAATTACTGTGTCAGCCCGGTGTCTTTTTGAGTAGCTCACAGTGGCCATAAGCATGGCGGCAAACAGAGAAAAGCTAATTGTCGCTGGTAAAAAAGGCCATTTAAAGTAAGACGCAAGTCCAATACCACCGTAAGCGGCATGGGCGATACCACCGGAAAGAAAGACGATACGGTTGACCACCACCAGGGTGCCCATGATACCGCAAATCACACTCGCCAGCAGACCGGCTGCCAGGGCATTGCGCATGAATTCAAATTCCAAGGCCTCAATCATCGGTATTCTTCCTGGTGCTGGGCTGCTTCCCGGTGAGACAAGCCGTGGCCTACCAATTCAACGGGACAGACCTCCTCAACGGAACAGAGGTACATTGCTCCCAACATCTCGCCGGTGATTTCAGCCTGGTTATGATAATGGAGGCTTTTGTTAACACAGGCAACTGACTTTACGTATCGGGATATCACCAGCAGGTCGTGACTCACCACCACAACCGTAATATCTTTGTTGAGTTTTTTGAGAAGCTTGTATAAATCTTCACGACCCTTGGTGTCAATACTGGCAGTGGGTTCGTCCAGCAAAAGCAGCTTAGGTTGGGTTGCCAATGCTCTGGCGATGAGCACCCGCTGGCGCTCACCTCCGGATAGCTCACCGATTTTCTTGTCGGCATGGGCTGCCATATCCATGCGATCCAGAGCTGCCATGGCATCCCTCCGGTTGGCTGCAGACTGACGAGACCAACGCTGCTTCGGATCAAGCTTACCCATCAGCGCCACGTCGATGACGGTGATCGGAAAGCTACGGTTCATATGGACGTCCTGGGGCACATAGCCCACGCAGGGTGAAGCCTTCTGGGGTGATTTGTTATCGACGAGGAGCGTTCCCTTCAAAGGGCTCAGCAAACCTAATATCAGCTTAACCAGGGTAGTCTTACCTCCGCCGTTAGGACCAATAATAGCCACAAAGTCATTTTGCTGGATGGTAAGGTTCACATCCTTTAAAACAACTTCCCTATTGTAGGCAAAATCGAGATTTTTTATTTCAATGATCGCCATTAAAAATATGTTTACCTACTTCATTGTTTTTTGGAACCCGACTAGAATACGATGCGAGCGAATTGGCCATCAATAATCTTTTAGTGCCTTAAAAATAATTATCTGTACAAAAAAGCAAGAAAACGGAAAATAAATTTGAGATTGGATAGTTTGTATCTATATCCGAATCAATTATACACCTCAAGGGATAAAAAAGGGTCCGACCGCTTGCGGTTTAACGGGGTTAGAATTCTAACTTCGTTTTACAAATTACAGATTAATACTCTTCGATGTTGATAAACTCACCATCTTCAATCCAGGTCTCAGGTCGGGAAACGAACTCTAGAACGTTCTCAAGTAAATGATAGTGGCGTCGTTCTTCTTTTGCGAAGACTAGTAATGCCTCCTTTTCAGCCTCTTCAGAACACTCTGCCGCTTTTTTCTCATAGAAGGTGTACGCCTCCTCTTCTGCGGCCATAGCTTTACGATAAGCCTCGACTTGAGGCGTCTCGTCCGAGAGGTCTACGGCTCCGCCCTCTTTCATTTCGGCAAAAATGTTATTCGCCTTGGCCAGGATATTTGATTCCACCACCTTGGCCTCACTCTTCTCGGCCAGCTTCTTGAAAGTGTTAAAATGGACAACTTCTTCGTCGGCCAGAGTCTCAAAGATCTTTTTGAGGCCGGGGTTTTTGGTTCCTCTGGCGATCTCCCGGTAAAATGCTTCCCCATCCTTTTCCATCTGCATGGCAAATTCAAAAACGTTCATGAGTATTATCCTTCAACAAATATTTACGGCAAGTCAATGTGAAGTTACGACAAGTTCATGGCGCACTTTTGCGAAAGGTCTTTTCCCGCTCTTCTTGGCGCGTCTTTTCCTCAGCACACAGGGTCGCGGTAGGTCGCGCCAGCAAACGTCTTATGCCGATGGGTTCACCTGTTGCTTCACAATAACCAAATTCGTTTTCTTCAATACGTCTCAAAGCTTCACGCAGCTTGGGCAATAGTTTAGTCTGGCGATCTAAAAAGCGTATCCGTGTGCGAATACCCTCGGCGACAGCAGCTTTATCTAATTCGTCGGCGGCGTGCTGCTGTTCTTTTAAACTGGTTTGTGCAGACACTACATTACCCTCAATCTCTGCAATTTGAGATTCCAGAAGGTTTTTGAAAAACTCCAGCTGATCATCGTCCATGTAATTGTCTTCAGGAGCATCTAAAAGTTGTTGTTCGGTCAACATGTTTATCCTCCCTAAGAAAACTACACCTCATGGATTGCCAAAGTTAGCAGAATCCTTGTTATTAGACACTTAAGTGCTAGATTATTCGTATTCTCTGGCAAGCACAAAAATCAGGGGATATCCAAACCTATTCACCTATTTCAGTGCTGCCTGGAACTTGTCGGCAACCTGGCGCAAATTGGCCAGCCAATCTTCAGCCAAAGGATCGGCAAAAGCAACCTGACCCCCTATTTCCCGGGCCACCACCGTAGCGCTCTTGGTCGAAAATTGAGGTTGCACAAAAATCACTTTTATACCGTCTTCTCTTGCGTGCTTGATCAGTTCACTCAGCTGGGCCGGCTTTGGGTCCTTCCCTTCAACCTCGATTGGTACTTGCTCCAATCCATAGGTATCGGCAAAATATCCCCAGGCCGGATGGAATACCATAAACTGCAATCCTTCTTTGCCAGCGAATATCTTTTTCAGATCATCATCCAGTTGGTCGATCTGCTCTATAAATGCATCGTAGTTGCCTTTATAAATACTCCGATGCGTCGGATCCGCATCTTGCAACGCAGACAGGATGGTTTGTGCTTGAATCTTCACCAGAGCCGGGGAAAGCCAGATATGCGGATCAAGCCCACCATGGTCATGATGATCTTCATCATGCGCTGTTTCATCATGGTGTTCTTTGTTTTCCTGATCATGCTCGGCTTCGTGGTGTTCGTTTTCGTGGTTTTCATGTTCGTGGTCATCATGATGGTGAGCAACCATGGCAAGCTTTTCTATGCCATGGTCTGTGTGGACCACCTGCATATCGGGATTAGCTTCGGCTATTTTATCCAGCCAGACGTTTTCGTATGGGACCCCAATGGCAAAGTAAATTTTGGTCTTCGACAAATCCGCCATTTGTTTGGGTTTGGGTTCATATGTTGCGGGATTGGCACCAGACTGAACCATGACCTGCACATCGACCAAATCCTTACCAATTTGTTGCACAAAGTATTGTTGGGGTACGATGCTGACAAATACAGAAATTTTGTCTGCAGCAAAACTTTTAGCAGCGAGAGGTAATAATATCGTGACTAAAAGTAAAACCATTCTCCAAGTAGATTTCATTTGTCTCACCATGTGCAGGATTTTGAATATTTGATAGATTGTCTAGAATGATAATGCGAAAGCACTTGCAAATATAAATCAAAGGGAGCAGCACGTCAATATTATTGCAAGAGAAGTTGCAATAATTAGCAAAAGGTTTTAGATTTACTGGGCAGGAGGAAACATTAATCTTGAAACGGATAACATCACAGAGAAGAGCAATAGAAGCTGTCTTCGCCAAACACGATCGACCACTGACAGTAGAAGAAATCCTCAATTACGGTCGTAAGTCTGTACCTTCACTTAATATTGCTACTGTTTACAGGACATTGAAAATCCTGACTGATAATGGGTCGCTGGTAAAAGTTTTTCACCCCTCTTTTGGAACCCTCTATGAACGGTCTGGCAAGGATCATCATCACCACTTCTTCTGCCGTGAATGCAACCGCGCCTATGAGCTGCCTGGATGCGCTTTAAAGGTGGACGATGCTGCACCCGATGGCTTTGTTGTCGAAGATCATGAAGTCTTCTTATTAGGTAAATGTCCTAAATGCATAGCAGCTTAATTTCGATTTATTGGTAGTTTCTCCATTAGATTGACACTATTTACTTTCTGTCGTAACAATTTCATGCTGTTTGCCACTTTTGGGTTCATACAAGATCGATTTGCAATCGTGGATGTTGCCCATTCGACATCATTCCGAAGTTTGATTATTTGTGCTGGCAATCACCGCTCAGATTAGAATTCGACCGAAGATCCGCCGCCAACATGCTATAATTATATATTTTTTTAGTATTTCTTGTAGAAATCATATGTATTGACAGAGTGATGATTCGTGTTAGTGTTTTTTTCTATAACAAGTCTTGCAGCACTTTATGTCAAAACCACATTAGCAGGAAAAGGAGTCATATCATATACGTTGACAAAGCGATATCGCGCTTCTGGCTAAACGATCCAAACAAAAAATATCAGTAAAGGCCCCATACCATGCTGAAACACAAGCCCATTTCTATTCTGCTGTCGGCTAAAAACCAGCCAACCGGTTTCTTTTCTTTTCTGACCTATTTGCGCGCCATGCCCCATGTGAAGATCGAGTCGGCGAATGAAGTGCTCATGGCGGTACCATCCGGAGTCGACGTTCTTATTACCGTCGGCCCTGAGCACTGGAGTGAGGCCAAATTGGAGATCGAAAAATTTGTCGCCAAGGGCGGCGTCTGGTTTCATTTTCTGGAAGTTTACGAGACCGAATTGCCAGACACTTTTGGCGTACGTCCTGGACCTGTCGGCCCAAACACCGAGCTTCGGGTCGAATTTACCAATAGTAGCCATCCCATGGCGGCACGCCTACCCGAATCAATCTACCTGTTTAATACCCAGCGGGAACTAGAATTGATCCTAGACGGCGTTGAACCGCTGTTGGAGATCGACTGGCGGTTTACCCGCCAGGCGGTGATGACGGCCCGAGCTGTCGGTGAGGGGCATGCGATCTGCACAACATTGACGGCTTCAAATGCTCAAGAGCTTCAGCAAATCCTATATCGAGCCCTCTCCTACCATGCCGGCAAAATACAGGTGAAAAACCTGGGTGTCGGAATTCTCGGGTTTGCACCTTCGGTCGGCAGGCTCCACGGACTTGGTGCCAACGCCACAGCAGGCTTACAGTTCACAGCGGTCTGTGATCTCGATCCAGGACGCCTTGCCGTAGCCGAGAAAGACTTTCCAGATATTCGTTTCTATGACTCTGGAAAAGCCATGGCTGAGGATCCGAACGTGGATCTCGTGATTGTGGCAACTCCACCAAATTCACATGCCGCAATATGCGTTGAGATGCTCTCTTATGGCAAACACGTGGTCTGCGAAAAACCACTCGCTCTGAACCGACAGGAAACCGACCGGATGGTCGAGGCTGCTGACCGATACGGGGTCCACCTGAGCTGTCATCAAAATCGGCGTTTCGACGAAGACTATCTTATGATTCGAAAGGTTCTCAAGGAAAACAGGATAGGCGACCTTTTTTATCTGGAAACCTTTGTCGGCGGGTTTGGGCACCCGTGTCCCCATTGGCATTCCCATGCACCGATTTGCGGTGGTACAACCTACGACTGGGGAGCCCATTATCTCGATTGGATTGTCGGGCTTATGCCAGAACCAATTGCGGCTGTAACGGCCACTTGCCACAATCGGGTCTGGCGGGATGTCACCAACGCGGATCAGGAACGTATACAGATCCGCTTTGCCGATGGAAAAGAGGCTGAGTTCATCCATTCCGACATTGCTGCAACCCGGAAGCCGAAGTGGTATCTGTTGGGAACCGAAGGAGCCATTGTCGGCGAATGGCGGGACACAATTGTTTATCGAAGCGATCCGGATATCTACTTTCAATGGGATGAGATTCCACCCACGGAGATGCCACCAAGTTTAAAAATCTTTCGTAGACGACCCTCCGGCGACATAGAACAGACGGAACCGGCAATGCTGGGATCACACGCCCCCACATTTCTGCCAGAGCGTAGGCCAGTCCGCTACCCGTTCCACCAAAATCTAGCCGACTACCTGTTGACCGGGGAACCGCTGGCTGCACCCCTGGCGGACTCTTTAAAGGTGGTTGCGATACTCGAGGCAGCTGCCCTCTCCATGCAAAACGGCGGACGTCTAGAAATATTTAATGGTTGAAATTACAAGGTTGGAGGTTTTAAGAAACGCGCTTATCATCCTCTTCATGAGCGCTATTTTCGAAAATCACTATACAATGGGCCTTTTACAAAAGTAAGATTTTCATTCAAAATCAAGGCATGCGAAAGATTTTACCACAGGCATATAATTGATATTCCTAGGATAAAATTTTGAGCATAACGCAGAGTTCGGGCCGGTACACGTAGACACCGAGAAGATAATTTTTCAATTGGCTCTAATGTATCCAAAACAGTAGATCACTTGGTTACCCCGACACAATACAGGCGGACTCCAAATATAAATATTTTGTGATCTTTAACGCCATATCCATCGGGAGCAGCGACGACTACTTTTCCATAACGACCCAGCAGCAGGTGTTCAAAACCGCGATAGGCTATGTTTACTCGATCTGCGGCAAATGCGGTACATAGAGGCGATTAAGTAGAATTCCTCATCCTCAGCTAAAAAATCGCTTTCAACAATCTCCAGAATCTCTTCGATATTGTCTCATCGATGCGTCCGGCTTTCCCCAAGAAATACCCTCAGGCACGGAAAATATTCACCGGTTTCGGCCAGCCGTTGATATTCTGTTCCGGCAAACACGGGTAAGGGTTGCATCAAGAACCTAAAAACTAAAAGGCAATTTTTGATATGAATCTAGCCATGACAATCATTAGCAGGGAGTTGTCCGATCAAGCTGAGAATTGAAAACGAAGATGTCAGGTTGAGCGTGGATTTCTACAGTTCAATCGCTCTCAAGTGCAACATGGGTTTTCATCATGCGTATGCAGAACAGGGAAAAGGAGAGCATGGCCAGAAGAAAGAATATAAAGCCGCTCCAGCCATAATTTTCATAAAAATATCCAGGAATAAATGAGCCGAATGTTCCGCCCATGTAGTAAAAAGAAATATAGACCCCGTTTGCTATGGCTTTTTTGTGGATGGACATCTTATTGACAAATCCGGAAAGCAGGGAGTGCGCCATAAAAAGCCCGGTGCAGAAAACAAACATGGCCAGAAACATCACCGTATAGCTGTGTACCAGAAAAAGTGACGTGCCGATAAAGAAAATAGCTATTCCCCCCCTTATCGCATCCGCTTCGTTGCCAAAAAAGGCGATGATCCTCCTACTGTTAAGCGAAACAAAAATACCCATGGCATAACCAAAGTAAAGAAAACCGATGCCCGCCTCACTGGTATCCGGATTCATCGCTTTCAGGGCAAAGGGAAGAAAATTCATCATCGCGGAAAAAACGAAGAAAATTGAAAAAATTCCTATGTAGAGCCAGAAATATCGCTTCTTGCGCAGAAGGGCTGCAACCTCTCCCAGGCGCGGCTTGGCATACTCCATATTGGCATCCTTTTCCAGGGCTCGCAGGAGAAAAAAAGCACCGATGAGCACCACTCCGAGAAATGCAAAAAAGAAGCGCCAACCAAAAAGTTCCGTTGATAAACCGGAGAGAAATCGACCGACAAATCCTCCAACGATGGTTGCGGCTATGTAGACGGCGATGGAATGCTGAACATTTTCCTTGGCTGAGGTAAAGGAGATGTAGCTCATCAGAGAAGTCAGGATGGCCGGGATCATCAAACCCTGGACGCCTCTTATAAACAGCAATGAAAAATAGCTGGTTGAACAGGCAAAAATCAATTCAAGCACACCCAGGATAAGCACAGCCGTGCGCAGCAGCAACTTTGCGGAAAATGTTTCCAGGAGAAAACCATAAAAAAGCGGCGCAACTCCCAAGGGAAACATCATCAAGGTGGTGAACAGCAGTGCCTGGAGATTGGTTAGCTGGAATTCGTTTTGAAAAACCGGCTGAATCGGCTGTGCTGCATACAACGAGCAGATGGTAATAATGGCGGTAAAATAGATAATACCAAGGTTCAGATTTGAGGAGTGCGACCGATTCATACCGTGTGGAAGAAAATAGAGAGGCTAACTTTTCTTCCTAGTGGACAACCGACTGAATAACAGCCTTCAATCCCTGAATATCAAATGGTTTACCGATGGAACCGACGAATCCATAATTTTCGTATTCACGCATAATCGAATCACCCGAGTATCCGGATGAAACAACCACCCTGGCATTATTGTCAATATCAAGAATATGCTTGACGGCTTCAATGCCGCCCATACCTTGGGGAATATTCAAGTCCATAATAACCAGGGAATATGGCTCACCAGCCTCATAGGCCTCCCTGTAGTCTGCGACGGCTTCCTCTCCAGTCTGGACAACGCTGGATTCGTAGCCGAGATACTCCAGCATTTGCTGAGCAATATCA
>JASJDT010000184.1 GCA_030065655.1 Desulfocapsaceae bacterium | reverse complement strand
CTGGCAACATGGTGACGTTTTATTGATATTTTTGTATTGTTTGGTCTCGCAATCATCCTGCAAAGCACTCTGAGTTTTCTGGTAATTGACCAGGAGTGAAAGGATATTTGTTCATTTCAGCAGAGTTTCAATTATCAATCACGCTGCCTGACAAGAGTAAACTTGTCAAATCTGCCGATACGAAGGTCAACGACCAACACTACCCCGGATAATGAGTCATCCAAATCACAAATGATCTTGACCGTTTCAGTTGCTTGCAGCATGGCGATGAGGCCGGGGAGCATGCCTAAAACTCCCAGGCTGTCGTGCTGCCGGTTGCAACTTGTCTCTTCCGGATAGAGGCATCGATAGGTTGGGCCTCCCTGGTGGTTAAAAACTGATACCTGGCCGGTAAATTCAGCTACCGAACCGTAGATATATACTTTGTTCAACTTCACGCAAACATCATTGATCAAATAGCGTGTTGCGAAATTGTCACAACCATCAAGAACAAGGTCATATTCAGCGATCAGACGAGCTGCGTTCTCCTCAGACAATCTATCAATCATTGGTTCGATGCTGATATGAGGATTCAAGGTTTGGATTCGTTCGAGGGCCGCGTCAACCTTATATCTTCCCACATCTTCCATGGTATAGAGAATCTGTCTGTGCAGATTCGACTCAGAAACCCTGTCATTATCGATTATGCCAATCTTGCCTACTCCCGCAGCAGCGAGATAGAGTGCCAGAGGGCAGCCCAGACCACCTGCACCGACGATGAGGACACTGGCCTCCTTTAGTTTTTGTTGCCCAGCTAACCCTATCCCATCCAGCTGTAGCTGCCTGGCATATCTGGCTTTTTCCAGCTCTGTCAACATAGAAGAATGTCTACCTTGAGGTATCTACCTTGTAATCGGCGGGTGTATGTTTTTATCCCAATCCTTCCAAACCGGTTCATAGCCCCGCTGCCGGATCATATCGGCAATTTCTTTGGGGCTGCGGTTATCGTCTACGGAGAACTGCTGCAGTTCATCGCCCGGATTTGCGTAGCCACCAGGCTTGGTACTTGATCCTGCACTAAAGGAGGTAACTCCCAGGCGCAGGATATTGTCTCGAAATCTGCTGCTCTCCCGCGTGGAGATGGATATTTCCACCTCCGGTGAGAACAGTCTCCAGGCACAAATAAGCTGTACCATGCTTCTATCACCAACCACATGTCGTGGCCGGAATTGCCCATCGTGGGGACGCAGTCTCGGCAGGGACACTGAAAACCTGGTCCGCCAATACATTTTCTCCAGATAATCGAGGTGCATGGCTGTGAATAATGAATCGGTTCGCCAATCTTCAAGACCCAAGAGGCAGGCCAAACCGATTTTATGAATCCTGGCCCGGCCGAGGCGGTCAGGTGTTTCCAAACGATATCTGAAGTCAGCTTTGGGACCTTGTGGATGATAACTGCCGTAGTTGTGTTGATTATACGTTTCCTGGTAGATGCAGACAAAACTCAAGCCGCAGTCGATTAGCTGCTCATATTCATGCTGCTCCAGGGGCTGAACCTCCATGGCCAGTTGCGAAAAATCATTTCTTATCCTGGCAAGCACTTCCTCGAAATACACAGAGTTTACCTGCCCAGGCGCTTCACCACTGACGAGTAAAATATGGTCATAGCCCATCTTTTTGATAGCCGCAACTTCGAGATCTACTTCTTCGATACTGAGAACTTTGCGCTCCACTGTATTGCTGCAACTGAATCCACAATAAATGCAGCTGTTTGTGCAGAAGTTTGACAGGTAGAGAGGAATATAGAGCTGGATCGTCCTGCCGAACCTTTTCCGGGTAAGCTCCATGGAACGCTGAGCCATCTCCTCGAGGAAAGGTTCGGCCGCCGGAGAAATCAAGGCTTTAAACTCCTCCAGACCACGGTATTCAGCATCCAAAGCACGCCTTACATCTTTCTCGTTCTTTTTCTGTATCGAAGCTATCTGATCATGCCAATGATGCTTCTGCAATTCTTGATAGAAGGTCTTCATTCACCCGCCTCAGCTATCCAGAAATGATGTCAGAGGACTGCTTGCCTCAGCCATATCCCGTACCGTCCCCAGTTTGGCAAGATACGCCATTCTACCGGCCTTCACCGCTTCTCTGAAAGCAATACCCATACTTACCGGATCTGCAGAAGATGCGATCGCTGTGTTGACCAGAACGGCATCTGCGCCGATTTCCATTGCCCAGGCAGCATGTGAGGGAGCACCGATACCGGCATCGACAACCACCGGAACAGTTGCCTGTTCAATAATTATTTTTAGCATTTCAATAGTTTGCAAACCTTTGTTGGTGCCGATTGGAGCTCCGAGGGGCATAGTGACCGCAGCCCCTGCTTCCTCGAGCCTCTTACAGAGAACAGGATCCGCCTGCACATAGGGCATGACGATAAATCCCATCTTCACCAGTTCCTCGGTTGCCTGGAGAGTTTCTATGGGATCGGGCAGGAGGTATTTGGGATCGGGATGAATCTCAAGTTTGAGCCAATTGGTTTTCAACGCCTCCCGAGCAAGTTGGGCGACAAAAACCGCTTCTCTGGCATCTCTGACTCCGGATGTGTTTGGTAATAATCTCACTCGAGGATGGTTGAGGTGCTCAAGGATATCATCCTGTCCTTCATCGCTTTTAAGATCAACCCGTCTCAGAGCCACCGTTACCAGTTCACTCTCCGAAGCAACTATCGCCTGCTCCATCAACGAATGTGAACCAAACTTACCTGTACCGGTGAACAATCTAGAATTAAACTCTGTTTCAGCGATAATTAGGGGATCGTCTTGCATGCAAATTCCTCCTGTATTTCCTTAACTCTGGCCGCAGGGTCAGGTGCATCTATGATAAGAGAGGAAACGGCAATACCGGCGACTCCAATGCCTCGCAATGGGGCAATGTCTGCCACGACGATTCCTCCAATAGCCACAATCGATATATTCAGTAGCTCCTGCCTACACCGCTGGAGATTTTTTTTGTATCCTTCAAGCCCGATAACCGGGCTGAGCTTTTTTTTCGTTGAGGTGAAGCGATAGGGACCCAGGCCGATATAATCAACCTGCTGCCGATGGCGCAGAAGGATATCATCATAACAATTGCAGGTTCCACCAATAATAGCCGATGCACCCAAGACAGTTCGAGCTGCCACGGGATCCTGATCCTCAAGACCGAGATGAACACCATCCGCCCCTAATTCGCTGGCAATGTCGACATCATCATTGACAATAAAGATCGAGTTGTAATTTCTCGATATCCTCCTAATCTCCTTGCCATAGCGTAATTTTTCCTGTCTGCTCATTTTTTTGAGTCGCATTTGAATCCAGCGAATACCTCCGGCGCAGACCAGTTCGACCTGATCAACTGGATCAAAATCCAGCCTTGGGTCGGTAATAAATTGGATGGCTACATTGTCCTTCATAATTTGTCCGCAATCTTTTGCAGTTGCTGAAAACTATCCAGACGCCTGCTCATTTTGGCCTCTCTCCAGACCGCTCCCAGGACAGCAGCACCCCAACATTGTCCTGGCACTTTCGGCAATGTTCTATAATCTATGCCACCGAGAGCAACAATTTTTGTCGGTAATGATGTCAATGTTTTAGTCAACCCATTTCTGTCAATTCCTGCCTGATAGTCTGGTTTAGAAATTGAATTGAAAACCGGACTAATAAAGCAATATTCAAAATCTGCCCACACTTGTTCAAGCTCTGCCACACTATGACAAGAGGTACTGCAGCGCTCAGGCAACAATGAGTAATCTCTGTTTTCTCGCAGTTCAGTAGAAAAATGGCAACCGCGCAGGCCATATTTAGCAACCAATTCGTGATGTGTGTGCATCATGATTCTGATGAGATATCTCCGTTCTATCCCGATCAATATCCTCTCCATCTGCACGGCAGTAAAACCAGGCTTACGCAGATGAAGAATTTCCAGTCCCATGGCGAAGAGCTCATTTATGGTTTCGAGCTCATGTTCAACTTGATCTGGAGATGTGATGATGAGTAACTTCAAAGTTCAACTTAATTGATCTTTCTGGAGAGATTTAATCTTCAGTCAGATTCAACCACCCTGCGCTGCCCGAATGAACATAACCGCATCGTTATCTGTTAGCTGATGGTTTTGCCAATTCTCTCGCGGAACAACCGTGGTGTTGACCGCAATGGCCAAACCATGCTTGGTTAGCTTAAGAAAGAGGATGACATCCTCTAGACAAGCTCCCTCCTTGATTTCAACCTCATCACCGTTTATGAAAATACGCATTGCCTATTCCTTTCACTCTTACTACATGACCATACCGCTCATACGGATACCATTGACTGGGTGTTTTCAAAAAAAGGGGAAAATCGATTGGACTCCCTCCGCCGGCATTATCCGGATCAGGTAAAGGGTATATTCTCAGCCTAGGTTAGTAAGGCACCCCTGTTCTTTGAAATGTTCGAAAAAGAGTCTATTGCAGATCTCTTTTCCACATGTAAAAATAATTCATTCTCGTTGAAAAAGCACTGTTAAAATGGTTCGGCAGCTTTTCCGCTCCTGAGAAGTTTAATAAAAATCCTGGCGAGCAATTAAAAAATTTCAAAATACTAAGAAAGAGATTTACAAAAAGGCACGGTTCAAATACTTTGTTCATTTATATTACATTTGCCAGCAAAAGGACAAAAAATGATAGTTACCATAGCAAGTCAAAAGGGTGGAGTGGGCAAAAGTACCGTGGCAATGAACCTTGCCCTGGGGGTTGCCGGGCTTAAGAAAAAATATACAGTCGCTCTTCTCGATGCAGATCAGCAAAAAAGCTGTTATGAGACACTCCAGAATCATCGGAAAACAAATTTGTCCATCCATGAGGCTGCAGAAAAGCCTCACCGAATAATTGAGCAACTTGATCAACAGATCATTTTTATTGACACTCCGCCTCACAGCCATGAGATTATCTATCAGGCCGCAGCGGTAAGCGACATTGTCCTCATCCCCCTCCAACCCTCACCGCTGGATATCAGAGGCGTTGCCAAAACCGTAAAAGCCTTAACGATTATTCAGGAAAAGATGAATCCAGAGCTACAATGTCGCTTTCTCATCAACCGAATTACGCCAAGAACTATCTTGGCAAATGAAATTCGCTCTGCTTTACAAAAATACTACCCTTTTCCCATACTCAAATGCATGCTTCATAATCGAGAAGCTTACAAGCAGAGTCTGATAACTGGAACTTCTGTGATGGAATACAATAGAAGCAGCCTTGCTGCTCAGGAAATGGAACAGCTACTCATTGAAATAGCCAAAATGCTGAAGCTAAAAAGAATGAAAAAATAGAGATCATTGTATAGCTTAATTACATAAGGAGATACAAGATGCCAGCTAAAAAAAGACGAAGTATCTCGGATTTGGATATCCTCGATAACATTGCTGAGACCGTTAATAAAGCAAGTAAACCTAAAAAAGCTAAAAAAACGGGGAGGCCTAAATTGAATCCCCATGCCCAAGATAAGAAATTGACCTTCAGAATACCAGATGAACTGCACCGACAATTACGCATGGCCTCAGCCGACAAAGGTCGTCCTATGACTGAGATCGTCGTTGATGCATTAATCAAACATCTGCAGAAGTATAAGTCGCTGTAGTGCCAAGAAAGAAACTGTTTTAAAATGTCAGGCATTGATAAACGATGTGCTCTTTCAGCACTACTTTTTTCTTGCTTCGATGATCACAAGTACACCAAACGCCTGGCGCAACATCTCATCCGTAATATATAGACCGAGTTTTAAACCCTCTTCGGTTCAGCGTCTGTCCATCAACTTTTAGAGATAAGAAAAAAACAGCAAATATGTTTTTTTTAAACAGACAAAAAAAAGGCCTTGCGACAGGGTTCTGTCAACAAGGCCGATATGTAAAAGCCCCAATCTATTTATAAGGGCTGTTGGAAACTGGTGGCGATGCAGGGAATTGAACCCCGGACTCTACGGATATGAGCCGTATGCTCTAACCATCTGAGCTACATCGCCGTGCCACAAGGCAAGAATATTTACCTTATTCAAAAACCAGTGTCAACCACTTTCTTCAGCTTGTTTGTTGTTTTCATCTCACTGCTTCTACGATTAAAAATGTTCGCTAAGCAACCCTCGTAGACTGATGAAGAAACTAAAAAGGAGGACCTCGAAAGTGAGATCCTCCTTAAACATCCATAAAACTCAAATTTGAGCTTTGGTGGTTGGGGAGGTGATTACATCATTCCACCCATTCCGCCCATTCCACCTGGCATTCCACCGCCCATTGGAGGCATACCGCCACCTGGGTTTTCTTCTGGAATTTCAGCAATGATACACTCGGTGGTCAAGAGCATTCCGGAAACTGAAGCCGCATTTTGCAGTGCGGTACGGGCCACCTTAGCCGGATCAATTACACCAGCGGCCAGGAGGTCTTCATATTTTTCGGTGGCAGCGTTGAAACCGTTCGCACCTTCCAGCGTTTTTACATGCTCGACAATAACTGAACCTTCGCGGCCGGCATTGGAGGCGATCTGACGAACGGGCTCCTCAAGGGCGCGCAACAGGATATTCTTGCCAAGTTCCTGTTCGCCTTCAAGTGCCAGAGCTTCGAGTGCTTTGAGACAACGGATATAGGCTATGCCACCGCCAGGTACGACGCCCTCTTCAACGGCAGCACGAGTTGCATTTAAGGCATCCTCAACCCGGGCCTTCTTCTCTTTCATCTCGACCTCGGTGGCAGCACCGACATTGATTACCGCTACACCGCCGATAAGCTTAGCCAAACGTTCCTGTAGTTTTTCGCGATCGTAATCTGAAGTGGTATCTTCAATCTGAGTACGAATCTGCTTTACCCGGGCGTTGAGTTTTTCTTTCTCGCCAGCACCATCAACGATGGTGGTATTGTCTTTGTCAACACTGATACGCTTACAGGTTCCAAGGTCATTGACCGTCACATTTTCAAGCTTGATACCGAGATCTTCGGTGATTACCTGACCACCGGTAAGAATGGCGATATCTTCCAGCATAGCTTTTCTGCGATCACCAAAACCAGGAGCCTTTACAGCTGCAACATTCAGGGTGCCACGGAGCTTGTTAACCACTAGGGTTGCAAGTGCTTCACCATCAACATCTTCGGCGATGATGAACAAACCTTTACCTTGCTTGGCAACAGACTCAAGTACAGGCAGAAGATCCTTCATATTGGAAACTTTTTTCTCGACGAGGAGAATGTATGGATCTTCCATGGAAACTTCCATACGGTCCGGATCTGTAACGAAATAGGGAGAGAGGTAGCCACGGTCAAACTGCATACCCTCTACGACATCGAGAGTGGTATCCATGGATTTGGCTTCCTCAACAGTGATAACACCTTCCTTGCCTACTTTATCCATAGCTTCGGCGATGATATTTCCAATGGTCTCATCACTGTTGGCTGAAATAGTTCCGACCTGGGCAATCTCTTTTTGCTCTTTTGTCGGGGTGGCAATTTTAGCCAGTTCGTCGACCACGACTTTTACAGAACTGTCAATGCCACGCTTGATTTCCATGGGGTTACCACCGGCAGCGACAAGTTTGGCACCTTCTTTATATATTGATTGGGCAAGAACGGTTGCCGTGGTGGTTCCATCACCAGCCACATCCGAGGTCTTAGAGGCAACTTCCCGCACCATCTGGGCGCCCATGTTTTCAAACTTGTCCTCAATTTCAATCTCTTTGGCCACGGTCACACCATCCTTGGTGATGGTGGGGGCGCCGAAAGATTTTTCGATCAATACATTTCTACCTTTGGGTCCAAGAGTCACCTTCACAGCGTCAGCAAGCTTATTGACACCGGCAAGAATGTTCTCACGGGCTTTAACTCCATATTTTATATCTTTACCAGCCATTATCTTATTCTCCTTTGTTAATCTTTCCCAGCTCTACGCGGGCAGATATGAGGGTCATTATTATTCTACAACTCCGAGTACGTCATCTTCACGCATGATAAGATACTCACTACCATCTATATTGACATCTGTGCCGCCATACTTGGAAAAGAGAATTCGATCACCCTCTTTCACCTGAAGAGTCATACGCTCGCCCTGATCACTGAGCTTGCCTGGACCTACGGCAACAACTTCTCCTTCAGCAGGCTTTTCCTTGGCACTATCAGGAATGATTATACCACCGGCTGTTTTTTCTTCTTCTTCCAATCTTTTGACCAAAATGCGGTCATTTAATGGACGAATTTTCATACTTCCTCCTATCTACCATTAATTCCAATATTTTAAGGTTACCGTACTTCGACAACCACGTTAAGAACTGGCCCGATCATAGGCCCCTCGTTTAAGACTGGCCAAAATATAGGGTTGGATTTTTAAAAATCAAGGGTTTTTACCAAAAAAATGGTTCAACGTGCAAATGAGTTATTTTCAAGCAGAAAAACCTGAAAATGCTGGTCAAATGCACACTATTATCTGCTTTTGGAAAACATCTCCAGCAGGGTGACCCAGATGATCTGCTCATCACCTCTTGATATCATATATCTCAATGAGTGCGTGTAGCGGTAAACGACCATACTCTAAAAGGCTTTAGCACACCCTTACCGACCAGTTATGGACTACCTCCTTATCTCCGAACTGGATCTGCTGCAACTCATCATAGAACTTCTGACTGTATTCACCGGTTTTGCCATCGTTAATTATATAGCGCTCACCCTTATAGAGTAATTCGCCCACTGGGGAAATGACGGCAGCGGTGCCAGTGGCAAACATTTCCAGCAAACTGCCAGCACGGTTGGCATCTATTACCTCGTCAATCGAAACCCGCTTTTCGACCATCTTAATTCCCCAATCTTCAGCCAGCTGTAGCACTGAATCTCTGGTGATACCGGAAAGAATGGAACCCTCTAATGGCGGGGTGATGAGCTCATCGCCGATGCGCAAGAAGATGTTACTGGTGCCAATTTCTTCAAGGTATTTGTGTTCGATGCCATCCAGCCAGAGCACCTGGGTACAGCCATTTTTTTTGGCTTCTTCGGCAGCCAAAAGAGAGGCTCCGTAGTTTCCAGCGGCCTTGGCTTCACCTACCCCACCTTTCACAGCTCTTACATAAGTATCGGATACATAGATTTTAGTCGGATTGAATCCCTCCGGATAATACGCACCAACTGGACACATGATAATATAGAAGTAATAGCAATCGGCCGGTCTGACCCCAAGTGCAGATTCCGTGGCTACCATGGTCGGTCGAATGTACAATGTAGCCCCAGGTTCTGAAGGTACCCAGTCTTTTTCCAGATAGAGCAAAGCCTTTAAGCTTTTCA
>JASJDT010000183.1 GCA_030065655.1 Desulfocapsaceae bacterium | reverse complement strand
ATCTGCTCAACCTTCTCACGCAACAACTCGGGATTGGGAATTGAAGTTTTCAGCTCCCCTGCATCAAGTGAACCGTTTTGTTGCAGAGTCTTCAAACCGGCCTCCAGAAAATCAATATGTGATTGCTCTTCCTCGGCCAGACCGCGAAAAATCGCCTTGCCCCGCTCATCGTCAACTCTTGCTTCCGCAGTACGATAGAGATCTCGAATTTTTTTCTCAAACTCAAGAGCCTGAGTAAATATTTTTGTTGAATCCATAATTCACCCCTCAAAGCATTTCAACTCGCCATACATACCAACACCCGTTTATCCTTCCTGGCAGCTTTTACAGATTTGCCAGTAATTAAATTTTAACCTCTAATTGCTTTATTGTCGAAGGAAGGTACATGCAAGGTAAAATATCTGCGTTGTACGGGTCGAAAGCAAATGATCAACTTGAACCTAAGTAAAGATTAACATTCTCAAGAGATCTTTCAGGGCCGATACTCTTCTATCCTGTCAACTGACATACTATAACCTATGTAGATATCACTTGAGCCATCGACCAAGAACAGCTCTTTTGACAAGGATTTCGCCTTCAACCTTCCAGTTACCGAGACGGGTTTAAAGAGTTCGTCAATTTCAAAGTCCGTTGGGGTCGCTGTTACCGCATGCACTATTTGATTTTGAGGCGGAGGGGGGGCATGTATACAGGCTCCAACGTAAGGTACCAGGAGAAAGTCGGTTACTGCATTTCCCGACAGGTTAAGAGGCAGTAAATAGCCGGCTAGTTTTATAGCTTTTCCATCGAGATTCTTGTTGACCGCGGAATTCCGATACTGCCTCTCTGCTATGATTTTATCCACGTCTATGCCCTTCTCCTTGAGTTCGGGCAAAGCTTCATTCATTTCATCGTGGTATTCCTTGTTCTCCTCCGTCACTTCTTCCGGTAGGAACTCCCGTAAATAGATTATCCATTCAATAAAACCGACCTCTTGTTCTGAGAGACCCGTCAATGGATTGTCCTGAGGGGGAAGTTCCGGTATAAGATCTTTCCATTCAATTTCTCTGACTGCTGAGCCGTTGCACGGCAAGGCTGAAAACAAGAAAAAAAGTGCAATAAGGGGTAGTAGCTTTTTCATAGCAGCACCTTCAGGTTTTTATGGTCATTCCATCGTTAAGAGAGTAGCGGTAAATCTTCCACCCTGGCACGAGACCTGCCACCACACCGGCAATAAGGATAATACCGATCAGAAGAAGTTCATAGCTGGAAAAGAAGGATATGTTTATATGCAGTCCAAAATGAGATATCAACAACGGTTGTGCCATGAGAAGCAGACCATAGAGCAAGATGATCCCGAATGCGATACCTGATGCGGTTACTAGAACTGCCTCACCAATTATAAGCGAAAACACATGGGCAGGACGTGCACCAACCGAGCGCAAAATAGCCATTTCCCGACGCCTTTCATTCAGACTGGTCATTAATGTGGTCAACATGCCAAACAAGCCGACGACGACGACAAAAGCAGACACTGCCATAAGGGCATTTTCGGCAATCCCTATGAGTTGCCACAATTGTTGGAGGGCGACTCCAGGCAAAATAGCGGTCAACGGTTCTTCCCTGTACTCGTTGATGGCGCGCTGCACTTTAAATGTGGCAATAGGAGAGTCCAGTTTGATGAGAAAAGCAGTTATTGATGTAGGCTTGAGTTTTAAACGCCGTACTTGATCGGCTGATATCCGTGCTCCAGCTTGAGGTACTCCACCTTGCCAACCGATATGGATGGCTTCAATGCTCTCCAGGCTTACATGGATCGTCTGATCAACAGGTGTGCCGGTGGGAGAGAGTATCCCCACAACGGTGAATGGCTTGTCGTCATGCTCAATGAGTGAAATTTCCCCCGCTCCGTGGCTAAGGACGATGGATTTACCGAGGCCATAGCCAAGCTTTCGAGCCACTTCTGAACCCAATACTGCTTCATAGAGGTCATTGAATGGCACTCCCGTGGCAAATTGCAGTTTCTGTTCAGAACTATAGCTAAAATGATTGAAATAGTTCCTTTCGGTACCCATGACCCGGTAACCCCTATGAGAATCCCCAAGTGAGATGGGAATGACCCAGGAAACATCTTGAAATGCTGAGATCTCCTGATAGCTTTCCCAGGATATATTGTTTGTAGCGTAGCCAATTCGGAAAACCGAATAGAGCAGGAGTTGAATCGGTCCACTGCGGGCTCCTACGACAAGATCAGCACCAGAAATAGTATTGGTGAAACTGTTTCGCGATTCAGTCCTGATCCGTTCCACTCCAAGCAATAAGGCCACACTCAGGCCTATGGAGATTATCGTCAGGCAAACGGTGAATTTTCTATTTCGCAGGCTTTTCAGAGCAAGCAGCAATATGTTTCTCATGTTTTCCCACCCCCTGATGCTCCTGGAGCCATATTGATTTTCTTTAGCTCAATCACCCGGCTGAAAAGGGAAGCGAGAGTGGTGTCGTGGCTGACAAATATCAATGTTGCTCCCGACTTGAGACATTCATCAAAGAGAAGGCGCAAAAAAGACTCACGGTGTTCCGTATCAAGAGAAGATGTCGGTTCATCGGCTATAACCAATTTCGGATGGCCAATCAGGGCACGAGCAGCCGCAACCCGCTGTTGCTGGCCGACACTCAATTCAACGACCGGTTGGCTTAGCAATCCTGGATCCTGCAGGTTAAGGTGGGTCAGCAGGCGTAGTGCCTCATGCCGTATGGATGAAGAATGGTTTCCGGTCCTCTTTTTTCGAGAGGAGGAAAATTGACACGGCAAGATCACATTTTCAACCACACTCAAGTAGGGAATCAGGTTGAACATCTGAAAAATATAGCCGATATTATCCGCTCTGAAGCGATCCCTGGCTGGCCCGCTCAGCTGAGAGAAAGACTGTCCGAGAATCTTTACCTCTCCCTGCTGCGGCAAGAGGATGCCTGTTATAATACTCAGAAGAGTAGACTTGCCACTCCCACTTGGTCCCATAATGAACAGCATCTCACCGGAATGAACCTGAAACCGGTCAATTTCAAGGATGGGTGATGCTTTTTCCGAATAGGAGAAACAGAGGCCAGTTAGATCAATAACCGGCTCTGTCCCAATGTTGCTCGATAATGAGTTAGTACTTTTTAGCGCTGTCTGGTCTTGCATTCTTTCTCTCAAAATGAAATTTGAAAGTTTTTAGGGGTAAGTTCGACAGCAGTTTGTACCTTTGAAGTAAGCAGCTGCACTTCAAGTTCTTCAAGACCTGGAAAATATTCAAACAGCAACACCTCCAAGCTCTTCAAACGCTCTGGCTGATTACACTCGAAATGATAGGTCACCTTAAAATCACTATGAACACCTTCATTTGCATGGTGATCATCAGAATGAGTATCTTCATGTTCATGATGACTGGCTTTATGTTCGTCTTTATGTTCATGATGATGCGCTTCATGTTCATCTCCATCTTCATGAATAAGATCGCCTTCTACATGGGCATCATGAAGACTGCACTGAGCTTTTGACGTCATGGCAAAAAGCTTCTCACCGTTTTGCAATACTTCGGTCGCCTCTTGCACTGCACGAGTTTGCTCTTCATTTTCAGGTTCATGCTCAAAACCAACTATATTTGCGGCTGGACTCATCAATTCAAGCATGAGATCGTTGCCATCAAGGGCAATATTGAGTTTGCCGATCCCATGCACATGAGCGGTATGCTCGCGCTTCTCCGCGAAAGCGGTACCAAGCTGACCGACAAAATATAGAGCTAGAAATACCAACAGCACAAATATTCTCTGGTGCTGGCATATATTTAACTTTCTTAAAACAAACACGTCCCCGAACATATATAACCTCCTAAGGTTGCCTACAGACTTAAAAAATAAATAATTAATCCACTGAGTGCGGACCAAACAGAACAATAAATAATATTTTGTTTTCAAAAACTTAAATAAATTGCAAGAAAGGGGGACCGCGGATGAGAATGGCTGATCGTTGAGAGATCAAATAGATCGACCGCCAGTCAGGATCGAGGCGTTGATCGGGCAAAGAAGGAGTCGACAGATAAACAGAGCCGATATTTGCTGCCAAATTAACTGCGATAAATATGCAGATTGGACAAGAATTATGATCGCTAACTACTGATACACCATACGACACCGATGGGTGTTCACTATGGACGTGATGACCTTCATGAGCTGAATGCTGACCAGACAGTTCTGGTTGGTCTACTGGGTGCTCATGGAAATACGGATGCAGAGCGTGTGCACCTATGGTTAGATAGAAAAATGCCAGAAAAGGAAAAAAGAAAAATCTTTTTTGGGTGCTAATCGTAGTGAGCATCGAGTACCAAAAAAAACAGATAGATATGATAATTATGATGACTCAAAAATGATAAACACTACTAATAGAAATACCAATACATATTCAGGAATGCGGATAATCACAAATTCTGTACTTCTTGTCAGTTGCTGATATATTATCTGCTGAGAGGATTAGAAGTGTTTATAAAAGCCTCCTTGAGACAAGTCAAAGAGAACGCCTGAAAAGTCGTGGTGAAGTATCAAATATTTAAAGAATGGAGATATTCATATGCTTGAAAAGAAAATGACCGGGGTTATGGCCCCGATTCTCACTCCGTTCAATTCCGATCTGAGTTTTGCTGCCGATTTATATATAAGCCATGCGAAATGGCTGCTTGAACAGGAGCTTCATTTTTTATCCCCCTTTGGTACCACAGGTGAAGCGTTGAGTATGACTGTGCCTGAGCGTCTAGCCGCAGTTGATGCATTGATTGATAGTGGTATCGACCCAGCTGTTCTGATGCCAGGCACCGGCCTTTGCAATCTTGAAGATACGCTGACGCTCTGCCGCCACGCAGTCGAACGTGGCTGCAGGGCAGTGATGACCCTGCCGCCGTTTTTTTATAAAAACGCGAGTGATGATGGGCTTTATGCCTACTTTACCAGATTAGTGGAGATGATAAATTCTCCCCAGCTTAAAATCTGCATGTACCATATCCCTCCTCTTGCTGGGATCGGTTTTACTCCTGAACTGGCAGGACGGCTGGCAAGTGACTATCCGGAGATCTTCATTGCCTACAAGGACAGTTCCGGAGATTTTAATAATACCAAGGCAGTCATAGCTGCAGCGCCAAGCGTTGCCGTTTTTCCAGGGTCTGAACTTTTTTTGAAAAAAGGACTCGAACATGGTGGAATGGGTTGCATATCTGCTACCTGCAATATAAATCCGGCCGCAATTCGATATGTCTATGATGTTGGCACGGGAATGAAAACAGATGATCTGGAAACAATCAACGATGATATGGTGAGATTTAGAAAAATTGTCGAAAAATGCGGCCCCATACCGGCAATGAAAGGACTGCTTGCGATCAAAAGAGGAGATAGCAGGTGGCGTAATGTGCGGCCTCCAATTCTGCCGGTAAGTGTGGCAAAGGCCGATAAACTGCTGCAAGATCTTGGTGATACTCTCAAAGTTGGATGACTGATGCTACCCAGGGGAGGATGAACATGACCCAAAATATCAGCCAAGCCACAGAGGAGGCACCATATTGCCAGCCCTACCATCCAGAACCCAGTAAACCTGCAAGCCATTTCCCGGCTGGCTCATGCGACACCCATGCTCATATCTGTGGCCCTGAAGCATCCGTCCCGTATGATCCGGCGCGTATTTACACACCACCCGATGCCCTTCTACCCGCATATGAAAAAATGCTTTCGGTCATCGGCGTTGAGCGGATAGTGCTCGTCCAGCCAAGCATTTACGGAACAGATAACAACGTTATGCTCAAGGCTATGAATGAAACCTCGTTGCAGGTCCGGGGGGTGGCTGTCATACCATTGGATATTGGAGAAAAAGAACTGGAAGCACTGCATCAAGCAGGGATTCGTGGTGTTCGCTTTAATCTTGTCGATGTCAAAAAACCTTCCGCTGCTCTTCCACTCGATGAGATTACCTTATTGGCTGAGAAACTGAACACCCGCAAGTGGCACGTCGAGTTTTTAATCCATGTGGATGATCATCCCGATTTTTATTGGTTATTCAAAGATTTTCCAACGGAAATAGTGGTTGGCCACTTTGGCTATTTTCGGCCAGACTGCCCTCTTGACAACCCGGGTTTCCAGGGACTGGTGGAGCTGGCTGTCTCAGGTAAATGTTGGGTAAAGCTTACCGGCCCTTACCGAATCTCTGCCGAGGAACTTCCCTATGCAGATGTGGATCCATTCGCCCAGGCCCTTGTTGATATGGCTCCTCACCGCCTGCTGTGGGGAACCGACTGGCCCCACGTGATGATGAAAAAGACCATGCCCGATGATGGTCACCTTGCCGACACCCTCTCCCGCTATGTTTCTGATGAAAAACTGCGGCAAAAGATCCTGGTTGACAACCCGGCCCGACTCTACCAGTTTTAAAAACAGGAACAACTATAAGATTTCAAACACCTATCAAATCACCTTCTTGACAATTTTGAGGATTTTGCAAACGTCTGAAAGCAAGACTTATTCAGTCAGTCAAGGAGCAGTTTAGGGTCAGAGCCTTCTCTTTGCAGAAATCGAGGCAAAGGCCGCAGCTGCAGCAGGAATTACCTTCAAACATCAGCTTTCCCCTCTGTTCCAGACGAGCCAACTTAAGAGCCCCGGTTGGGCAGATACCAGCGCAGCGAGGGCAGGGAGAGCAGTTCTCGTCTATGGACAGCCGGGGGACCATTCTGTTTGCCAGGGGATGGGAAGGTTCATCTGCGTTTAAAACCTTTCGAAGCAGGCCGGTCTTGGAGGAAGTAGTACGCGAGGTGGCCATCTTCTGTTTTGCCTGCTTGCCGGCGTTGCGAGACGAGGTAGTGACATTGACTGCGTTGCGTTGCATTGCTTTAAAAAAAGAGCGGCGGTCATCTTGTGCCCGTGTATCGCTGTCAGCCGTCACAATCTCCATCTTCGGAACAGCTTTTGCGTCGCTGTTCTGTAAAAGACTTGTCAGGTTTCCCTTAAACCAGTAGAAGACCTTTTCGTTCCGGCAACCACCACACCCCCGGCTATTGAAAAGAATTCTTTTCTGCGTTACCGCAGAGGCCACAGAAACCAACAGTTCATGAGAAAACACTCCCAGGCAAGGGAGAAGGAGTTCATTTTTATGAAATAGGCGATTGCGCGCACAGGAAATAATCAAAAAGGTATGCTCAACATTTTTAACCTCATTGACAAACTGCTGAAGATCGCCAGTCGGCGCCAGCGCATCGACTGGACAGACGGCGGTGCAGGCCATGCAGTTACTGCAGGCTTCTTCGTTAAGATGGAGCGAACCGTTGGAATAGGTCAAGGCAGCCGTCGGACAAATCATTAAACAGAGATTGCAGCGGTTGCCGCGCAGACGATTGCGCAGGCAACGCCTGGGATTCACACCAACCTGGCTTCCGGCTGGGGCAAATATTGTGGTTAGAAATGAGAGCACGCCCATGGACTCAAATCCTTTTTTTTAGATTCCTATGCAGAAGCGTCAAACTCGACAACCCGCTGCTGATAGGCCTCTGAAAAAGCGGCAAGACATTCGGCAAGGGCCTGATAAAAACCATTGTCGGTGCCTTCTCCAATTGTCCGGCTGAACTCAGCCACCCAGGGATATAGCCAGGAGGAGAAGAATTTCCTGCGCAGATACCTATAACGGTCCGCTTCCTCGGTGGAGCCGTCGTGCAGGGCTGCCGTTTCCCTGCTATGCAGAAAGGACATAAACTCCAGCTCAATGGCGATATGGTCGGCGGGTTCCCGTTCTTCGACCTGGAGACCGGCATCCTGGTAGAACTTGATGACCTCCAGAGTCGTTTCCCCCATCACTTCTCGTTTTTTCTCAAGGTAAACTGAACCGTAAGGCGGGGCTATTAGTTCAAATGGACCGATAAACAGTGCTGAGTGGTCGAGGGCAAGCTGCTGCTGCTCCTGATTGCTTAGCTCTACGGCCATTCTCTGCGCATGTGCTGCCGCCTCAGAACTGAAGGAACTCAGAAGACGGTTGAGGTTCTCACAGACTGACTGCTCCAGGAAAAGATCCTTTTCAGGTTCGTAAAAACAGGCTGACAACAAACGAAAACAGGATTCAACGGTTGCAAGCGTTTCAAGTTGGCTCATTGCTCCTCCCGACAAAAAGAGCGGAGGTGACGCAGTCCAAATAGTGTCACCTCCGCTGATCACTATGATTTTGCTGAATAGTCCCGAATATAATAAACATTCGGGAGTGTTCCCTCGTCCGGTTTGAGGACGAAATAAGAATATTTCTTCAGCAGTTTAGCCACCTCGCTTGAGTTGTCGTCAAGATCACCGATGATTCTGGCGTTCGAAGGACAGGCTTCCACACAGGTGGGCAGCAGGTCGTTTTTAAGGCGGTGATCACAGAAGATGCATTTTTCAACGACATTACTGCGACGGACGCTCTCGTAATCGGGATGCTTGTATTTGGTCTCATGGGGCGGTGTCGTCCCAGCGATAGAAATAAGCTCGGCAGCCGAAGTGGAAATGTTCTTGAAAAGCTCTTCCTTGTCGGTGTAGTACGGGTGCGTTGGTTCTCCTTCCTCGTTATAGCTGATGACGCTGTATTCTCCGTAGGCACCGTCTTTCTCAACCTCCCACATACTGTAAGGACAGGCATCCTGGCAGGCGCGGCAGCCGATGCACCGTTCCTCATTGTGCATGGTGATACCATCTTCGGTTTTATACATCGCCTTTGGATCAACCGGACAGGCCTCAACGCAGGGAGCGTCGCTGCAGTGATTGCAGAGCACCGGTAGAGTCCGGTATGCGGTGTTGGGAAATTTCCCGGTGGTTTCATGGACAAAATCAGCCCAGTTGAATGTCTGGCCGTTGTGGCGTAAAGCGGTATTGTTCTCCGCTTTGCAGGCAAGAGCGCAGGCACCGCAACCAACACATTTTCTCAGATCAATTATCATTGCATATTGTGTCATTGTTCAGTCCTCCTCTTCCCTTATATCTTTTCGATACGAACGGCCGCATGACCGCCGTTTCGTGCATTGGACCCAGACAATCGTTCAAGCTCCCATGGGATAATGGTGTTGTTGTTCACCCCCCGGGTGGCACTTTTGCCAAAGTCGCCGGTGGCTGTCCGGCCATAAGCCCAGTGCCCCTGGCCAAAGGACTTG